>NZ_CAXTII010000017.1:0-37417 GCF_964244235.1 uncultured Sphingomonas sp.
CGCCAACTATCTGAGGAACTCAGGATATGCTTCAACCTAAATGGAAACGACTCTAACGCCGCACGATCATCACGAACGGCGTCACCCCGTTCTCCACCACCGCATCGCCCAAGTCGACCGCGATCTGCGTCACGTTGTAGCCGTAGGACAGCATCTCGACCGCAAGCCGCTGGACGCGACTGAACGCGAACGCACCAGGCGGCGGGTCGCCGATCGCGAGCGGGAGCAGAACCAGCCCAATGCCGCCGGGCCGCAGCGGTGCCAGCGCTTGGCGCGGGGCGTCGGAAGGTGGGCCGGGCGCGTCCTCAATTCCCACGATGAGCCAGTCGGCGGGGGCAAGGGTGTCGGCGTCCGCGTGGTGCGCGACGGCGGCATGCTGAGCTAGCGATGCTGCCAGATCGGCGGGGATCGGGCCGACCGCCGCAAGCGCCGCGTCCGTCCTGATCGCATAAGCGGCACGGACGCGGTCGACGAAGGCGACGATCCACGGCTTCGTATTGCCTGAACGCTCCGCCTCCGCCTGCTGCCGTACCGTGGCGTGCTGCGACAACGGCACGGCCAGCGACGGCGGACGGCGGACGATCAGCATATTGGTCTCGGCGGCGGCCGTGGGCGGGACGCGGCTCGGCGCTTCCTCAATCGGCCGGACGATCGGGGTCAGTTCGAGCGTCAGCCGTGTCGCCGAGGCGAGTTCGTCTGCATAGAAATGGCCAAGTACCGCGTATCGCCGCGCCGGCCCCGCGTCGAAGCGCAGCCGTGCGCCTCCGGACCGGCGCGCCAGGTCGGGCAGGCGGAATTGTTCGGTCGCGACCATCGCCGCCTGCGCGCCGGGCCTATCGGCGATCGCATTGACCCGGATCACCAGCGCGCCGCCGCTCGCGCGCAGATCGGAGAAGGCGAACGCCAGTTCGTAGGCAGGCTCGGGTAGCGCGATATAAGGGGTATGGAACACATAGGCGGGGTCGGGGCCGGGATCGTTGCCGCCAAGCCCCGACACCTTGCTGGCGAGCGCGGGCTGGAAGCCGAAAGGATCGAGCAGAATAGCAGTCATGGCGGCTGCCCCTAGCGCGCGCCGCGCGCTGCGTCATTCTCTTAGGCAAATATAGAGATGGTCGGCTTGATAACATTGTCGCCCGCTGGCAATGCCCTTGACCGAGTGGGAACCATCATGACCGACCTATTGCGTTCGATCTTTCGTGGCCTTCGCAGCGGCGCGCCCGGGCGGGACGCCCCCCGTTCGCGCGACCGCGACGATGGCGACGCGGCGCGCGACGCCCGCGACTGGGGCACTGCCGCCGACGCCTATGGCCGGCACCTCGACGCATATCCGCAGGATTTCGACATCTGGGTGCAGCTGGGCCACGCCGCCAAGGAGGCCGGCCGGCTAGACACTGCCGAGGAAGCCTATGCCAGCGCGCAGGCGCTGCGGCCGCACGACGCCGATCTGTTGCTCAACATCGGCCACCTGCACAAGCAGCGCCGTCGCCTCGCTGAGGCCGCGCTCGCTTATCGCGCAAGCTTTGCCGAGAACGGCAACGATGCTGCCGCGACCGAACTTGCCGCGTCCGAGCTGCTGCCGTTCTTGCGCGTTGCCGACGAACGGGTAACGAACCAGGGGGAGCAGAGCGGCAGGAATGTGCCGGGCGGGCGCTTCATCGGTGTGATCGACTTGGGAGAAGCCGGACGGGTCACCGGCTGGGCACTCAATCCCGACCAGCTCGACGAGCCCGCCGAACTCGAATTGCTCGTCGCTGACCAGCGCATCGCTACCGCCGTCGCGCACCGCGAGCGCAAGGACGTGTTCGAGGCAGGCTATGGCGCTCTCGAGGTCGGATTCGTCGCGATGTTCGACCCTGCCGCCTTCGTCGGACGCGACATCGAGGTTCATGTTCGTCACGCGCGCACGCGCGAACCGCTCGCCAATTCACCGGTCCGCATCTCGGTGCCCCCGCCGGCGACAGTGCCCGGCGCGCCGCTCGACGAGGCACGCGTCGTGATCGTCAAGCCGTTTGTCCCCGTCAGCGGCGAATGGGTGATCGTCGTCGCTCACGCTCCATCGGGCATGGTAAAGCCGCACGTTCCGGCTTATCTTGAAGGCTTCCGTCGTGCCGGAATCCGGATCGCCCTCGTCGTCCAGGCGGACCGCCCGACGCTGATCGCACCGCACGTCCTCGATCTTGCCGATGTGGTCGTCGTTCGCGAAAATCGAGGGTTCGACTTTGCGGCATGGTCGCACTTGCTCCTGCTTCACCCCGCGCTGTTCTCCGCCTCCAGGCTATATATAACGAACGACAGCATCTTCGGACCGTCGACCAATGGCGCATTCGGACGGCTGATCGCTCGTATCCGCGAGAGCGACACCGATGTGCAGGCGCTGACGGAGACGCTCGACCGTGGCTGGCATCTGCAAAGCTATTTTCTCGCCTTGTCCGGAAAGGCGGCGGCGTCGTACGCTTTCCAGTTCTTCGTCCGCGGCGTTCGAAGCCTTACCGACAAGGATGCGATCATCGACGCCTACGAGGTGACGCTCGCGCGCAGGATGCGCGAGGCGGGATTCTCGGCCGAGGCGCTCTATCCGATCGAGGAAGCGCGCAACCCGACGCTGTTCGCACCGCAGGCGCTGCTGAAAGAGGATTTCCCGTTCGTCAAACTGCTGCTCCTGCGTGGCCAATTTCCGCATATCGATGCGAAGGACATTCGCGGCGCTATGGGGAAGGCCGGTTTCGACATGGCGTTACTGGACCGAACGCTTGCCTACGCAATGGGCGAACCCACGCCTCCCCCCGGGTTCCCCCTACTGGCAAAGCCCGCGAACGATACCGAGGAACGGCTTCCGGAGAAGCCGTACAAGGTCGCGTTCTACGGCCCCTGGAACTATGACAATGGCCTTGGTTCGGCGAGCCGAACCATCAGCGCGGCGATCCGGCGTACCGGCGTTCGCCTGAACATGCACCCCATCAAGAAGCCGTTCCATATCCACCGTCCGCTCGACGCGTCGCATGATGTCCAGGATTTTCGCGGCGACGCCGACATCGCGGTCGTCCATCTCAACCCCGACAGCTGGGCGCTACTGACCCACGACCAGCGCGCCGCGATCGCCCGCGCCACCAAGCGCATCGGCTATTGGGTGTGGGAAATGGAACATATTCCCAAGGCGTGGTGGACCGATTTTGCGTCGGTGGATCGCATTTGGGCACCGAGCGGCTACAACGCCGACGTGTTCGCCGCCGCCGACGAGGCACCCGTCGACGTGGTGCCGCATCCGGTGATAGTACATTCGCGAACGCTGGTGCCCGAGGCGGGGACCGAAATCCTAGAGCGCAACGGCATCGCAGCCGGTCGCTTCATTCTCTATATCTTCGACGGCGCGAGCTATCTCGTCCGCAAAAACCCGATGGCGCTGATCCGTTCGTTCGATCGATCGGGCTTGGGCGAATGCGGCTGGTCGCTTGTCCTGAAAACGAAGAACGTGCACGACCGGCATGAAGAGGGCGCGGCGTTGATCAAGCTGGTCGAAGCCACGCCGGGCGTCGTCATCATCGACCGGACGATGACGGCCGCCGACCTGTACGACCTGCTGGCCGCCGCCGACATCTATGCGTCGCCACATTCGTCCGAAGGCTTCGGACTGACGGTTGCCGAGGCGATGGGCATGGGCAAGCCGGTGATTGCGACCGATTTCGGCGGGACACGGCAATTCCTCGACGCAAGCGTCGGCTACCCCGTGCTCGCCCATCCTATCAAGCTGACAAAGGATTATGGCCACTATACCAGGAACGGCCGCTGGGCGGCGATCGACGAAGATGCGCTTGCGCAGACGCTTCGCGAGGTAGCGAACCGCGTTGACGCAGGCACCGAGATGGTCGGGCAAGCCGCGGCGGCACGAATCGCGCAGGACCTGTCGCTCGACACGGTCGCGCGCGCGATCGAGCATAGTTTCAATGCGCTGTTCACCGACAAGCCGGTGTCGCGCGCGCAAAAGCGACCGATCGAAAGCCGATGCGACGCCGGGATGCCGATCGAACGCGGCGACTTCGGCAAGACGCTGCACATCGTCTCGCTCGACGAGAATGGTCGCCCCACGGGCGACATGCCCGACGTCGAGGATAAGACCGACTGGCTGTTCTTCGCGCCCGCGGCCACGCGGGTAACGCCCTTGCTCGGCAGCATCGTCGCGCGCCATGCGGCGATGCGGCCCGATGCGGCGGTGTTCTACGGCGACGACATAGCGCTCGGCGGGCTGACGCTTGCTGACCAGATCCATTTGAAACCGCGCTTCGACCTGGTCCAGTTCGGCGCGCAAGGCTATATCGGCACCCCGGTGATCGCCCGCGCCGACGTCGTTGCGCGGTTAGGCGGAATTGATTGGGTGCAGGGGCAGTTCGCGCTCGACGACCTGGTGCTGCGCGTGGTCGGCGATGGCCTGTCGGTCGCGCGCATCCCCGAAGTGCTGCTCGCACATCTGGGCGACCGGCCCGAGGTCGAACGCGCGGCGCGGCGCACCTTCCTCGACCGTCAGCCGCTGTTCGACGCTTACCATATTGCCGACGGCCTGCGGCCCGATACGCTGCAACTGACGCGCGACCTGCGCGGCGTCGAGCCCGCGGTGACGATCGTCGTGCCGACGCGGCGTACCCCCGTCGCGAACGGAGAACAGACCTATGTCGAGCGGTTTCTCGACAGCCTGGCACGTACCGACTGGCCGGCTGACAAGCTGACCGTGATCGTCGGCGACGACGTCGAGAGCGAAGCCGGGTGGCTGACGAAGGAACGTCCGTTTGACCTGATCCGCTTGCCGACACCACGCCCCGATGGTGTGCCGTTCAACTATGCGGCAAAGATGAACATGTTGTGGCGCGCCGCGACGACCGAACATATCGTGATGATGAACGACGACGTCGAAGTGACCGACGCGGGCTGGCTGCGCGCGCTGATGACCTTCGCGGTTGAGGACGATGTCGGCGGGGTGGGTCCCCGCTTGCTCTACACCGATGGAACGATCCAGCATGCGGGCATCGTCCTCGGGCCCTTCGGCACCTGCATCCATCCCTGGATCAAGCGCCGCGCGAAAGCGGCAACGTACCGCGACTGGGGCCTGGTCCACCGCGCCTGTTCGGCGGTCACCGGGGCAGTGTTCGCAACCCGGCGTGCCGTGCTCGAAGCGGTCGACGGGTTTGATGAATTGTTCACGCTTGAATTCAACGATATCGACCTGTGTCTGCGGATGCGGAGCGCCGGTTACCGCATCCTCTACACCCCGCACGCGGAGCTGACGCACGCGGAAAAGGCTTCGCGTGAGGAGACGATTCCGCCGGGGAACGAGGTTGCCATGTTCCTTGAGCGCTGGCAGCGCTGGATCGAGGACGACCCCGGCTTCCATCCGGAATTCCGCCGCGACACACTGACCGTCGAGCCGCGCATTTCCGCAGATGCATGGTATCTATAGCGTTTCGATTTTCGAGGACGACTGATCAATGCCCGTTTCACGCGAAGAGGCCTTGTGGGCTTACCGGTTGATCCTCGGCCGGGAACCGGAGGACGAAGGGGTACTGCATCGAACAGGTGCAGCCTCGATCGGCGATTTGCGTCGCCAATTCCTGACATCGCAGGAATTCATAGAACAATGGCCTTACGCGGTAATCGGCGCACATCTCAACGAGGCGGTGGACCATGTCGATCCGTCGGCGACGAGCGAACAGCTTGCCCTCATGCTTGATCGAATTGCAGCGGCGTGGAACGCGTTGGGAACGGACGATCCCTATTGGTCGATGCTCACCGACGATCGCTATCGCAAGCAAAGCATCGACAGCAGCGTGGACGAATTCTACAATAGTGGCACAGGCGACGTCGAACGCGTGATCGCGACGCTACGGCGCAACGGGATCGACCCGACCGACATTCGTCGCGTCACCGATTTCGGCTGTGGCGTCGGACGCCTCTCGCTCGCGCTGGCCAAGCGCTTTCCGGAGGTGACCGGGGTGGACGTGTCCGAACCGCATGTGGCGATCGCCCGCGAGCAGGCGACGAAGCACAACATCGGAAACGCGACGTTTCGTTCGATCAAGACGGTCGACGCTCTGACGACCCTGCCCGAATGCGATCTGCTGGTCACGCTGATCGTTCTGCAACACAATCCGCCCCCCTTGATGGTCGCGACATTGCGGCATCTTCTCGGTCGGGTCGCTCCGGGTGGCATCGCGGTCTTCCAGATCCCGACCTACCTTGCCGGTTACGGCTTTGATGCCGCGACCTATCTTGCGAACGACCAACCGCAGATGGAGATGAACGCGCTACCACAGCGACATATCTTCGCCTTGGCGAAACGGCTCGGCTTGGACGTGCTCGAGGTGCGTGAGGACCTGTCGGGAGGAAGCCAGCGGATCGTTTCCCAGACGTTCCTGCTGCAGCGGCCGGCCTAGGAGAGGATCATACGCACGACAGTGACAGAGCGAATCGTCGAACAATACAAGGCATTAACCGTATGTCGGCGTGCGGGCGCTCTCGTGCAGAGGCTGATCCGTCCTGCCTGCTTCTACTCGCGCATGGATGATGCACTTTCAAAGACCGAGATCAAACACCACCTTGCCGCCCGAACCACCGCCGCTTGGTACGCTTGCGCACGATCAGGCCGAACGACGTGGTGACATAGCCCGCGAGCGCCAGCTTCAGGTGCGGGACGTCGGCGTAGGGGGCGACATCGATGTGCGCGTCGATCGGCTCGGTGCCGATGTCGTAGCACAGTGGTGCCACGTCGTGCCCGGCGCGAAGCAGCCGGATCGCCAGCGTTTCGATGTCGCGACGGCGAAACAGAACGGTGCCCGCGTCGTCGATCGTGTCATCGTTCGACGACAGGTTAAACTCGGACGTATGCACGGCGACCCCGCCGGGCTTCAGGCAATCGAGCGAGGCTTCGACGAATGCGAGGCCGGCCGCGATCGATCCCAGATGCTCGAACGCGCAGGACGACCAGGTGAAGTCGAAGTCACGCAGATTGGCCGGAATACGCGTCATATCGGCCGCATGAAACGATACTGTCCGGTCGAACAACAGATCGGGACATAGATCCGGGCGTCTGAGCGCCTCGATCGAGTCGATGTGCTGCTGCGTCTCGCGCCAATCGTGAGCGCGATCATCGTCTGCGGCAAGATCAGTTGCAACGACGCTGCACCCCATTGATGCAAACAACGCCGGCAGCGGTTCGCGTCCGACCCCGAAGCCTATGCCGCGCGCGCCTGGTATAAGCGCGCCCGCTTGGCGCAGGGCCTGGAGAATATATATGAACTCCCACTGCTTGCGGTGCAGCGTCGGTTCTGTGTTAAGCGCGTGGGTCCATTCGCGATACACGGGCTCGCGAAATTGCCTGGCAGTACACATCTGCGATACAGGCGTTTCGAGCGTCGCAGGACCCCATGTAACATGGTTCGCAAGCGCTGCAGGCGCAGCTTCGGCTAGGAAGGTCGCCCGCGCATACCCCGTCACATCGCGCGGCGTATCGACGGCTTCCACGGTAACGTCGAGACCCGCTGCAGTTCCCTCCCCGTCCATAAGGTTTGCCAAAATTGCGTAGGTCAGCCCCGTCTCGCATTCGACGTCGAGCGATAGGGTCAGGTCCTGCTCGTCGGCGAGCATATGCGCGCGTGTGGCGATTGTCGTCGCGGTCGCATTGGGCAAGGATCTTAGCGCGTTGACACGAAGCACCAGCTGCCCCTGCCCCTTCAATTCCGAAAATCGTACGTTGAACCGCATGCGTGCGGGTGCAAACGTGCAATATGCGGTATGGAAGACGTTATCCGGATCAACAGGTGCTGCGCTCCCGCCCAGCCCTGCAATAGGGCCTTGAACGCCGGGCCAAAACGCATATGGATCCAGCGGCAGCGGATCGTACGTGCTCGGATTTGAATTCAATATGTTGTGATCAGCCATGAGCGGATCATAAGACGCTTGTGCTGGCCAGTCACGCGTGTTTCAGGATCAAGCTCGGCTGCCCGGGCATTCAGCGGCCTGCCCGAGGGCAACGGCCCTGGTCAGGCGCTCGCCGCCTTCAGGCGCTGCTGCCTGTCTTGCCATTCCTCCCAGCATCGTGCAACTCGTCGATCCCCCGTCCGCCTGGACAATGTCCCAAGACTGGCGGTCGGCCTCATGACCAGCCCGGCTTAGCGCCGGTCGTCCAGGCCGCATTGCATTCGGATCATGGACCGCGCGACCGCCGATGATCGCGGCGGCGCGGTGTCTTCCATTGCCTTCGCGCGCAAACCGCTGTCCCGCTGCCGGTCGCTTCGTTGCAAAGCCGTTGGCGTGACAGGCAGGGTCACGCTGCGTATCCGCGCGAAGCGCCCGCGCACTTCATCCTTCGCGCGAGCAGCGGAACGGGCGATGCCTTGACGCTGGCCGGGAGTGCCGCCCCTGTTCCTTACGAAGTGCAATGGGCGGCGACGTCCAACCAGTCGTCGGGCTCCGCGCTGGCGGCGAACACGACCATCGGCGGTTTTGCCGACGGCCTCGTCGATCGGACATGCACGCTGGTGAACACGACATCCGCCAGCCTGATCGTCATCCTGCGATCCGCGGCGCTGTCGAGCGCGACCGCGGGCAGTTATTCGGGCACGCCGACGCTCGTCCTCGCGGCTCAGTAGCGGCCACGCGCGATCACGGCGCGATATCCCAGCCGCGGCATCCTTGGTGCCAGGTTGCGTTGCCTTCGCGCTCGCGATGGCGGCGCTGTGTTGCGGATCGGTCGTGCGGGCGGCGGACGAGGCCCCGCGGGTCAGCGCCCGTCGGCCGGCGGGGTTCGACATGCTGCTCCAGCCGCAGGATAGGCGGACGGTTGCTGGGTCAGGCGCGCGTCCGCTACAGCATGGGCAAGATCGCCCTGCGACGACGGCACACCCGTTGCCGACGCTGCGGTCCATGTCCCCGGCGCGATTCGGCAGCACAGACGACCGCGGATTTTTCCAGATCGCGGCGGGCACCAATGCGGTACCGAAGATCGAGGCCGCGGATGGCCGTTCCTGTCGTTTGCCCTTGGGGCGCCCATCACGCCGCAAGGCTATGCGTCGCTGGGGACGCTGACCTGTCCCCACGCCTTTCCCCACCACGCAGATCGCGATGGCAAAACGATGATCGTGAAGGACAATGCAATGCGAATGGGTTTTGGCGCGCTCGGCCTCCTCGCCGCGCTGGGCCGGTATCCGTCGTGCTGCGCAATCAGGTGACCGCGCCGCGCCGGCGATAGGCGGGGTCGTCCCACGACCGGCCGTCCGTCACCGACGCGATGATATCGATCGCAGCGTCGATCTCCGCCTCGCCGATATAGAGCGGGGTGATGCCGAAGCGCAGGATGTCGGGGGCGCGGAAATCGCCGATCAGGCCGCGAGCGATCAGCGCCTGCATGATCGCATAGCCCTCGCCGTGGCGGAACGAAACCTGGCTGCCACGCATCGCGCCGTCGCGCGGGGAGGCGAGGGCGAGGTCGGGGCAGCGCGCCTCGATCCCGGCGATGAAGCGGGCCGACAGCGTGAGCGACGCGGCGCGGACATCGGCCATGTCGACCGCGTCCCATATATCGAGCGCGGCATCCAGGGCGGCGAGCGCCAGGACCGGCGGCGTGCCGACCCGCATCCGCTCGATCCCGCCTGCGGGACGGTAATCGGGATCGAATGCGAAGGGTGCTTGATGCCCCATCCATCCCGACAGCGCGGGGCGGACATGGTCGGCGAGGCGGGGGGCGACATATATGAAGGCGGGCGATCCGGGTCCGCCGTTCAGGTATTTATACGTGCATCCGACCGCGAAATCGACGTCGGCCGCCGCGACATCGACGGGCAGCGCGCCTGCGGAATGTGCAAGATCCCAGATGACGACGGCGCCGGCCGTGCGCGCGCGCGCGATGATCGCCCGCATGTCGTGCCGCCGCCCGGTGCGGTAATCGACCTCGGTCAGCATCACGACCGCGACGCTGTCGTCGATCGCCGCCATCACCGCTTCGGGCGCGACGATCCGCAATTCGTGCCCGCGGTCGAGCGAGGCGATCAGCCCTTGCGCCATGTACAGGTCGGTCGGGAAATTGCCGCTGTCCGACAGGATCATGCGCCGGTCGGGCACGAGGTCGAACGCCGCGGCGAGCGCCTGATAGACCTTCACCGACAGCGTATCGCCCATCACGACGCTGCCCGGCGGTGCGCCGATCAGTCGACCGACCCGGTCGCCGACGCGGCCCGGCATCCCCATCCAGTCGGCATCGTTCCAGGCGCGGATCAGCAGCCCCCCCCATTCGTCCGCCACCACCGCCTGCACCCGCGCCGCGACGCCGCGCGGCAACGGCCCGAGCGAATTGCCGTCGAGATAGATCACGTCTTCGGGCAGAACGAAGCGCGCGCGGGTGGCGGCGAAGTCGGTCATCGCGCAGCGGCCCTCAGCGCGGCGCGCACCGCTGGCAGCATCCGCGCGACGATGATCGCGACGCCGCGCGCGTTGGGGTGCAGTCCATCCGCCTGGATGAGCGCACGGTTCGCGGCGACGCCGTCGAGATAGAAGGGATAGAGCGGCAGGCGATGCGCACTGGCGAGCGCGGGGTACATCGCATCGAAGCCGCGCGCATAGTCCGCCCCCATATTGGGTGCGGCGCGCATCCCGGCGATCAGCACGCGGATATGGCGGCGCTGCAATTCGGTCAGTACCGCATCCAGCTTCGCGCGCGCCTGCGCCACCGGCAGCCCGCGCAGCATGTCGTTCGCGCCCAGTTCGACGATCACGAGATCGGGCGGCGTGCCGAGGCCGCGGAGCCCCCAGGCGAGCCGCGCCTGCCCTTGCGCGACGGTATCGCCAGCCACCCCGCCGTTGCGAACGGTCGCCGCCACCCCAGCTTGGCACAACGCGGCCTGCAACTGCGTTGGGAAACCCTGGTTGGGCGGCAGGCCGTAACCCGCCACCAGACTGTCGCCGAACGCCCAGACGACGGGCTGCGTTGGCGAAGCGACCGCCGGCGACGTGGCGAAGATCAGCAGCGTCAGCAACGCGCGGTGGACAGACCGGCCCCGGCATCCGTATCGCAGGCTATATGGCATCCGCACCGGCTTCTCCGACGATCGAACCGCCCGTGGCCGATCTGATCGACGTGCGCAATCTGTCGCTGTCGCTTGGACGGGTTCCGGCACGCGTCGACATCCTGCGCGGGATCGACCTTCGCGTCGCCGGCGGCGAAAGCGTCGCGCTGCTCGGGCCATCGGGATCAGGCAAATCGTCGCTGATGGCGGTGCTGTCCGGGCTCGAGCGACCGAGCGGGGGCGATGTGCGTGTCGCCGGGCTGAACATCGGCACGCTTGGCGAGGATGCACTGGCGATTGCCCGGCGGGGGCGGATCGGGATCGTGCTGCAGGCCTTTCACTTGTTGCCGACGATGACCGCGCTGGAAAACGTCGCGGTGCCGCTCGAACTGGCGGGCGAGCGCGATGCGTTCACGCGCGCGGCGGACGAACTCGCCGCGGTCGGGCTCGGCCACCGGACGAGGCATTACCCCGCGCAATTGTCGGGCGGCGAGCAGCAGCGCGTGGCGATCGCGCGCGCACTCGTCGGCCGGCCCGCCTTGCTGTTCGCGGACGAACCGACGGGCAATCTCGACACCGTCACGGGTGCATCGATCATGGATCTGCTGTTCGCGCGCCATGCCGCGGCGGGAACGACCTTGTTCGTCATCACCCACGACCCGGTATTGGCGGCGCGGTGCGCGCGGGTCGTCGAGCTGGCGGACGGCCGAATCGTCTCCGACCGCCGCGCATGACAATCGCGCTTCGGCTGGCGGTGCGCGACCTCAGGCGCGGCGGTCGCGGGTTGTTGCTGCTCGCCTTGTGCCTGTTCCTCGGCACCGCCGCGCTGGCGGGGATCGGCAGCCTGTCCGCCAGCATGCTCGCCGCGCTCGACGCGCAGGGGCGGACGATTCTGGGCGGCGACGTCGAGCTGACCGTATCGCAGCGCAGCGCCACCGTCGCGGAGGCCGCCGCGTTCGCCGACGCGGGTCGATTGTCCGCGACGATCGGCATGCGGGCGATGGCGGACCCGGGCGGTGGCCTGGCACCGACGCTGGTCAACCTGCGCGGCGTGGATTCGGCCTGGCCGCTGGTCGGACGATTGCAACTCGCGCCCGGCGGACGCCGGCCCCGCGGTCCGGAGATCGCGGTCGCGCAGGCGCTGGCCGACCGGCTGGCGCTTCGTATCGGCAGCCCGGTGCGAATCGGTGCGGCACGCTTCACGGTAGCGGGGGTGATCGCGGACGAACCCGACCGGCTCGGCGCCGGCTTCACGCTCGGGCCCTCGGTCATTCTCGACATGGACGGCCTGCAGGCGACGCAATTGGTCCAGCCCGGCAGCCTGTACGAGACCCGCTACCATCTCCTGCTGCCCGCGCACGCCGATCCGGATGCGGTTCGCAACCAGCTGATCGCGCGGTTCCCGGGTGCCGGATGGAGCGGACGGACCAGCGCGCAGGCGGCGACCGGGCTGAAACGCGGGATCGCCCAGCTGGGGCAGTTCCTGCTGCTCGTCGGGCTCGCCGCGCTGGCCATCGCCGGCGTCGGGGTCGCGAGCGGGGTGGCGGCGTATCTGGGCGCCAAGACGCGGATCATCGCGACGCTGAAGGTGCTCGGCGCGGACAGCCGGACGATCGCGACGATGTTCCTGACGCAGCTGGCGCTGGTCGCCATGGTCGGAATCGGTGCCGGGGTCGCGGTCGGCGCGGCGGTACCGTGGATCGTCGCGCGATCGGCGGGGGATGCTCTGCCGGTGCCGCCGCGGATCGCGCTGTATCCGGTACCGCTCGGCGTCGCGGTCGCGCTGTCGCTGATCGTCGCGCTGCTGTCCGCGCTGCCGGCGCTCGCCCGCGCCCGGCAAGTGCCCGCCGCGACGCTGCTGCGCGATATGCTGGCACGGCGCACGCTGCCTTCGATACGCGTGCTGGCGGGCATCGCCGGGTTGCTGGGGTTGCTCGTCGCGCTGTCGGTGCTGACCGCATCGGATCGACCGCTGGCGCTTGGGTTCGTCGCCGGGACCGCGGCGACGATCCTTGCCTTGTGGCTGGCCGGACTGGCGATCCGCGCCGTTGCCGCCCGGGTCCCCCGGCCGCGGCGGCCGCTGTTGCGGCTCGCCATCGCCAATCTGCACCGGCCCGGCGCGCAGACCGACCGGCTGGTGGTGGCGCTGGGGCTCGGCTTTTCGCTGTTCGTCGGGCTCGCGACGATCGACACCAGCGTCTCTGCCGAACTGCAGCACACCGCCCCCGCCACCGCGCCGCGCTTCTTCGCGATCGACCTGCAGCCCGACGATGCGACGCGCTTCCGCACCGTCGTGACCGCCGCCGCGCCGGGCGCGCGGATCGAGGCGGTGCCGTCGCTGCGCGGATCGATCGTCGCGCTGAAGGGCGTACGCATCGCCGATATGAAGACGCTGCCGCCCGGGGTCTGGGTGCTTCGCGGCGACCGGACGCTGACCTGGTCGGCGACCGTGCCCCCGCGCAATATCGTCGTGGCAGGGCGGTGGTGGCGCGCGGATTACCGCGGCCCGCCGCTCGTTTCGATCGAGGACCGAGCCGCGGAGGCGCTCGGCCTGCACGTCGGCGACCAAGTGACCATATCCGTCCTGGGCGTCGATGTCCCCGCGCGGATCGCGGCGTTGCGCAGGATCGACTGGGGCGGGCTCGGGCTCAACTTCGCGATCGTCTTCTCGCCCGGCTATATCGGGGAGGCACCACATGGCCTCCTCGCCAGCGTCTATGCCGCCCCTGCGCGCGACGGGGCGATCGCGCGGCAAGTCGCCGCCGCGCTGCCGTCGGTGACCCTGGTACGCGTCGGCGACGTGATCGGGCAGATCGGCGAATTGCTGGGAAAGATCGCCTTGGCGATCCGTGCGGCGGGGGCGGTGACGGTCGCGGCCGGCATCGCGGTGCTGGTCGGCGCAGTCGCCGCGTCGGGGCGTACGCGACGCTATGATGCGACGATCCTCAAGCTGCTCGGCGGCAGCGGCGCGCAGGTGTTGGTGGCGCAGGCGATCGAATATGCCCTGCTGTCGCTGATCCTCGTCGCGGTGGCGCTGGCGGTCGGGTGCGGGGCGGGCTGGTATGTCGTCACCCGTGTGTTCCAGCTCGCCTGGGCCCCCGATTGGGACGTCGTCGCGCTTACGCTGGCGGCTGCAACCATCGTGACGATGGGGATCGGCCTGCTCGGCAGCCTGACCGCGCTGCGCGCCCGCCCCGCCACGGTCCTGCGCGCGCTTTAGCTATACGTCCTGCGCGCTGTCGCCGCCGGTCACCTCGAAATTGGCCCCCGAACACATCGCCGACGCGTCCGATGCCAGGAACACCGCCATCGGCGAGATATCCTCCGCGCGCAGCCAGGCGACGCGCAGCGGCACGCGCGGCGTGCGGTTGTTCCACGTTTCCGCCTCGGTCGGGTTCTTGGGCGGATCGTCCTGCGTCTCGCCGATCACATGGCTCCAGCGCGCGGGGTAGCGCGTCAGCGCGGTGTCGACGAGGCCCGGCAGGATGCAGTTCACCGTCACGCCCTTCTTGCCGAATTCCTCGGCAGCGGATTTCATCAGCCCGATAATCGCGTGCTTCGACGCCGAATAGGACGATGCCCCCGCGGTCCCGTGCTTGCCCTGCATCGACGACACCAGGATGAACCGGCCGCTGCCCTGCGCGAGCATACTGCCGCAAAAGGCGCGGACGGTGTTGGCGGTCCCGTTGACATTGTTGTCGATGACGTCGTTCCAGTCGCTGTCCTGCATCTCCGCCAGGTCGCGCCAGCGCTGGATCGCCGCGTTGGCGACGACGATGTCGATCCGGCCGAATTCGCCGACGACGCGGTCGTGCGCGGCGCGCAATTCGCCGATGCGGCGGATGTCACCCTTGATCGCGATGCACCGCCGGCCCAGCGCCTTGATCTGTCGCGCGGTTTCCGCAAGCTCCTCGGGCGTCGCGGGCTTTGCGTTCGAGGCGGGGCTGACATAGCCCGCAATGTCGAAGATCGCGACGTCGGCACCGTTCGCGGCGATTTCGACCGCGATCGCCCGGCCGATCCCGCGCGCGGCACCGGTCACGAACGCGACCTTGCCGCCCAGCTGCGTATCGCGACCCGCCACGATCGGGCCTGCGGTGCGTGGATCGGCCGGCACCTGGGCACGCGCTGCCGCCGCCATCCCGATCGCGGTCGCCATGCCCGCCCCGGCCAGCATCGCGCGGCGGCTGGTGTCTTTATTGTCCCGTTCCGCCATGTCACCGGTCTCTGTTGAAGCTATGGCGGCGAAACCATTGGACGGGCGGGAAGTTGCAGACCGTTACTGCCGGGTGATCGTCTCCCGCAACGCGGCGATGCGGACGCCCACCTTGCGGACCACGAGATGGTTGATCGCGACCCGGCCGCCGGGTTGCAGGAACAGCGATTGCGCGACCGCGAACCCGCCCTTCGCACTATAATGGATGCGCACGATGTCGCCACGCGCTTCCATGCTGACCGGCCCGGTGGCATCGCTCAACGTGCCGGTGTAGCGATCGCCGCCGATCGGCCGGATATGCCAGGTACGAACGCGTTCGGGCTTAGCGCCCTCCCGCACATGCTGGACCAATGTAAGCGTCCCGTCGGCCTCGATCTGCCCATGCCCGACGACATGGACCGGACGGGCATGCATCAGATCGATCTTCAGCGATCCCTCGCCGACCGTATCCCCACCAAAAAAAGCGATCGGGGAGAAAAACGGGCCTCTCGCCACCTCGTGCCGGTAAGACGGCGTCGCGGCGCACGCCGATAGCGTCAGTAGGGTCAGCAGGAGGCCGGCATAGGCGCGCATGTGTAGGGCGTCTCCAATTGCGATCGAAGGCCTGGCCCTGCCCGGCCACTTCCCCGGAGTATCGATGGTGCGGCCGAGAAGACTCGAACTTCCACGTCCTTTCGGACACAACGACCTCAACGTTGCGCGTCTACCAATTCCGCCACGGCCGCACGTGATACAACCGCCGGCGCGAACGCCCCGCGGCAGGTAGCCGAGCGCCCGTAGCAAAGCGCATCGGCGGCTGCAACGCCAATCGGTCCCGCAAGCGGCGGGGCTATCCGCCACCGCCCATGCAGGCTAGCGCCCCCGCGATGCCGACGACCGATCCATTCGACACGACCGGTCCCGCGCCCGGCGAGGTGCGGCGGATCGCGAGCCTGGCCTGGCCGGTGATCCTGACCAGCCTGAACTGGACGATCCTGCACGTAACCGATGTCGTGGTCGTGGGACTGGTCGGGGCGCACCAGGTCGCAGCACTCGGTGCCAGCCGGTCGCTGACCTTTGTCGGCATCGTCACGGGGCTTGCCTGGCTGTCGGGCGTGCTGGTGACGGCGGCACGCACGGATGGTGCCGGCGACCGCGTAGCCACCGGCGCGGCGCTGCGCGACGGCCTGGCACTCGGCCTCGGGATCGGGATCGCGGCCGCGCTGCTGCTATGGTTCGGGGCGGCACCGATGCTTCGGGGGTTGGGCGTCGCGGCGGCGCTGATCGATCCCGCCGCTGCGGTCGTACGGGTGATGGCGGTCGCCTATCCGTTCCAGCTGCTGATCGTCGCCGCCAGTTTCTTCCTGGAAGGCGTGTCGCGGCCGCGGCGCGTGGCGGCGGTGAACATGGCGATCCTGCCACTCAACGCGCTGCTTGCCTGGGCGTGGTCGGGCGGGCATCTCGGATTTGCGGGACGGGGCGCGGTGGGTGCCGCGAGTGCGACTGTCGTGGCGTCGATCATCGGCGCGGTCATCATGGTCGCGAGCGCGCTGCTGCTGCCCGATGCCCGTGCGCGCGGCTTGCGGACGTGGCGCGTGACGATCGCCGGGGTGATGGCGCTCGGACGGTTCGGAATCGTACCGGCACTCGCATCGGGGCTCGAACTCGGCGGCTTCTCGATCCTGATCGCACTGTCGACGCGGTTCGGGGACGATACCGCGCACGCGTTCCAGATCGTGTTCGCGGTCCATAACGTCACCTACGGCATCGCGATCGGGCTCGGGTCGGCGGCCGGGGTGCGCGTCGGCAACGCGATCGGCGAGGGGCAGCGGGTCGCGGCGATCGCGCGGACGCGGATCGCGCTGGCGCTGGCGGTCGGGCTGCTCGCCGGTGCGGCGCTGCTGCTCGGGTTCGAGGCGCGGACGATCGTCCGGGGTTTTCCGGCGGCGGATGCGGTCCATGCCATCGCGGGGTCGATGCTGCCTTTATGGGCACCGTTCATCCTGTTCGACGGCGCGCAGGTCGTGCTGGTCTATGCGCTTCGCTCGCTCGGCGATCAGGTCGCAGCGGGGATCAACAGCATCGTCGCCTATTTCGTCGTGACGGGCGGGCTGGGCTGGCTGCTGGTCATGCACGGCGCGGCGTCGATGGCGCTGGTCTGGGCGTCGGCGGCGGGGATGGTCGCGGCGGCGCTGCTTCACACCGGTCGCTTCGTCATGGTCAGCGCGCGGCTTCGCCGGCAAAACTCAGTTCCAGCCGCTTCGAATTCGCCGGCACATCCAGTTTCGCCGAATTGAAATCGATCGTCGCCCCCGCCGACAGCGACCGCTGCTGCGGCGTGATCGTCCAGCTATAGACGAGCTTGCCTTGCGCATCGCGCAGTTCGGCGCGGATGTCGGGGACGCGCTGCATCGCATTCGACGGGTTCACTACCTGCCCGCTGACCGCGAACAGTTCGGACCCGTTTTCCAGCTGCCGCCGCTCGATCGGGTTGTCCTTCAGCTTCAGCGGCGATTCGTCGGAGGCGATCGACAACCCGAGCCGCCCCGCGATCCCCGGCGCGCCAAGCCAGACGATCGCGGCGACCGCGACCAGCATCAGCAGCCCGGCGGCGGCGGCGATATAGGTCCAGCGGCGCGCCATGTTGCGCCGCGGGCGAAAGGGCGGTTGCGCCGCGAAGGCGTCATAGCTCGCCGGTTCGACATAGGGTTCGACGAAGACGGGCGGCGCTACGGGATCGGCGACCGCTGCGACGATCGCATCGCTGGCGGGGGCGGCCGGAGGCGCTCGCAAGGGCGGCGGGGGCGGCGCGGGATCGGCGTCGGGGGTGGGCGGATCCTGGAACCAGCTATGCCGGCAATTGGCGCATCGCACCGTCCGCCCCGACAGCCCGATCGCGCTGTCGGGGACGAGATAGCGGGTCGTGCATTCGGGGCATTCGAGGATCATGCGGACGCTTCACTTCAGGTCGCCGGAACGCGTCCTTTACCGACGAATCTAAGCACGTCGCCGCATGTCGTGGCAAGCTTGAAGCGGCGCGACGATCCGTGCGAAAGCATCATGGCCCCTCCCCGGGCCAGAGAGGCCGCAGACACCCTTCGCATGACGAACCCGATCACATGACGAACATCGTGCAGTTCGAGAATGTGGGCCTTCGCTACGGCACGGGGGCCGAGACGCTGTCCGATGTCAGCTTCAGCCTCGGCAGCGGCGCGTTTTATTTCCTGACGGGGGCCAGCGGTGCCGGCAAGACGTCGCTGCTGAAGCTGCTGTACCTCGCGCAGCGGCCGAGCCGCGGGATCATCCGCCTGTTCGGCGAGGACGCCGTCATGCTGTCGCGCGCGCGGCTGCCGGGGTTTCGCCGGCGCATCGGCGTCGTGTTCCAGGATTTCCGGCTGGTCCCGCATCTGTCCGCGCACGACAATATCGCGCTGCCGCTGCGTGTCGCCGGGGTCTCCGAAGCGGAGATCCGGCAGCCGGTGCGCGAGATGCTTGCGTGGGTAGGCCTGGCCGAACGCGCGAACGCCCGCCCCGCCACGCTGTCGGGCGGCGAGCAGCAACGCGTGGCGATCGCGCGCGCGGTGATCGGCCGACCCGAAATCCTGGTCGCGGACGAGCCAACCGGCAATGTCGATCCCGACATGGCGGAGCGGCTGCTGCATCTGTTCGATTCGCTGAACAAGCTCGGCACGACGATCGTCGTCGCAACGCACGACCTGCATCTGCTCAGCCGGATCCCCGGCGCGCAGATGATGCGACTCGACCACGGGCGTCTGCTCGATCCGACCGGTTCGCTGCGCTATCCGCCGGCACCGCGCCAGGCCTGACGGGAATGGCCCGCCCCCGCCCCGGTTTCCGCCCCCGCCATGACGGTGCCCGCGCGCGCCGCGTCCTCGACGAGGCGGGCGGCTTCGGGGCGATGACCTGGGTCATGGCGATCATGCTGTTCCTGACCATCCTGTCGGCTGCGCTCGGGCTCGGGACGGGACATGCGACGCGATCGCTGGACCGGCAGCTGAGCGGGCGGCTGACCGTGCAGATCGTGGTCGGCGATCCGGTGCGGCGCGACGCTCTGGCGGCACAAGCGCTGGCGACGCTGCGCCGCGTGCCCGGTGTCGTGCACGCCGTCCCCGTTCCACGCGCCGAACTGGAACGGCTGCTGGCACCCTGGCTCGGGGGCGATGCGGCCGATCCCGCGCTGCCGGTGCCGGCGATGATCGATGTCGACCTGGCGGGCGACGGCGATGCCGCGCGCGTCGCCGCGGCGATGGCGGCGGTCGATCCAGCGATCCGCGTCGATCGGCACGAAGCGTGGATGTCCCCGGTCAGCGGGTTCATGACGACGATGACATTCCTCGCCGCCGCGCTCGTCCTGCTGATGGCGGTGGCGACGGGGGCGGTGGTGCTGCTCGCGGCGCGCGCGGGGCTGGAGACGCACCGCGAGACGATCTCCGTCATGCACATGCTCGGGTCCACCGATGTCCAGGTCGCACGGCTGTTCCAGCGGCGGATCGCGCTGGATGCCGCGATCGGCGGCGCGATCGGCGCGGTCGCCGCGTTTGCCGTCGTCCTGTTCCTGGGCTTACGGCTCCAGGCGCTCGGGTCGGAATTGCTTGGCGGCGTGACGCTCGGTGCCGGCGACTGGATACTGCTCGCGCTGCTGCCGCCGTTCTTCGTCCTGCTGGCGATGCTGGCGGCGCGCGCTGCGGTCCTCGGCACGCTGAAGCGGGTTCTGTGATCACGCGCCTCCTCGCGGTTCTCGCCATCGCCTGGGCGTTCGGCTTCGTCGTCTTCATGCTGGCGATGCCCGGACCGCTGGGGGGATCGACCACCGATGCGATCGTCGTGCCGACCGGCGCGGCGGGCCGGATCGACCGCGGGATCGACATGCTGCGGCACCGCCAGGCGAAGCGGATGCTGGTGACGGGCGTCGCGCCGGGGGTCGATGCGGCGGTGCTGGCGAAGGAATATCATGCGCCGCCGTCGCTGTTCAGATGCTGCATCGATCTCGGCGGGGAAGCGGTCGACACCCGGTCGAACGCGGAGGAGACGGTCGGCTGGGTGCGAAGGCATCGTTATGCCTCGGTCCGGCTGGTGACGTCGGACTGGCATTTGCCGCGCGCACGCATGGAACTGGCGGCGGCGCTCGGCAAGGACGTCGTGATCCTGGGCGACGGGGTGCCCGGCAATCCGCGCTTCGCGACCTTGGTCAACGAATATGACAAGCTGCTGCTGCGCCGCGTCGCCTTGTGGCTTGGAACGGGATCGTGATCGCATGGGTGCGCACGATCCTGTTCCGGGTCGTGTTCTACGGCGGGTCGGTGCCGATCGTCGGCACCGTGCCGATCACCGCCCTGTTCGGCCAGCGCGCGATCATCGCCCATGCCGCGGTCTGGACCGGGTTCCATCGCTGGGCGACGCGAGCCCTGCTCGGCATCCATGTCCGGATCGAGGGAGAACGACCGGTCGAACCCGCCTTCTACGTCTGCAAGCATCAGGCGATGTTCGAGACGATCGAGTTGCAGATCCTTCTCGACGGCCCGGCGATCGTGTTGAAGCGGGAACTTGCGAAGGTCCCCATCTGGGGCTGGGCGGCCAGGCGGTACGGCGCGATCGTCGCGGACCGCGATGCCAGCGCCGTCGCGCTTCGATCGATGATGCGCGATGCGGTGGCGGCACGAAAGGCGGGACGATCCGTGCTGATCTTTCCCGAAGGGACGCGCGTGCCGCCCGGCGAGCATCCGCCGCTGAAAGCCGGGTTCGCGGGACTATACCGGGTGCTCGCGATGCCGACGGTGCCGATCGCATGCGACAGCGCCCGGGTCTGGCCGCGGCACGGCGCGAAGCGGGCCGGGGTGGTGACGTTCCGCTTCGGCGACGTCATCCCGCCGGGACTTCCGCGGGGGGCGATCGAGGCGCGGGTGCATGCGGCGATCAATATTTTGGATTAGCCTTTTGTGCTCCTGCGACCGCAGGAGCACGGGGCCACGAGCGCCCCGACCGTAACCCCGGATTCCTGCGTTCGCAGGAAAACGCCGGGGCTCAGTCGTGCGTCCGCCCGAAATCGGGGGCGGCATCGTCCTGCCCCTGTTCGACGATCGACCGGCGCACGGCGCGCGTCCGAGTAAACAGGTCGAACAATTCGTCGCCCTTGCCCCAGCGGATCGCGCGCTGCAGCTGCGACAGATCCTCGCTGAAGCGCTGGAGCATCTCCAGCACCGCCTCGCGATTGGTCAGGAAAACGTCGCGCCACATCGTCGGATCGGATGCGGCGATGCGGGTGAAGTCGCGAAAGCCGCCGGCGGAATATTTGATGACCTCGCCCTGCGTGACCTCCTCCAGATCGCTCGCGGTGCCGACGATCGTATAGGCGATGAGGTGTGGCAGATGGCTGGTGATCGCGAGCACCCGGTCGTGATGCTCCGCATCCATGATCTCGACCTCGGCCCCCAGCCGCGTCCAGAAGGCGCGGACCCGCTCGGTCGCCGCCTCGGGCGTCTGCGTGGCCGGGGTCAAAATGCACCAGCGACCCTTGAACAGCGTTGCGAACCCCGCCTCGGGTCCACTGCGCTCGGTCCCGGCGACGGGGTGCGCCGGCACGATGATCACGCCCGGCAGCGCGGCGGCGAGCGTGCGCGCGACCTCCGCCTTGCAGCTGCCGACATCGCTGACGATCGCGTCCGCCGGCAGGTCGGCCGCGAATTCGCCGGCGACCGCCCCCATCGCGCCGACCGGCACGCACAGGATCACCAGATCGGCCTCGATCACCGCCGCGCTTGCGGTGTCGGCGACATCGTCGACCAGCGCGATCCGGTCCGCGACGGCGCGAACATCGGGATCGGCGTCATACCCCGTCAGCCGCACCGTCGGCATGCTGGCGCGTACGGCTCGCGCGATCGACGATCCGATCAGCCCGAGCCCGACGATCGCGACGCGCGCGAAAGGCAGCATCAGACCCGTGCCGCTTCCGCGCGCAGGATATTCGCGACGGCGCGCATCTCGTCCGCGCGTCCGATCGTAATCCGCAAGGCGTGGGGCAACCCCTGCCCGGGCAGCCAGCGAGTCGCATAGCCCGCCGCCATCAAGGCCTGGTAGGCTGTCTCCGCGGTCAGCGATCCCTCGAACAGGATGAGCAGGAAATTGGCCTTGCTCGGCACCACGCGCAGCCCGGCATTGCCGAGGCTGGCGACCTGGTCGCCGAACCACGCCCGCCATTCGTCATTGTGACGGCGGCTGTCGGCGACGAAATCGTCGGCGTGGAGCGCCGCGATCGCCGCGCGCTGCGCCCCGATCGAGAACGCGAAAGGCGCGCGAATGCGGTGCATCGCGTCGATGATCGCGGGCGCACCATAGCCCCAGCCGACCCGTTCCGACGCCAGCCCGAAGATCTTCGAGAACGTTCGCGTCACCAGGACATTGGCCTCGGTGCGCGCAAGGTCGAGGCCGCCATCGTCGTCGTCGGGGCCAAGATATTCGGTATAGGCCTGGTCCAGCACCAGCAGCACGGATTTGGGCAACCCGGCATGAAGCCGCGCGATCTCCGCCTTGGCGGTATAGGTGCCGGTCGGGTTGTTGGGGTTCGCCACGAACACCACGCGCGTCCGCTCGGTCACCGCGGCAAGGATCGCATCGACATCGGTCGCATAGTCGCGGTCGGACGCGATGACCGGCGTCGCGCCGACCCGCCGCGTCGCGATATCGTAGACCGAAAAGCCGTAACGGACATGGATGATCTCGTCCCCCGCCCCCGCGAACGCACCCGCGGCGAGGTGGAGGACCTCGTCCGATCCGGTGCCGTAGACGATCCGGTCCGCCTCGATCCCGTAATGCGCGGCGAGCTTCGCGCGCAGATCGACGGCACCGGCATCGGGATAGCGTTCCAGATCGTCCGCCGCCGACCGGTAAGCCTCGCGTGCTGTGGAGGCTGTGCCGAGCGGGTTCTCGTTCGACGACAATTTGACGATCGTGCGGCCGTCATCGGTGGTCGATCGGCCGGGGACATAGGGCGCGATGCCCATGATCCAGGGTTTCGGGGCGGGGGCGTTCATGGATGCGGCGTGTAGCGGTACGGGCCTTGCGTTGCAAAGGCGTCCCCCGTAGCCGGATCGCCATGCAAGACGACCCCCGTTTCGGCCTGTCGCGGCAGGTGACGCTGCCCGGTCCGCTCTCGCTCGACGGCGGCGGCGTGCTGGCACCGGTCGAGATCGCGTACGAGACCTATGGAACGCTCGATGCCGATGCGTCGAATGCCATCCTGGTCTGTCACGCACTGACCGGCGACCAGCATCTGGCGAGCGTACATCCGCGCACCGGCAAGCCCGGCTGGTGGGCACGGATGGTCGGGCCGGGCAAGCCGATCGATACAGACCGCCATCTGGTGGTGTGCGCGAACGTGCTCGGCAGCTGCATGGGCTCGTCGGGGCCCGCCTCGATCGATCCGGCGACAGGCCAGGCTTACGGCATGGCCTTCCCCGTCATCACGATCCGCGACATGGTCCGCGCGCAGGCGATGCTGATGGATCATCTCGGCATCGATCGTCTGGCGGCGGTCGTCGGCGGATCGATGGGCGGGATGCAGGTGCTGGGCTGGGCCGCGACCTATCCGGACCGAGTCCGCGCCGCCGTCGTGATCGCCGCCACCGCGCGCCACACCGCCCAGAACATCGCGTTCCACGAGGTCGGCCGCCAGGCGATCATGGCGGACCCCAAATGGGCAGGCGGCGCGTATCACGAAACCGGCGACGCGCCCGCCGCCGGGCTGTCGGTCGCGCGGATGGCGGCCCACATCACCTATCTGTCGGAAGCCGGGCTGACCGAGAAGTTCGGCCGCCGGCTGCAGGCGCGCGATCAGAAATCCTTCGGGTTCGACGCCGATTTCCAGGTCGAAAGCTATCTGCGCCACCAGGGGATCGCATTCGTCGACCGGTTCGACGCCAACAGCTATCTCTACATCACCCGCGCGATGGATTATTTCGATCTGGCGGAGGAGCATGGCGGCATGCTGGCCAATGCGTTCAGGGGCACCGACACGCGGTTCTGCCTGGTCAGCTTCGATACCGACTGGCTCTACCCGACGACCGAATCGCGGATCATCGTCCAGGCGCTGAACGCCGCGGGCGCGCGCGCGAGCTTCGTGGAACTGTCCAGCCCGTTCGGGCATGACGCGTTCCTGCTGGACTCGCCCGAACTCGACCGGGTGGTCGGCGGTTTCCTGCGGGCGGCGGCATGAGTCTCCGCCCCGATCTGGCCGTCATCGCCGACCACGTGATGCCCGGCACGCGCGTGCTGGATGTCGGGTGCGGCGACGGCGCGCTGATGGCCGCGCTTCGGGATCGGGCGGGGGTCGATGCGCGGGGGCTGGAGATCGATGCGGGCAACGTCGCCGCCGCGGTCGCGCGCGGATTGTCGGTGGTCCAGGGCGACGCGGATATCGACCTGGCGGGCTATCCGGACAACAGTTTCGACTATGCGATCCTCAGCCAGACGCTGCAGACCGCGCGCGGGCCGGACAAGGTGCTCGACGAACTGCTCCGCATCGGCACCCGCGCGTTCGTGTCCTTTCCCAATTTCGCGCATTGGCGGGTACGGTTGTCGCTGTTGTGGGGCGGGCGCATGCCGGTGACGCCGCTGCTGCCCGAACGCTGGTACGATACGCCCAATATCCATCACGTCACGATCGACGATTTCCGCGCCTTCGTCGCCGAACGCGGCATCGGCGTGGAGCGCGCCTGGTTCCTGTCGCGTGGCAAGCAAACCACATCGGCCGCCGCCAATTTCCTGGCGGAACATGCGGTATTCCTGCTTCGGAACTAAATCCCGGACGGAAGGTTGCTATTGGTCAATGTCGGGAACACCATGACCAGGATAGCGCTCATCGTCGAGGACGAGATTTTCGTCGCCATGGATCTGGAACGGATCCTGACCGATGCCGGCTATAGCGTTGCCGGGATCGCGGCAGATCACGACAGCGCGATGAAGGTCGCCCCGGGCTGCGGATTCGCGTTCGTCGACGTCAACCTGCGCGATGGTCCGACAGGCCCCGCCATCGCGCAGAGGATCGCGCGGGATTACGGCATCAAGGTCGTGTTCGTGACCGCGAACCCGGCGCAGATCGGCGACGCGCCCGAAGCGATCGGATATATCCGCAAACCCTTCAGCGATGCCGCGATCCTGGCAGCCGCGCAATTGGCGGCTGACGGTGTATCGACCCCACACCGCGACGTCGTTCTGCCGCTGCCCGCGAGGGGCTGACGATCCGCCGATTTGGATCGGCCGGTTATGAGCGTCGGAACGAGGAAATCGGCGTCTCGATCGTCAGACACAGGCCCTGGGCTTTCCACTCGCGCGTCACCTGCCCGCCCATCTGGCGAACCGCACTCATCTCGATCAGCCGGCTGCCGAACCCTGCCTTGTCCGGGATGCGGTCGATCATCGGACCACCCTTCTCCTGCCAGCTTATGGCTACCCGGTCGTCGACCGTCTCGATCGCGACCAGCACCCGGCCATCCTGGTTGGACAGCGCGCCATATTTGGTCGCATTGGTCGCCAGTTCGTGGAAGAGCAACGCGAGCGGCGTGGCGGAACGATCGTCCACCGCCACGTCCTGCCCCCCGACTGCGATCCGCGGCATCGAACCCTGCTGATACGGTTCGAACAATTCGCTCAGCAGCGCCTTCAGGCTGTCCTGCGGCACATCGGGCCGCGACTGCGCGCTGTGCGGCCGGACGAAGTCGTGCGCCCGGCCGAGCGCGGTGATCCGCTGACGCAGATCGACCGCAGCCGGCGCGAATTCGGGCCGGGCGCGCGCGGCGAAGCCGACCAGCCCGGCGATGACGGCGAAGATGTTCTTGATCCGGTGCGATAATTCCTGGCTGATGATCTCGCGCTCCTCCAGCGCCAGTTTCTGCGCATGGATATCGGTGCACGTCCCGAACCACCGCGTGATCGCACCGCGTTCGTCGCGGACGGGCAGGGCCCGGCCCAGCACCCAGCGATAGGTGCCGTCGAAATGCCGCAACCGGTATTCGATCTGATAGGCGTCGCCGGTCGCCAGCGAATGGCGCCATACCGCCCAGGCGCGGTCCTGATCCTCGGCGTGGAACATGCCGTTCCAGCCCTCGCCGTCCGTCGAGCCTGCAGGGACGCCGGTGAATTCGTACCAGCGGGCATTGTAATAATCGTGGAAACCATCGGGCAGCGTCGACCATACCATCTGCGGCATCGTGTCCGCCAACGTGCGGAAACGCAGCTCGCTTTCTTCCGCCGCGCGGGCAGTGCGATGTTGGTCCAGCCGCGCCATCGTCGCGGCAGCCAGCACCTCCAGACCGCGTCGCTGAAACGCGGTGAGGCCGGTCCTGGGCCGGACATCGACGACGCAGACCGCACCCAGCGGCACGCCGTCGCGGTCGACGAGCGGCGCGCCGGCGTAGAACCGCACATGCGGTTCGCCGGTGACGAGCGCGTTGTCGGCGAAGCGCGCGTCGCGCGTCGCGTCCGCCACTTCCATGATCGCGCCCGCCGTCATGGCATGTGCGCAAAAGGACAAGGATCGCGGCGTTTCCAGCAGTTCGGTGCCGACCCGGCCAAGGAAGGACTGGCGCTCGTCCTCCACCAGACTGACCAGCGCGACGGGCGTACCGCACAATTCCGCTGCGAACGCGGCGAGATCGTCGAATGCCCCGGCGTCGCGAAGCGAAAACGCATCATAGGAATCCACGACCTGCGACCGCGCGTCCGGATCGCGCAGCAGCGCGTCGATCGTCATGGCGTCATCCTCGGCAAGGATCCGTCCGGCGCCGGGGGGTGCCGCGATCCTCAGAAGGGAACATCGTCGTCGAGATCGTCCGCGAAACCACCACCCTGACCGAACCCGCCGCCGCCGCCGCGGTTCCCACCGGCGGGCGCGCTCGCGCGTCCGCCGCCGCCATAGCCGCCGGCCGATCCGCCGCCCATGTCGTCTCCGCCGCTCGCCCAATCATCGCCGCCGCCCCGACTTGCGCCGCCGACGCCGCCGCCGCCGGGAGCGCCGTCGAGCATCGTGAGCACCGAATTGAAGCCCTGCAGCACGATCTCGGTCGAATAGCGATCCGCGCCCGACTGATCCTGCCATTTACGCGTCGTCAGCGCGCCCTCGATATAGACCTTGGACCCTTTACGCAGATATTTCTCCGCAACGGTGGCCAGGCCCTCGTTGAAGACCTTCACCGTGTGCCATTCGGTCTTTTCCTTGCGCTCGCCCGAATTGCGGTCCTTCCATGTTTCGGACGTGGCGATCCGCATCTCGACGACCTTGCCGCCGTTCTGGAAGCTGCGGCTTTCGGGATCCTTGCCCAGATTGCCGACGAGAATGACCTTGTTGACGCTGCCTGCCATATTGCCTCGCTAGAGACCGGCGAGAACCGCCAGCCGGTAAGTGATCCCGGCGAACACATACGCCGACACGAACAGGTATGTTACCATGAACGCCGGCCACTTCCACCCGTTCGTCTCACGCCGGGTCACCGCGATCGTCGAAATGCACTGCGGGGCGAAGACGAACCACATCAGGAAGGCCAGCGCGGTCGGCAGGCTCCAATGGCCGCGCAGATTGCTCGCCATCGCCTCGCCGCCCGACACGCTTTCGGGATTGTCGATCGCATAGACCGTTCCGATCGCCGCGACCGCGACCTCGCGCGCGGCCATCGCCGGGATCAATGCCAGGACGATGTCGCGGTTGAACCCGATCGGCGCGAACGCCGGAGCGATCCCGTTCGCGATCCGCCCGGCGACCGAATAATCGACCGCGGAAATGCGCGAATGTTCGGGCGGTTTGGGGAAGCTGAGCAACGCCCACAGGATGATCGTGGAGGCCAGGATGATGGTCCCGGCGCGCTGAAGAAAGATCAGCGCGCGGCTCCACAGGCCGATCCCGAGATCGCGCAGCCGCGGCAGCTGGTATTTGGGCATTTCCATCATGAAGCCCGACGATGCGCCCTTGGTTACCGTACGGCGCAGGATCAGCGCAGCGACGAACGCGCCGACGATGCCGAGGACATACAGCGCCAGCATCACCAGCCCCTGCAGGCCGACGAACGGCAGCACGCGGATATTGGGGATGAACGCGCCGATGACCAGGGTGTAGACGGGCAGCCGCGCCGAACAGGTCATCAGCGGCGCGATCAGGATGGTCGTCAGCCGGTCCTTCTCGTCGTCGATCGTCCGCGTTGCCATGATGCCGGGGATCGCGCAGGCGAAGCTCGACAGCAGCGGGATGAACGCGCGCCCCGACAGCCCCACGCCCGCCATCAGCCGGTCCATCAGGAACGCCGCGCGGACCATGTAGCCGGTCGCCTCCAGCGCCAGGATGAACAGGAACAGGATCAGGATCTGCGGCAGGAATTTCACCACCGCCCCGACACCCGCGATCCCGCCGTCGGCGATCAGCGACCGCAGCACCGAATCGGGCAGGACGTCCTTCACCAGCCCGCCGATCCGGTCGAACCCGGCGGCGATGGCGTCTGCCGGGGCGGCCCCTGCAAAGAACACCGCCTGGAACATGACGAACAGGATCGCCAATAGCAGGATCGGCCCCGCGACCGGATGCAGCGCCACCGCATCGAACGCGTGCGTCCAGCGGCGCACGGGCGATTCGGCGATCGTCGCCTCCCGGGCGATCGCGCGCGCACGGCGCTGGAGCGTCACGATATCGGCCTGTATCGCGCTCGCGTCCGACGCGCGCGGCCGCGTGGCACTACCCCCGAGAACATCGGCCAGCACCGCGCGCAGCCGTTCGATCCCGCGTCGGCGCACCGCGACGGTCGCGACGACCGGCACGCCCAGTTCGCGCTCCAGTATTGCCGGATCGAGTGTCAGGCCGTCGCGTTCCGCCAGGTCCACCATGTTGAGCGCGACGACGATCGGCAGACCCAGCCCGATCAGCTGCAGCGTGAAGCGAAGATGATTGTCGAGATTGGCGGCATCGACCACGACGACCAGCGCATCGGGCAATCGCTCGCCGGATTGCGCACCCATCAGAACATCGCGCGTGACTCGTTCGTCCGGCGACGACGGTTCCAGACTATAGGCACCGGGCAAGTCCACCAGTTCGACCGGACGGCCGTCGTCGAGCACCAGTCGACCCGAATGCCGCTCGACCGTAACCCCGGGATAATTGCCGACCTTCTGCCGCGCACCCGTCAGCGCGTTGAACAGCGCGCTCTTGCCGGCATTGGGGTTGCCGACCATCGCGACCAGCGGCGCGGCGTTCATCTGGCGTGCGGACCTAGGCCGGACGGACGTGGATCGCGGCGGCGACCGCGCGGCGCAATGCCACGGTCATCCGCCCGATCCGGCACGCGATCGGCCCGCGACCGAGCGTCGCGCGGTGCAGCACCTCGACCGCGACGCCTTCGTCGAACCCCAGTTCGCGCAACCGCCGCGCCTCGGGAACGGCAAGCGCGGACCAGTCGATCCCGGCAACCACCGCGCTCTGACGGCGGGGCAGGGCTTCGAGGCTGAGGGAGTCGGGATGGATCGCAGTCGCCATGGCTCATAGTTAAGCCAATTGCGATTGATTATCAATACTATTCGCATAGCATTTCGTCGGGATCACGTCACCGGATAGCGCAACCGCCCGATGAGGCGCGACAGGCTCGGCCGGAACGCCGCGCGCTTGACGATGCCGGCCTTCGCCGTCTCGAACCGCATGATCCCAGCGATCCGGCGCGCCAGGAACGCGCGGGTGTCGGCGAAATCCTCGCTGTCGTCGTCGAGGAACACCGTGATCGTCGTACCGTAGACGCCGAACAGGATCGCGCGCTTGGTATAATGGTTGTAATCCGTCGCGGTATCACCCGCGGTCCGCCAGATCAGATCGACCGTCCGCCATCCCAGCCGCGCCCCGCGCGCAAGGTTCTGCGGCAGTACGAGGACGGCCAGCGCACGCCGCAGCGCCTCCCGATCGGATGCCATCGCGGTCAGTCGCGCCTCGACCAGCGCGGGGATCCGCTCCCGCACCTTCAGCGCGGCGATATCGGGCAATGCGGCGACCATCGCCCGGTCGATATCGTCGAACCATGCATCGATCATGTCGACCGCGCCGCCGGGGAAGGCCAGCGCGGCGACGTCGCGGTCCACCCCCGCGCCCTCCGCCGCCATGTCGCGCGCGGCGTCGCCCCAGCCGTCGAACGCGGCATTGGCGGCGATCGCGGGAGCCAGATCCCCACGGATTTCATCGAGCGTCGGGTCGTCGGTCATGTATCGTCCTTCGTCGCAAGATGCGCCGCACCAACGGCCGGCGCAACCCGTATGGGTCGTCGTACAAGAACCAAAGCCACCGCGACCATCGCAGCGCCGATCAGGTCGGCGGGACCCGGCCGCTCGGCATAGACGATCCAGCCCACCGTCCCCGCCACGATCGGCTGGATCAGCAGCGCGATTCCGATCACCAGCGGCGGCAGCTTGCCGAGCGCATAGACCATCGCGCCCTGGCCGAGCACCTGGCTGGCCAGCGCCAGCGCGACGAGCGGCCCCCAATGCGTCGGCACGATCCGCTCCCCCATCAACAGCGCGAAGACCAGCAGCGGGACGATGCTGGCGACGGTCGAGATCGCCAGCACCGGGATCGGTGCCATTGCCGTCCGGGCGCGCGCCACCATCACCAGATACACCGTGTAGAGCGCACCCGCGAGCACGCACAGCAGGTCGCCCGTCAGATGCCGCGGGTCGAGCGCATAGGATCGCCCCATCAGCAACCCCGCACCCGCGAAGGCCAGCAGCAGCGCCCAACCCTGCATCCGCGTCGGCAGGCTGCGCGTCGCTACGAAGCCGTAGAGCGGGAACAGCAACGTCGCCGAATTGCCGAACAACGTGGCGTTGGCGAGCGTCGTGCGAAGGATGCCGAGATGCCAGCTGGCGAGATCGGCCGCGAACGCGATCCCGCTCGCCGCCAGCAGCAGCCACATGACCGGGGTCAACCGCACCGGTCGCGCGCCGCTCGCCAGCGCGCCGACGATCAATAGCGGCGCGGCGAGCGCGATCCGCCAGAACGCCGCCGCGACCGGACCGGTATCCGCCATGCGGACGAACCACGGCCCGAAGGCGAGCGCGACATTGGCGACCACGACGGCGGCGAAAGCGCGCGCCGGAACGCGGGCGATCACGGGCATCACAGGATCGCTCGCCGGGGCAGCAGAAATTCTTTGCGGGCGGGCGGCGTGCATGCCGCCCCTTAGCGACCTATGTTGGTCGCGTCAGGCACTGAAACGGGAAGCCCAGCGACGATGCCCAATCTGTTCGACCCAATCCAGCTCGGGGCGATCCATGCGCCCAACCGTATCCTCATGGCACCGCTGACCCGCGGCCGTGCGGAGAAATCGGGCGTGCCCACTGCGATCATGGCGGACTATTATACGCAGCGCGCGACCGCCGGGCTGATCATCAGCGAGGCGACGGGGATGAGCCGCGAAGGGCTTGGTTGGCCGTTCGCGCCCGGTCTGTGGACCGACGAGCAGGTCGAAGGCTGGAAGCCGGTGACGGATGCGGTGCATGCCGGAGGCGGCCGCATCGTCGCACAACTGTGGCATATGGGCCGGCAGGTGCATTCGTCGGTGATCGGCGGACAGCCGGTCTCGTCCTCCGCGACTCGCACGCCGGGGCAAGCACACACGTTCGAAGGCAAGCAGGATTTCGAGACCGCGCGGCCGCTCGACATCGCGGAAATCCCGCGATTGCTCGAGGATTATGCGCTGGCCACGAAGAACGCGATCGCCGCCGGGTTCGACGGCGTGCAGATCCATGCCGCCAATGGCTATCTGATCGACCAGTTCCTGCGCGACAACGCCAATTTCCGCGACGACCGCTATGGCGGCAGCCCGGAGAATCGAATCCGTCTTCTCCGAGAAGTGACGGAGCGTGTCGCCGCCATCGCTGGTGCGGATCGCACCGCGGTGCGCTTGTCACCCAACGGCGAGTCGCAGGGCGTGGACGACAGCAATCCGGAAAGCGTGTTCCTGCCTGCCGCCAAGGCGCTCGGCGAGATCGGCATCGCCTTCCTCGAACTCCGCGAGCCCGGACCCGAGGGGACGTTCGGCCGCACCGACGTACCGCGGCTATCACCGAAAATCCGCCAGGTCTTCGACGGCCCGCTGATCACGAATTCGGACTATTTCACGCGCGAACAGGCGCAGGCCGAACTCGACACGGGCAATGTCGATGCGATCAGCTTCGGCCGCGCGTTCATCGGCAACCCCGACCTGCCCGAACGGCTCCGCACCGGCGCGCCGCTGGCGAAGGACAATCCGAAGACCTGGTATAGCCAGGGGGCTGAGGGTTATAACGACTATCCGGCGCTTGAGACGGCGGAGGCTTGATTTATTGTGCGGGGTTTAGGGGAACCTCGCCGTATGATTTGCGCGGTCTGCGCGGCGATGAGGCCGCAACGGTTCAACTCCCGTTCAAGACCCGGGGCCCGCCCCCAGCCTCCTCGCGCCGACGCAGCGTGATCCACCAACGCTCGCGCTCCGACCTGACCGCCGCGTCACACGTTTCCAATATGGTAACGACCACGGGTATCTCGGCATCATATGCCTTGCGGAGTTGGTGATGGATGGGGCGGTAATCTTTCGTTGGGTCGCCGTGCCAGAAACGTCCTTCAATCATGCTTCGGAGGTTTTTGGGATAATCGCGCAATCGCTTCCGAAGCACCTTGGCCTTTCCGACATAGAGTCCTTTGCCTTCGATGGACCACTGATAGACGCCGGCTCCATCCATATTAACGGACGCATCGACGATCAGATGAAACCAGTCGAGCCGAAGTTTCGGCCGCGGTGAGGAGGCTTCGGTGGAAAGCACCGGCTCGGCCACCGGCGTCACCGCGCGAACCGGTCCTTAAGCGTCAGCATCGCCAACGCCGCGGTCGCCGCCGCGCCGCCCTTGTCGAGCTGTGCCGGGTCGGCACGGACGATCGCCTGCGCCTCGTCCTCGGTCGTCAGGATGCCGTTGCCGATCGCAAGCCCGTCCATCGACAGCGCCATCAGCCCGCGCGCGCTTTCGCCGGCGACGATCTCGAAATGATAGGTCTCGCCGCGGATGACGACGCCGAGTGCGACATAGGCGTCGTAGCGCCCGCTTTCGGACGCCAGTGCGATCGCGCCCGGCACCTCCAGCGCGCCGGGGACGGTGATCGTCTCGTGGCGGTGCCCCGCCGTCTCGATCGCGGCGCGGGTGCCTGCCAGCAGCAGGTCGTTCAGATGGTCGTAGAAGCGCGCCTCGACGATCAGGACAAGTGCCATCAATCTCCCCCCGTGCCGGGAATCGGCCGTTCGCCGACGATCGACAGGCCATAGCCTTCCAGACCGACCAGCATGTGGTGCGTGTTGGTCAGCAGGATCATTTCCTCGACCCCCAATTCGGCGAGGATCTGCGCACCGACGCCGTAATCGCGCAGTTCCTCGACCTCGGGCGCGCCCGCGCCCTTCCCTTCGCCGCGCAGCTTGATGAAGCGCGACAGCGAATCCTTCATCGGCCGGTTGATGACGACGATGACCCCGGTGCCATCCTCGGCGATCGTCTCCATCGATCGCGACAACAGCCCCGACCGCTCCGACGCTTCTCCGAACATATCGACGAAGAAGGATGCGGTGTGCATCCGGACCAGTGTCGGCTTTTCGGGATCGATCCGGCCCTTCACCAGCGCGATCGTCTCGTCGCCCGTCGCCTTGTTGTGGAACGTCATCGCCTTCCACGTGCCGCCCCAGCGCGATTCGAAATTCATCTCCGCGCGCTTCTCGACCAGATGGTCGTGGCGGCGGCGATAGGCGATCAGGTCGCGGATCGTGCCGATCTTGAGATTGTGCAGCTGTGCGAAGGACACCAGGTCGTCGAGCCGGCTCATCGTGCCGTCGTCGTTCATGATCTCGCAGATCACGCCCGACGGATTGAGCCCCGCCAGTCGCGCGACGTCAACCGCCGCCTCGGTATGGCCCGCGCGCACCAGCACGCCGCCGTCGCGCGCGACCAGGGGGAAGACATGGCCGGGTGTCACGATCTCGTCGCGGCCCTTGCCAGAATCGATCGCCACTGCGACGGTGCGCGCACGGTCCGCGGCGGAAATGCCCGTCGTCACCCCGTCGCGCGCCTCGATCGAGGTGGTGAACGCGGTCTCGTGCCGAGTGCCGTTGTTCCGGCTCATCAGCCCGAGACCGAGTTCGTCGACGCGCTTCTTCGTCAGCGCGAGGCAGATGAGCCCACGGCCATAGCGCGCCATGAAGTTGACCTTCTCCGGCGTCGCCATCTGCGCCGGGATGACCAGATCGCCCTCGTTCTCGCGATCCTCGTCATCGACCAGGATGAACATCCGCCCGTTGCGCGCCTCGTCGACGATCTCCTCGGGCGAAGAGAGGTAGCCATGGCGCAAGCGCGCGAGTTCAGCCGGCTTTTGCACGATAATGATCCATCCGCTGGAGGTAACGGGCAAGTACGTCGATCTCGATATTAACCGCTTGCCCGGGGACGAGCGCACCGAGCGTGGTCATCGCCTGGGTGTGGGGTATAACGTTGATGCTGAAGAGAGACGCGTCCGCGGCATCCTCCACGGTGTTGACGGTCAGCGAGACGCCATCGACCGTCACCGATCCCTTGACGGCAATGAACGGGGCGATATCGGCCGGCACGCGGATCGCGATCCGTTTCGAGTCACCTTCCGGATCAACGTCGACGATCGTCGCCAAACCATCGACGTGCCCGGTGACGATATGCCCGCCCAGTTCGTCGCCCAATTTCATCGCGCGTTCGAGATTGAGGCGACGGCCCTGCATCCACTGGTCCGCTGCGGTACGCGCGATCGTCTCCCCCGACACATCGACCGCGAACCAGCCGGGCACGCCGGCGGGGGATTTGTCGACGACGGTCAGGCACACCCCCGAACACGCGATCGACGCACCGAGGTCGATCCCCGCGGTATCATAGGTCGTCGAGACGACGACGCGCGTATCACCCCGCGCCTCGACCCGGTCGATCCTGCCGATATCGGTGATGATGCCCGTAAACATGTCAGTTCCGTTCGTAGACCTCGACCCGGTCGCTGCCAAGCATGCGGGTATCGTGCAACCGCCACCGGCCATGCGCATCGGCCAGATCGGTCAGGCCGATATCGCCGACCGACGCGCGCCCGCCACCGATCAGGATCGGCGCACGGTAGAGCAGCAGCCGGTCTACCAGACCTTCGCACAGGAATGCCGCCGCGATCCGCGCGCCGCCCTCGACCAGCACATGATCCCCTGGCAGCGTAGCGATGGCAGTCGGCGCGTCGATCACGGTCCAGCCGGAGACCGGATCGCCGCGAGACAGCAGGATCCGCGCCGGCGACCGATCCGCCAATCCCGCCAGCCGCACGTCGAGCGACGGCGAGTCTGCGTCGTATGTCCCGCGCCCGATCAGGATCGCCTCGTGCCGGCTTCGCTCAAGATGCGCATGCGCACGCGCTCCGGGTCCCGTGATCCAGCGGCTGCGCCCGTCCGCCAGCGCGATGCAGCCGTCGAGCGACGTGGCGAGCTTCAGCGTCACGTGCGGGCGACCGAGCGCGCGGCGTGTGAGGAACCCCGCCATCGCCCGCCGCGCCTCCACGGCCAGAACCCCCGTTTCGACCGCGATTCCCGCCCCGCGCAGGCGGGCGATGCCCGCCCCGGCGGTGCGCGGATCGGGGTCCTCGATCGCGACGACGACGCGCGCGATACCGGCCGCGACCAGCAGGTCCGAACACGCCGGCCCGCGCGACGATACATGCGCGCACGGTTCCAGGGTGACATAGGCGGTCGCGCCCCGTGCTGCTTCACCCGCCGCCGCCAGCGCCATCGCCTCGGCATGCGGCCGGCCGTCCACCTGCGTCCAGCCGCGCCCGACCACCACGCCGCGTCCGACGATCACGCAACCGACATTGGGGTTCGATGCGGTTCGGCCCCGCGTCCGCTCGCCGATCGCGAGCGCAGCGCCCATCCAGCGCCGATCCTCCACGGACGATGGCCTGGTCAGATCCCCATGGCCTTCAGACGATCGTCGATCTTCTTGTACTGCGCCCGCAGTTTCGCCTGTTCCGCCTTTTGTTCGGCGATGCGCTTTTCCTTGTCGAACTGGTCGATCTTCTGCTGCGCGCGGATCTGCGCGTCGGTACGCGACAGCGGCCATTGCTCGACATAGATGATCGTCGGCTGGTACGCCGGCCGGATGTCGTTCGCGTCGCGCAGGAACGCGAACAGCACGACCCCCGTGATCGCCATCGCAGTGGCGAAGAACATCAGCTCGTATTTCCCGCGCTGCGCCAGAAAGACGCGAAGATCGCGCACCGCGCGCAGCGGCGAGAAGCGGGTGAGAAAGCTCATAAGCCCGAAAGTAGGTGCGAGGCGGGCGCTGGACCAGCCCCGCGCCGTCCGGACGCTATTCCTGCAGGACGAAGCTGATCGCCATCGTCCGCCACGCCTCCTCCGGCACGCCGCTGCGTGTCGCGGGCGTGAAGCGCCAATGCGACAACGCCTGCCGCTGGGTCGCGCGCCAGAAGGCATCGCTGGTCGCGCTCGTCTTCTCGACTTGGCGGACGCGGCCATCCACCCCGACCAACACGCGAACGATCACGCGCCCCTGACGGCTCGCCCGGGTTTCCTCGGGCGGGTAGTCGGGTTGCAGGTCGCGGACGTAGCGCGGATCGAGCTGTGGGCCGACGAGCGGCGGCATCGGTGTGGGCGTCGGCGTCACAGTCGCCATGCCGGTCGCCATGCCGGTGCCGTCCGAAGTCGGCTCGGGGCTGGGCGGGAACGGGGTTGGGGTGAGATCGGCTCTCGGTATCGATGGTACGATCGGGATCGGCGCGGGGACCGGGTGCGGCGCTGGGCTCGCGCGGGTCACGGACTTTGGCAGCGGCAACGGTTCGGGCGGCGGATCGATCGGGACAGGATAAATACTCAGCGGCGGATTATGGCGGATAGTGACCATTTCCGGTGCCGCGAAGATCAGCGCGGTGATCGCTGCGCCGTTGACGACGAGCGCGATCGCCGCGCTCCGTGGGTCGAGTCCTTGTCGCGGCGATCGCCTGTCCGCGTACATCCGTCCGTCTCCTCATTCTCCTCGAGGGCAGCGACCCTCCGGCCGCTTACGGGATGGCGCAGTCGCCACACTCGGGGGCGCTGTTCGCGTTTCGGGGCAAGCGCGGCGA
>NZ_CAXTII010000018.1:0-37378 GCF_964244235.1 uncultured Sphingomonas sp.
TCGAGATTGGCGCGTTCCTCGACCGTAAGAGCCGCCAGTGCCCGGTTGAGCATCGCCTCGGAGGTGGAGACGAGCTGGATCACGACGCTCTCATCGCGGGCGAGATCGGCGCGGATCGCGGGGACGAGCGAGGGCAGCTTCATGCCTATCAGGAGCTGGCAGAAGAAGCGCTGCTTGGTGGACTCGAAGATCGACAGCGCGGCCGCCTTGGCGCCGCTGTTATAGGTGTCGTTCGAGAAGCTGTCCGTCACGCGGGTCGCGTCCAGCGCCGCGCGAAGGTTGCTGTGGATGATCGCCCAGGCATCGGCATAGGCGTCATAGACCTCGATCTGGTCGGCGGTCAGCTTGTGTTCGAGGATGTCGTATTCGACACCGGCGAAGCTCAGCGCGCGCGAGACGTAGAGGCCCTGCATTTTCAGGTCGCGCGCGATCAGCTCCAGTGCGGCGATCCCGCCCCGGCGCAGGGAGTCGACGAAGGTCCGGCGATCGGCGAACGCCGTGCCCGGACCCCACAGGCCAAGCCGCGTTGCATAGGCCAGATTGTTGACGTCGGATGCGCCGGTGGCGGAGACGTAGAGGACGCGGGCGCGCGGCAGGAGGTTCTGCAGGCGGACGCCGGCGATACCTTGGTCGGACCCGTCCTTGGTGCCGAAGCGGCCTTCGCCGCCTGCGACACCGGCCATTTCGTGCGCTTCGTCGAACACGATCATGCCGTCATAGTCAACGCCGACCCATTCGAGGATCTGCTGGAGCCGCGTGCCCTTGTCACCGCGATTGGAGCGCAGCGTCGCATAGGTGAGGAACAGCACGCCTTCGGCCGCGCCGATTGGGGTGCCCAGCTTCCACTGGTTGAGATGCTGGATGTCGAGCGCGAGACCGCCGACAGCGGTCCAGTCGCGACGGGCATCCTCGAGCAGCGTCTCGGTCTTGGAGACCCAGACATGCTTGCGGCGTCCGCGCAGCCACTGGTCGAGGATGATCGCGGCGACCTGACGGCCCTTGCCGGCGCCGGTGCCGTCACCGAGGAAGAATCCGGTCCGGTACGGACGGCCATCCTCCGATGGTGCGATCGAGAGCCCCTCCTCGACGGGTTTGAACAGGCCGGGGATGTCGCGCTCGAAAACGTCGCCGGCATAGATCAGAGTTTCGAGCTGCGCGTCGGAGAGCGTCTTCGCATCGACAACGGCTTGGCTGAGCATGGGAACGTAGGTTGGCCGTGGCGCCGTGATCGAGCCCATCGCGATCGATTCCACCAGCGCGGTTGGATGCGCCGATGCGCAGCCAATCGCGATGCGGCTCGGCCGATAGGGCAGGTACACACCGACAGACTCGCCGGTCGGAAGTGGCTCGGCGAACACGGTGTAATCGATCGGGGTCGCGGTCTGCGACCGCGCGACTTTTGCGGGTGGTGCGCTCAGGAGCGGTTTGCTCGCCAAGCCGCCAAGAAGCGAGCTGCGCCCGCTCGGGCGGGCGAGCAGCGAGGCCGTGCGCGGGACAGGCGCGGACACAGGCGGAGCGGCATTTGCGGCGATCGCCGCGAGCGCATCGGCGAGTGTCGCGCAGCGGATCAGCACGGCAGGCGTGCCGGTCCCCTTTTCCAGCACCATCATCTTCACGGTCTGGCTGGTGCCATGCTTCGCATAGGCGTTCGCCGGCAGTTCGAGGTGCAGCGTCAGCGTGCAACCCTCGGTCGCCTTCGCCCAGGCGCGGCTCGACGTGTCGACCCGATCGGGCAGGATGGCGGCGCAGCGGCCTCCGGTGCCGAGACGCATCAAGGCGGCGCGAAGATGCCGGAACGCCGCCAGCGGGTCGGCGTGGCGGCCGATGCTGCGCGAGAATGGCGGATTGATGAGGACGGCCGTGGGCCGGATCGTTGGTTCGAGTAGATCGTGGATCAGCTCCCCGTCGTGGCGCGTGACAGCGACGCCCGGAAAGGCGGCTGCGAGCATCTCGGCGCGGGCCGGATCGATCTCGTTGAGAACAAGGCGCGCACCGGCGCGATGCGCGAAGGCGGCGAGCAGGCCGGTGCCGGCCGACGGTTCGAGGACCAGATCCGTGGTCGCGATTCTGCCAGCGAGCGCAGCGAGATAGGCGATCGGGGCAGGGGTCGAGAACTGCTGAAGCTCGATCTGCTCCTCGCTGCGGACGGTATGCGTCGGCAGGCCGGCGACCAGCGCGGTCAGCGCGGCAAGGCAATGGCTCGGCGCGGCGGGAAGGTCGGCTTTCGCCAGGTACATGACCTCGGCGAGTTCGAGCATGTCGTAGGCGTCGCGAAGCGACCAGCGACCATCGGCTGAGGAACCGCCATAGGCTTGCTCCATGACCCAAAGCATCGTGTCGCGCTGGAGGGATCCGTTCCTCGCAATGGTGTCAGCGACCGCCTTGGCGGCCGTGATCGAGGGTTCGGTGAAATCGAGTTCGAGAGCTGCGGCTGAAGTACGCATCGAGGGCCTCCGGTTTTATCGCCCGGTGGTCATCACCGGATCAACAAGCCGAAGGCTCCCTCTCCTCTGAATGCCTTTTGCAGGACGAGGCATCGCTACCGCGAAGCAAGCTCCCCGAGCCGACCGCAACGGGCCGGCCGCTGTTAGTCGAGCAGCATGTCAGGCCTATATGTCGATATCAGGCGGCCAACGCTGCCCGACCGCCCGTCGACCGATCCTTCGGCCGCATCACAACGACCGTTTCGGGCTTCCCGACCCTTCGGCCGAGTTTATCCCGCGCAGGGACTTCCGGGACGACTTCACGCACGTCGATCGAATAGCTCGGCATTTTATTTTCGGCTGCGATCTTCTTGAGCTGACTTTTCAAAGTGCGGAGCGGCGATGTGGAGCCGATTTTCGCGCCAAGCATCTCCAGAGGCATCTCATATTCTTCATCACGGCAATAGCAGTGCGCCAACTCGTAAAGGCGCCGCTCGATCGAGCCGAGACGGAAATAATCGTTGTGATAATCATAGATACGGCTGTCACGCGAGACCGCGCGGACGAGCCAGTCACAGAGCTGAACGCGGACCGGCATGAGTTGATCGACGCCGCTGGCCGTTTCGCGGGTGGTCGCCTGCGCTTCTGCGAACCAGGAGAAGAAGCCCTTCGTACCCACGGTGCCAGTTTTGATGTTAGTGCGGATCTGCGTGCCCTGCAGACGACCGAGCGCTTCGATGAAGCGATCGTAATCGCGCTTAGATGGGCGTCCGACGCCGGTGGCCCGGAAGAAGTCGTGTGCATTGAAGGTGAAGACATTCTGTACTTCACCACCGGTCCGACCGATATGCTGCACCATCAACGACAGGACATAGATCAGGACTTCTTTATCCCACATCGTCGCGATACCGCTCGAACTGGGCTTGATCTCGATTTTGACGCCATCCATCTCGTAGGTCATCGCCTCCATCTGAGGCCGCTTCGCTAACGAGAACAGCGGAAAGTCCATGATGCTTTGTTCGCCACGGACTTTGCCGTGCAGCGGGCTGTCGAGATAGTCGAACAGCTTGCCCTGGGTGAGAGCGACTTCTCGCGAATCCATCGTCGGGGCTCCCACCAGTTCATCCAGCAAAACCGCTTATAACGGATCGGGCGCAAACCTGCAGTCGGATAAGCGACCGCGTTACCGATAGCACGAGGATTTGGAGCGATTTAGGCCGGAAATCGGGATGTGTTTCACATTTTGGCAGGTACGGGCCACGGGAAACACCATCGTGACTCGTGCTATCGGTAACGCCGTGAAAGCCGTCCCGAGATCCGGTGTGCAGTTCGACGTCCAGGTCATTGAAAAGATGATGAGATACCGTCACCGTAGTCCGGCTCCCCGGTTAACCAGCCGCGACATCAGGCTCCCGATCGGCGTCGCGTCGGTCCCATCGGACATCCCGCGCATGGCGACAGCACGGCTCATGTCCTTGAGACCGTGGAGCGTCCGCCCAAGGTTCAATTCGCCCTTGCCAGCCTTGCTGCTCATTCCGCGGAGATACGCGCCGGGCCGCTGGACCTCGCCGCGCCGGTATTTCTGGATGGTGGCGAAGACCGACGCAGCAGCACCTCGCTGGCCCATGATACGACACGCTTCCTTGAATGCGTGATTGCTGATCCCCGACTGCCCCGCGAGCCGCTCCGCAGTGGCCACCACCTCGCCCCACGATCCATCGCGGTAGAGCAGACCGGAACATAGCTCCGGCGCGATCGACATGATGAACCCCGGATCGACACCGTGCTTCTCCAGATCGTCGTCGACGGCGGTTTGAGGTTGAGAGGGAAGGGCGCCCCCATTCTCACTACTCCTTTTCGCCAAGCCACTACCAGTATCTGCTTTAGCAGATTGGAGGTGCTTTGTAGTTGTAGAGTCGATGTCTCCAAGAGCATCCCAGCATGAACTATCATCATGATCCGAACCCGTGTCTGGGAGGACAATCTTAGCCGAAACAGCCTCAGCAAGGCGACGCGCGCGCCCTTCTATCTGCTCCACGCAGGCCGCCAGAAGACCAGCATCGCGGACACGACGCATCTGGTCGGTCGCCATCAACGCCAAAGCGAGATCGTCATCCGCCTTCAAATCATGAAGATTGGCGTCGAATGCCGTTTGGGCCAGAGCCCTGATATTTCTGCGGGCGGCGGCAAGGCGCTTGCGGAGCACCGTCAGTGTCGCGTCCTCTGCGGCTCCCTTGGCCGCGCGAGCTGCAAATTCTTGAAACCTGGTGCCAATCGGAGCGAGGACGATGCCGTAGCCCCACGTGATGAAGCCCTCGATCCCGCGGCGTCCGCCACGATGACCGTTCGGACTATCCCGAAAGCTGATCAGACCGAAGGCCTGTGCCTGGTTCAGGAGCTTTTGGACCTGACGGACGGTCACTCCCAGCTTTTGCGCGAGCAGGTCGTTCGACGGCCATACGACGGGGATTTGTCCACCCTGCCAGTCCTGCGGCTTCGTCCAGGCAAAAAGTAGATCGATCACGGAGACCACGCGCAGGGGGACGCCCATATAAGGAGCGGCACGTTTGAGCGCCGCAAGCGCGTTGGAAGGTGTCATTCCGGTCTCGAGACCGCGAAACTCCTCGACGAGCTTCGTCGCCTTGGCGGCATGCTCGTCAAATCGGCGCAGTCCCCTGCCGGGGCTATGGACAGCAGCCATCGTTCGTTCTCCCTGGGAGGGGAGCCCGTGCAGACAAAGCGACACCGTGGCGCCACGATCGGCGCTTTGGGGTAGCAATATGAAAGGGAGCCAGCTAAGTGAGGGTTCTCACTTCCGCCCTAGCAGGCGTCCCGAAAAGCCCGGCCTCGCGCCGGGTTTTTCATGTCGGCACAGCGTCCCCTTTGATCGTTGTGACGCCCGCCCGGGTGGACGGCGGCGGTCAGCGTTGAGCCGATCCACAGCAGCGATTGTTAAGCAGCACCGGCCAGTCAGTCGTGCGCGATGAATCGTGCTATCGGTAACGGAACGGGCCATAATCACGTGCTATCGGTAACGAAGCGTTGATCGTCGCTCGTGCTATCGATAACGCCGTGCCGCTGGGGCACGTGCTATCGGTAACGCCGTCCCGGGCTCGCTCGTGCTTTCGGTAACGGCGTGAGAATCAGGCGATTCGGTAGCCCCCGGTGGCATGTAGCGCGGAAGGAAAGCGTCATCCTCAGCGGCACGCTAAATAGGCGTGGCGGGGAAATGGAGGTTCAGTCAGCGATAGAGCTCAAGTTCAGACTTAAAACTCGCTGATGCTGTCTGTGCAAGCGGTCCATCGAGTTCGGCTTGTTCTGGCACCCGATATTTCCGGTGACCGGAAGGACGAGGTCTAGTGTGGCTGGTAAACATATTCAGCCCGATCTCCGATCCTGTATTTGGGACTCGGCGATCTGAAGATCGAGCCAGTGCTCTGAAGCAGCGATAAGGGGAGTGAGCGTGCCGACGATCAAGCGGCGTCCGTCATCGGGATCCGTTTGTCTGACTATGTATCCAAGCGCCTCCAGCTGCTCGATATGGCGCAAAGCGGTGGTCGTCGAGCCTCCGCTCAGCTTACATAGCTGGGACACTGCGATGCGGCGCTGCTCGCACGTCGCCACGTAAAGCTCCAGGATCATGTCCCAGCTTGGATCGTAGAAGCGAACCCCGTTGAAGTGGGTCGCCCGCCGACGCCGGCCGGCCAACACCGCCCTGGCCTCGGCAAGCCTTCGCTCGGACGGGTCTCTCGCGTCCGGCGGTATCGACAGCAAAGTGTCCTCGATCGCCTTGCGCGGTAGCCGCATCACGACGTCGATCAGGTCGTCTCGTTCAAATGCTGCACCCATAATCGTCTTGATCCATTTCGAAGGTAGGGCTCAGCGTCGCGGGGTAGGCGGAATGTGCCGAGCGCAAGGGCTCCAAGCGCGAGATAGGCATAGATCCCGAGCCCGGTGTGATAGGCGAAGAGAGGGATGCCAGGCAGAAGTGCGCCGAGAGCGCTCATGAACAGATCGCCGAGCGCGAACCCTGCCGCCCAGATCGGCCAGAAGCGGGTCGTCGTGATGCCCAGCCAGTAGAACCCGGCAGCGACGCCGAGGTCGATGGACATGATGATCACGTCGGCCGGTGCGAGGCGAGCCACGTCTTGCAGGCGAAGAGCCGAGGACACTACAGAGGCCACGACGTTGATCGCCGCCCCTAAGCGCTCAGGCCGACCGCCCCGAATGATGGCAAAACTGCAGATACCTACGAGGGTGGCATTGAACAGCAAGGCCAGAAACATTCCGAGCGACATCGGTTCTCCGATCAAATCAGGCTATGCTGCCTCCAAAGCCACTTCGGTCAGTGTGGCCGTTGTCGGTTTAGGTGTGCCTTCGCCCCAGCTCGTCTCGGTTAGCCCGAGCTGTCGGCCGACCCTCTCGGCCGCCAAGTGCGCCCGCATGGCCATATGGTCTTGGCCTTCGACGAGTGCAGCCAGCGCTGCGACCGTCGCCTTGACCGTTCGTTGGGTCATTGCAGGGGAAAGCCGATGAGCTTCGGTTGCATCGAGCGTCGTCAGAAGAAACTGTGCGGTATCGCGCGCGGCAAGGTTGATCGATCGCTCCGCCTTGCGCAGCTCATCGGCGATAACCCTGCTCGTGTTGGAAAGTGCTTGCATTACGCCTCCTGGGACGCCGGGCGCCCATCATAGTGTTTTCAGCCCAAGCAGGAGGAGCAGCGTTACGATCGCCATGCCGGCTGCAGTCAGCCCTATGGGGGTCACGATCGAGATGATCGCAGTCCAAAAGGCGACCTGCTTCCAGGTGAGCATATTCGCTGCCTCCCCAGCGGTCGGCACGGGGAGGGGAAGCGGGAAAGTTGGCTTGGCGGAAGGTAGGTCGTTTGCAGGGGGTAAAGGCTCTACCCCGCCGTCATAATCCGCCAGCAGCCGTGCGGCGTCAAATCGGCTTGGCACGCCAAGGACAGCGTTGGCCTTTAGCAGCTGCTTATCGACCGCGCGGTGGCTGCTACCTGTGACCGCCGCAATCTCCTTCGAGCTGCGGTTCTGAAGCACGAGGCGGAGGTACGACCGCTGACGATCGGTAAGGAGGGCGACGCGTTCCAGAACGCTTGTTTCCGGCGTTGGCGCGAAAGACGGCTGCTCGGCAGGGGTAGAGCCCGGTTCGTTGATCAGCATGCTCTTGATATTACTCGCATAGTGGAATGATTCGGCTCCATATCGGGGATAACTCCTGACGAGCTAAGTGGATCACATCCACATCAGGAACGACGCCGATAACCGTGTGAGCACGGCGAACATGGTGATTCCCACATTCTGACGGTTCGAAACCGCCCAAGCGTCACGGGCACCCCGCGATCAACTAAGACCGGGATTCCGTGTGGGCTGATAGCCCTAGTGAACGGACGGAAAATTGCGGATGGTTGCCGCGGCGTCGTTCAGGCGTGAGGCCCAAAAGGCAAGAATCTGCCCCTCGGCCGGCCGATCTTTGGCGGTGACCACGGCATACTCGGATAGGGACCGGGCGAGTTCGGCACTCGCAATTACGCTTTCGCGTTCCAGGATCGTGGCAAGGAGGGCCAGCCAGTCGCCATGTGCCTGAATCAGCGCTTCGATCTGTACCTGCCCCATTCCGCCGCCGGAATCTTCCTTCGGCGGGCTTCGCCGCCTGCCGAGCCTCGTAAGCAAACCTTTCATCAAGGACATGGCACGCGTTCCATCGACCGCCGTAGCCGGGACGGTTGAACACGCGGGAACACTGGTAACCACGCCCCACGTATTCCCCGCACCGACGAGCGGCAACAAGGTCTTGTATTTCGCGGGCCGCCCGACGGAAGTCGGGGACCCAGCATTCGACCGCAGATGCGGGCCGAGGATGGTGTTCAAGCCATGCCTAGGCACGTGCACTTTGGCACAGAAGTACCGAGAAAACACGCCGTCATTGCGCGTGCAATTAGACCGCGATCTTCTGAAAGCTGGGATCGCGCCTTCGGAATGCGGCTCTCGCGCAGAAGCGGTGTTCCTGCGCCAGCGCGACGCCCACGAGCAACGCACCCTTGCGGCGACCGGCCGGTGCGGCGGCGTGCGCGCGGGACTGGGGGCCAGCCGCCGCCGCACCCCCCCGGGCAGAGCAAGAGTGCTCACGCGGTCACGATGACGCGCGAACCCTGTCGGCTTCGCCAGAAGACGCAGTGTGCGCCCCGCTGATCCGCGTTCCTTATCAGCGCGGCGGAGCCAAGCGCCCGCGAGCGAGCGTCGCCCGCATGGGACGAGACGCAAGGGGGCTCGGTTGGAGCGCAGCGGAGAAAGAGCGCGGCCCAGCACGGGCGCGCCTTTCCTAACCTATCGAAAAGATGACGGGTTTTTCATCCGTATGGAAGGACATGGCCGACGCTATCAAGCGCGGAAGCGCGGTTCTAACGACTTATCTGAATCACCCGGGGCAGGTGATCGATCTGCTGAATCACCGCACGCGAGGTGTTGCCGTTCCACCGATCTTCATCCGCTCGGCGGCTGTCTCGTCGGCACAACGCCGTAACAAGCATTGGAGAGGCGGTTGAGAAATATTTGCACACGCGGCCCAAAGGCGCGGGGTTTAGGAGGAATTGGTCCGCCCTGGCTTCGCGCAAGCGCGACTGCCTTTTCATAGTGGCAATCGGGCTGGTCGCCGGGCCGATGGTTCATCCCGCCGTGGGACGCCAGAGCAACGGACGGTAGCGCCACCAGGAGAATGATGCCGATCCTGAAGAGGCGTAACATGCGAAATCCCTTGCTGATGCGGCGCCCCATCAGTCCGCGACCCGATGCCACCACCCGCCGCCCAGCGCTTGGAACAGTGCTGCGTTGTCGGCATAGAGCGCCGCGCGTGCCTGCTGGAGGGTGAGGCTGGTTTGCCAATAAGCCTGCTCGGCATTCAGCACCTGGAGAGGGGCGACGGCCCCAAGCCTGGACTGACCCTGAGCTATGGCGAGACTGTCGGCCGCTGCCCGTTCGGCGCGTTCGGCGGCACGAAGTCCATTGGTGTCGTTATCGATCGCGGCGAGCGTGTCGGACACGTTCTGGAAGGCGGCCAGTACGGCACCGCGATATTGCGCCTTGGCCTGGTCATAGGCCGCCTCGGCCGCGCGCTGGCGGTGGCGGAGCGTGCCGCCATCGAAGAGTGGCGCGGTAAGCCCGCCGACGACGCTCCACAGGACGTTCTCGGGTGCAAGCAGGGTAGCGAAGTTGGTCGCGGCGCCTCCGCCGCTGCCGCTTAGCGTGATGGCTGGCAGTCGCGCAGCGATGGCCACCCCGACCTGAGCGCTGGCGGCATGAAGATTGGCCTCGGCCGCGCGCACATCGGGCCGTTGATCGACCAGCCTCGCGGGCAGGCTAAGCGGCAGGTTCTGCGGCAGCGACAGGGACGCCAGATCGACCCGAGGCTGCTCGCTGACCGGCATCTGCCCCGCGAGCGCGGCGATCAGGTCGCGTTGCTGTGCGAGCTGCTTCTGTAACGGCGGCAGCGATTGCTCGGTCTGGGCCAGCAAGGTCTGTTGCGCGGCGATGTCGGCGCGCGCGAGATCGCCGAGTCGCAAGCGACCGCGCATGATGTCGAGAATCCGAGCCTGAGCGGCGATGCTCTTCTGGGTCGCCGCAATCTGATCCCGCAGCGACGCCTCGGTGATCGCCGCGACGACCACATTCGAGGTCAGCGTTAGGTAGGCCGCCTCGGTCTGAAAGCGTTGTGCCTCCGCGAGCGCCGCGCTCGATTCAGCCTGGCGGCGGATGCCACCAAACAGGTCGAGCGTGTAACCGACATTCAGTTGCGCGGTGGTCAGCGTGTAGAGGTTGCTGTTCGATTCCAGCGGCGAGGCGAGCACGCCGGGATTGCGCGCGCGCGTCGTTGAAGCCTCGAGCCCGACGTTCGGCAGGAAGGCGCCGCGATCGGCCTTGGCCAATTCCTGGGCCTGGCGGAGCGCCGCCCGCGCGGCCGCCAGATCAGGGTTGGCGGCGATCGCTCGACGAACGAGCGTGTCCAGCGCGGGGGAATGAAACAAGGTCCACCATTCGGCTGGAATATCCGCCCCGGGAACGACCTTCTGGGCATCGAGCTGCGCGTTCGGCAGGTTTGCATAGGCCGCATCGGCCGGCGATTTCGGCCGTTGGAACGTCGGCCCGACCGCGCAACCCTCGGCGAGCAGGCAGCCGAGCAACGCGACGGCGCGAAGGGCGGGGATCAGGCGCATCGGGTCAGACTCCCATATCGGGCTGCGGCGGCGGCGACGTCCGCGGGCTGCGTCGCTCGCCGCGCCGCGAGACGGTACGCTCGATGACGAAGTAGAGCGTCGGCACCACGAACAGGGTCAGCGCCGTCGCCACGATCAAGCCCCCGACCACAACGGTCGCCAACCCGCGCTGGACGTCGCTGCCGACGCCGGTGTTGAGTGCTGCGGGCAACATCCCGATGGTGGCAACGGTCGCGGTCATCAGCACGGGCCGCAGCCGCTCGTCCGCACCGTGCAGGACGGCTTCCAGCAAGCCTTCGCCGTCGACGCGGTGCGTGTTGAGGTTCGAGACCATGATGATCGCATTCTGGATCGCCACGCCGAACAGCGCGATGAAGCCGACCGAAGAGGCGACGTTGAGCGTGGAGCCGGTCACATGCAGCGCGACCAGACCGCCGAGCGTCGCCAGCGGCACCACGCCGAGGATGAGCACCACCTGCCGGAGCAGCGCGAACTGGATGTAGAGCAGCAACGCCATGGCGCCGAACATGATGGCGAGGATGACCCGCAGTCGGCTTTCGGCGCGCGCCTGATTCTCGAACTGGCCACCCCATTCGAGATGATATGTCGCCTTGTCGAACTTGACCTGGGCGGCGATATTGCTCTGCGCTTCCGCCAGGAACGAGGTGAGGTCGCGGTCGCGATAGCCGAGCTTCACGGTTAGTTGGCGATGCCCCATCTCGCGCGTGATCGTGCTTTCGCCGGACTTGAGCGAGACGGTGGCGACCGCCGACAGCGGCACCTGCGCGCCGCTCGCCGTCGTTATCGGCAGGTTGCGGATTTGGGCGACGGTGCTGCGGGCGGCGGCGGGAAAACGCACCGCGATGTCGTAACGCCGGTCGCCGACATAGAGCTGGTCGATACCCTCGCCGCCGATGCCCGTCTGGATCAGGTCGGTGACGTCCCCGGCGTTGACCCCGAGCCGCGCCGCAGCGGCGCGATCGACCGCGACCACCAGTTGCGGCAGCGGCGGCTCTTGGTCGAGCGCGACATCGGCCGAACCCGGCGTCTTGTTCAGCACGTCGACGATGGCGTTGCCGATCCGGCGCAGCTCGTGGAAGTCGTCGCCATAGACCTTGATGACCAACTCGCTGTGCGCGCCCGCCATCTTGTCATAGACGCCGTCGATCATCGGCTGGCTGAACCCGACATCGAACCCCGGCATCGCCTTGAACCTGGCATCCATGCGGCGGATCAGATCGGCCTTGGTCTCCCCCGAAGGCCAGGTGCCGTAGGGGTGCAAGCCGACGCTCGCCTCGATGTGCGAGGGTGTGAAGGGGTCGGTGCCGTCATCGTTGCGGCCAAGCTGGGTCACCACATAGGAGGTCTCGGGGAAACTGCGGACGGCGCGGCGCAACTCGCCCGCCATCTCCTTGCCCTTCTCCAGCGAGATGCCGCTGGGAAGCTGGACCTGCAACCAGATCGAGCCTTCGTCGAGCGCGGGCAGGAATTCTCGGCCCACCGTAGCACCGAGCAGGATCACCGCCAGGGCGGCGGCACCGGCGACGCCGTAGATGATGACGGGCAGGTCAAGGCAGCGGCGCAGCACGACGGCATAGCCGCGCTCGATCCACGCCAGCACGGGATTGTGGAAGCTCTTGGTCGGCTTGCGAAAGGCGATGTACGCGAGGCCCGGCACCAGCGTCATCGCGACCAGCAACGCGCCGAGCAACGCATATGCGACCGTAAACGCCATCGGCGTAAACAGCTTGGCCTCGATCCGCTGGAACGCGAACAGCGGCATATAAGCGGTGATGATGATGATCGTCGCGAAGAAGATCGGTCGGCCGACCTGCACCGCCGCATCGGTCGCCTCGGCCCGCGTCAACGGCTTGTCGGGCCGCGCCTCGCGCCGCCGCAGCAGCGATTCCATCATGACGATCGCGCCGTCGACGATGATGCCGAAATCGATCGCGCCGAGCGACAGCAGATTGGCGGGCACATGCGTCAGGTTCATCAGGATGAACGCGATCAGCATGGCGAGCGGGATGACGATCGCGACGATCAATGCGCTGCGCGCGCTGCCGAGGAACAGGATCAGCACGATCAGAACAAGGCCGACGCCCTCGAACACCGTGTGCGACACCTTGTCGACGGTGGTGTGGACGAGATCGGAGCGGTCGAGATACGGCACGATCCGCGCGCCCTTGCGCGCCAGCTCGGCGTTCAACTCGGTGACCTTGGCATGGACGTCGTCCATCACGCGTGAGGGGTTATCCCCGCGCAGTAAGGTAACGATCCCCTCGATCGTGTCGCCATGATCGTCCTTGCCGAGGATGCCGTGCCGTTCGACCTGGCTCAGCCGAACCTTGCCGAGGTCGCGCACCAGCACCGGCGATCCGCCCTTCTGTGTGACGACGACGCTGCCGAGATCGGTGAGGTCGTGCAGCGCGCCGACGCCACGCACGACATAGCCCTGCTCCCCGCGCGTGATGACGCTGCCGCCAGTGCTGTGGTTGTTGGCGGTGATCGCATCCTCGACCGATTTCAGCGAGAGGCCGAAGCGCTGGAGCTGGGCCGGATCCAGCTCCACCTCATATTGCGTGGTGATCCCGCCGAAATTGTTTACGCCTGCCACGCCCTGAATTTGCGACAGCGACGGGATGACATCCCATTGCTGGAGTTCGGACAGTTCGCGCTGGCCGAGCGTGTCGGATTCGAGCGTGTAGCGATAGATTTCGCCGATCGGCGAGGTCAGCGCATCGAGGCCGGGCGTTATGCCGGTCGGCAAGGTGACGCCGGTGATGCGCTCCTGGATACGCTGGCGCGACCAATAATCCTCCGATCCGTCGCGGAAGACGAGCGTGATGAGCGACAGGCCGAAGGTGCTCTTGGAGCGCATGATCGCCAGCCCCGGCGTGCCGTTGAGCGCACGCTCCAATGGCACGGTGATCTGCTGCTCGACCTCCTCGGCGGCGAGACCCGGCGCCTGGGTGATGACCTGCGAGCTGACATCGGCGATGTCGGGATAGGCCTCGATGGATAATTGCCGCCACGAATACCAGCCATAGGCGGCGATGAAGACCGCGATCAGCAACACGATCGTGCGCCGCGTTATCGCGAGCCGGATGAACCGCTCAATCATCGAGCAGCACGCCGCCCTTGGCGATGACCCGCTGCCCGACGGTGATGCCGTGCGTGATCGTCGTCCGGCCGCCTTGCTCCGCGCCGGTATCGACCGTGCGCCGCTCGAAGGTCCAGGGCGCGACCTCGACATAGACGGTGGTCGCGTCATCCTTGAGAAGCAAGGCGGTGGTCGGGACGCTGGGCGCAGTTCCGGTGGGCGCGACGAATGTGACGCTTGCGAACATGCCCGGCTTGAGCCGTCCGTTGGGGTTGGAGACGGCGATCCGCACCTTGGCGCGGCGCGTGTCGGGATCAAGTAGCGGCGCGATTGATCGCACGTGGCCGGTCAGCGGTTCACCGGCATAGGCGGTAAGGGCGATGGCGACAGGCTGTCCGGTATGGATCGCGCCAAGGTCACTTTCGGCCACGTTCGCCGTGACCCAGACGGTGCTGATATTGCTCACGGTCATCAGCGGCGCCGTCGGATCGGTCCAGAACGCGCCGGGCGCAACCGCAAGGTCGGTGACGACCCCCGACGAAGGCGCGGTCAGCGCCAGTCCGCCACCCCGAACCGCGGCCGACGCACCGACCTGACGCAGGCGCGCACTGGCGCGCGTGGCTTCCGCCTGGGCCGCGGCATAGTCGGCCTGTGCCTGCTGGACGTCCTTGTCGGCCGCGCCGCCGATCGCTTTAACGCCTAGGGCGCGGTCGCGGGCGGCGCTCGTCAGACGCAATTGGCTACGCGCCCGCGCATCGTCGGCGAGCGCTGAGGACAAATCGGGGGAGGCCAGTTCGGCGAGCATCTGCCCCGCCCGAACGGGATCGCCGAGCCCCACGCCGAGCTTGACGATCCGACCGGCGAGCGGGGTCAGGATGCGGTTCTGCGCAGCCGGATCGGCCTCGATCACAGCGGGAGCGACCATCTGCTGCGCTATGGCGGCCTCGGTCACGACAACGATGGGAAGCCGCGAGCGCAGCGGCGACCCTGCCGGGATCAGCACGCGATCGCCTCGCGCAATGAAGGCCGGCACCTCTGGCGAGGTAACCGGGACTTTGGAACTGCAACCTGCGAGCAAAGATGTCGCGGACACAAGAGCGGCTACTTTGATGATCGAAGGTATTGATAGGTCAGGCCTGCCGTTTGCACGCACTGCTGGTTTGAGGCTGATCGGCATCGCTACTACCTCCTGGTCAGTCTCATCGTCATGGCCGGCTCATACCCGCGCAAAAGCATCTTGTATAGGGTAGGGGGGTATGGCAATGCAGATGGATGCATACAGCTCATCACAAAGAAAAGCTGCTCGCCCGCGTCCGTCGGCTGAAGGGGCAGGTCGAGGCAATCGAGCGCGCGCTGGAAGGCGATGCCTCCTGCGGTTCGGTACTTCACCAGATCGCCGGGGCTCGCGGCGCGATGGCGGGACTGATGGCGGAGGTGGTGGAAGACCACATCGTCTCGCACCTCGTCGATCCCGACGTGCATCCCGGAGCGCTCGATCGCGATGCCACCGAAGAACTCCTCGAAGTCGTCAGGGCCTATCTAAAATGAGCAACATACAGTCTCCGGTCGCCACCGGCATCGCGCCCCACAACCATGTCTTCCTCGGCGAGGGACATGAGCGCAACGAGCGTCGGACCTGGTTCGTGATCGTGCTGTGCGGGATCATGATGCTCATCGAGATCGTCGGAGGAATCATGTTCGGCTCGATCGCGCTCGTCGCCGATGGGCTGCACATGTCGACCCATGCCGGCGCGCTGCTACTCGCGGCCATGGCCTATACTTTCTCCCGCCGATACGCGAGCGACCCCCGCTTCACCTTCGGCACCGGCAAGCTCGGCGACCTCGCTGGGTTCACCAGCGCGATCGTGCTGGCGATGATCGCACTGCTGATCGGCTATGAGTCCGTCACCCGCCTGTTGGCACCGGTGCCGATCCACTTCGGCGAGGCGATCCCGATCGCGATACTCGGCCTAGGCGTCAACGTGGCCAGCGCATGGCTTCTGAGCGCCGGCGGTCACGATCATGGGCACAGCCACGGACACGTGCATAGCCATGGCCACGACGATCATGACGAGGAGCATGAGGACGAAGCACAGCGGATCACGGTTGCGGGTCGCGCGATGCTGCTCTCGATCCATGAGGACGGGGTTCCCCCTCGCTTCCGCCTCACAAGCGAGGATGGGGTAGCGCTCCCAAGCGAAGTGACGATCGAAACGGTGCGTGACGGCGACGCCCGCCAGCGCTTTGTGATGGTCGCGCGTGCCGGTTATCTCGAGAGCCGCGACGAAATCCCCGAACCGCATGCGTTCGCCGCGCGAATCGATGTCGCCGGGCAGGTGCAGGAGGTCAGGTTCGAGGAGCATGACCACGACCACGGCGCGCACCACCGCGACAACAATATGCGGGCTGCCGTCATCCACGTCGTTGCCGACGCTGCAGTGTCGGTATTGGTGATCGTCGGGCTGATCCTGGCGCGTACATTCGGGTGGCTTTGGATGGACCCGATCGCGGGCCTCATCGGTGCGGCCGTCATCGCGAGCTGGTCTTATGGCTTGGTGCGCGATACCGGCGCAATCCTGCTCGACATGCTGCCGAATGCGCGGACCGCCGATCGTCTGCGGCGCGAGATCGAGGGCGGCGGCGACCAGGTGGTCGACCTGCACCTGTGGCGGCTGGGTCCGGGCCATCTCGGCGCGATCGTCGCGGTCGCGACCGGGACGGACCGCGATGCTGCCTTTTATCGCGAGCGGCTTGCCCATATTCCGTCGCTGTCGCATCTCACGGTCGAGGTTAATCGGGCAGCGACGTGAACACGGCCCAACTGCCGTTCGCGCTGCTGGTTGGCATCGTCACGGCAGCGGCGACCGTCGTCGGCGGTACGCTCGCGATCAGGTTCCGCTCGGCGAAAGGGATGTTGTTCGGCTTCAGCAGCGGAGCGGTGGTTGGCGTCGCGCTGCTCGACTTGTTGCCTGAAGCACTGGATCTCGTCGGGCCGGATGGAACGGCGCTGAGCGTGACGACGGCGGCCGCTTGCGGGTTCGCCGGCTATTGCCTGCTCGACCGTTCTTCGGCGATGCTGTTCGGCCAGCAAGACGGTCATGGCAGATATCTCGGGCCGGGCAGCCTGACGATGCACAGCCTGATGGATGGCCTCGGCATCGGGCTCGCTTTCCAGGTGTCGTCCGCAGCGGGGGTGATCGTCGCGATCGCTGTACTCGCGCATGATTTCCTGGACGGAGCCAACACCGTCACTTTGAGTTTTGTCGGCGGCGGCAGCGTCCGGGCAGCGCGGCGCTGGCTGGCCCTAGATGCGCTCGCCCCTCTGATCGGCATCGCGATCGCACGGATGGTGGTCGTGCCTGTGCAAGTTTTGGCGTTGCTGCTCGGCGTATTCGCAGGTGGTTTCCTCTATATCGGCGCTAGCGAACTATTGCCCCGGAGCCGTGATGGGGAGACCGGGCTGGCCCGGGCGGGCGCGACGGCACTTGGCTTGGCCTTCATCTACCTCGTGGTGAGGCTGGCCGCCCTATGAGGGAGGGAAAGACATGAAGAGTCCCTGCGTGGACGTCTGCCGGTTCGATGGACGGACGGGTTGGTGTATCGCCTGCGGGCGGACGCTTGCCGAGACGCGAGGCTGGCGCAAGGCACCCCGACCGAAGCTGCTTGCGATTGCGGCAGAATTGCCCCGTCGGCTTGCGAAGCTGGCGACGCGGGAGGGGAACGATAAGCCGAAGTCGGGCTGACCTTCCGATGCGGGGCTTGTCCAGCATCGACGCAGCGACCTACCAGGACGGCTTGAAATTGCCCTCCAGGCTGTGATCGTCCCCTGGATGCCAGAAGCGGCCGAAGGTGACGGGCACGTCGACGTTCCAGGTGCGCCGCTCGACGACGAGGCACGCCTCGCCCCTATCGATCGCCAAGTGACCCGCGATCACCGGATCGGCGGCGCGCGCGGTGATGCTGTGCTTGGCGTTGGTCCATGGAACATGCGCGAGCAGCCATTGGCCGGGGCTTACCGTTTCGAGCGGCTGACAGGCGATTTGCGGCGCTGCGTCGACGTTGACGACGCGTTCCTCGAGCTGGAACGGCTGTCCGTCCGCCGAGTGGAGGCAAAGCATTCGGACGAGCGGAGCCCGGTCCGCCACGCCGATCAGTTCCCGGGCGGGTGAGGGCCCCCGGACCATCTCGCATTCGAGCAGCTTATAGCCGTATTGACGCCCCTCGCGACGGATGCTGTCGGCGGCATCCCATATTTCCATGACGGGCCGCTCGCGAGCGAGTTCTGTAACGACGGTGCCTACCTTGGTGCGCCGTTGCAGCAGTCCTTCGCTTGCGAGACTCTGGATCGCCTTGTTCACGGTCATCCGGGCAGTGTTGTAATGCTCGGTCAGCACCATCTCGGACGGAATGCGCGTCCCGGCCGGCCAGTCGCCACTCAAAATGGCGAGCGCGATTGACCGTCGGATCTGGAGCCAGAGCGGTCCCTCGCCGTCAAGCGTCGGTACGTCCTCAGGGTGTTTGCACGCCGGCTGGCACTGCGTGGCACGCGCGATAACAGCTACGTTCAAAATACCTCCTCGGTGCCCGCGGGCGCTGCCACTTCCCGATCACCGGCATCATACACCAAAAACACGGTTGAACGCTAATGCGTATGAGCACCTCATTTTCCCTCTTGACGGCAACAAAAGGAACGTCACACTCCATTTGACTATACAAAAAGAAAAGTCGGCGGGAGAGCGGGCGTTATATCAAAAGGGGGTGATCGTGATCGACCGGATTCGTAGATACAAGATACAGGCTTCCTTCGCAGCGCTAGCCATCGCTTGCAGCAGTGCCGCGCATGCACAGTCGTCGCCGACGCCCGCACCGCCAACGCCGACAGGCGCGCCTCAGACCGATGGCACCGCCGTTTCCTCGACGCAGACGGCAGGCGGCACCGCCACCACGTCGGAGACAACCCAGGCGACTGACGGCGACGTCATTACCGTCACCGGCTGGCGGCTGCGACAGCTCGATGTCGCCGCGCCGACCGCCAGCCGCCTCAATCTGTCCGTTCGCGAAACGCCGGCGACGATCGACCAGATCACGGCGGGCGAGATCCTCACACGCGGCTTTCGCACGGTTGAGGAAGCGACCGACAGCTTGCCCGGTCTCACTTCCGGCGGCTCGCCCGGCGATCCGTCGCTCTTTTCGATGCGCGGTTTCACCGGCGAGCAGGTCACGATCCTGCACAACGGCATCTACATCGGCCCGGCGAACATGATCAATCGTCCTGGCAACACCTTCAACATCGCCAGCATCGACGTGCTGCAGGGCCCGGCTTCGGTACTATACGGCCAAGGCGCGGTTGGCGGCGCGATCAACATCGTCAACAAGCACCCCGACCTGACCCACGACAGCTTCGAAGCGCTCGGCTCCTACGGCACGTTCAACACCGTCAGTACCGGCTTTGGCGGCAACAAGGTGCTGAGCGATAGCGTCGCGATCCAGGGCGACGCGAGCTATCATCGCACCGACGGCTATGTTCACAACACGCCATCGGACTCGCTCGATCTTACGGGCGCGATCACCTACAAGCCGACCGACGCATTCTCCCTTGAGTTCAGCATGGACTATCTCAAGGACGACCTGTCACCCTATTACGGCACACCGCTGGTGCCCGCCTCGTTCGGCACTGATCCGATCAAGGGTATCCTTTCGACGCCCGATGGCCAGGTCATCGACAAGCGGACGCAATTCATCAGCTACAACGTGGCCGACCATCGGACGCATTCCACCCAATATTGGCCGCGCCTGACGCTTAACTGGCAGCCGAACGACTGGATAACCGTTAGCAATAACGCCTATTATTTCCATGCCGATCGGCAATGGATCAACGCCGAAAATTACGACTTCGATACCACTACCAAGCAGATCGACCGGGACCGGTTCTTCGTGTTCCACAAGCAGGATATCGAGGGCGATCAGTTCTCGGTCAGCTTCAACAAGCCGGTACTCGGTCTGGAAAACAAGGCAGTCATCGGCGCTGACTACAGCCACCTCAATTTCATCCGCTCTCGTGGATTTCCGGACGGCGATAGCGTCGACATCTTCAATCCCAATCCGGGTCTGTTCGGTCCGATTCAGGAGCGGGTGAGCCCGACGCGCTGGGATCAGGGTTCGCTCTTCGGCGAAGACGTGCTGACGATCGCCAAGGGGCTGCACCTCGTCACCGGCCTGCGTGCCGAGCGCATCTACCTCACGCGCGAAAACTACAATGTCGACGGTAGCTTCAACGCCGGGACGAGCTTCAAGCGGACCTACAAGATGTTCAACTGGCGCGCCGGCGTCACCTACGACCTAGGCCCACTGACGACCGCCTACTTCTCCTATTCGACCGGCAAGGATCCGGTGAACTCCAACATTTTTCTCGTGAACGCGGGCGAGAATTTCCCGTTGTCCAGCGCGCACCAATTCGAGGGCGGGATCAAGACCGATCTCGCTGGCGGCCGCGGCTCGCTGACGCTTGCGCTCTACAGCATCGACCGCAAGAACATCCTGACGCAGATCGCCCTCGATACGGTCAGCAATGTCGGGGAGCAGAAGTCGAAGGGCGTCGAATTCTCGGGCCAGTTCAAGGTCACGCACAACTGGACCCTGATCGGCAGCGCGACCTATACCGATGCCAAATATGAGAACTTCGTCGACCCGAACTATGGCGTGAACGCGTCCGGCAATACCCCGCCGGACGTTCCCGACTGGACCGGCAACGTCTGGACCACGTTCCAGCATGTCGGCGGGCTTCCGCTCGAGATCGGTGGCGGCGTCAAATATGTCGGCAATCGCTACGGCAACACGTCGAATACCCTGAAGCTCAAGGATTATGCCACCGGCATCGTCTATGTGACCTACACGATCCAAAAGGGCATCGACTTCACGCTTCGCGTCAACAATGTGTGGGATAAGACCTTTGTCCAGTGGGCCGATATCTTCTACCCCGGTCAGGTCCAGCTCGGCGAGCCGCGGCGCGTCGAGGGGAGCGTCCTCGTCCACTTCTAGGCGACGCCGGAACGACGCGATCGTCCGGAAGCTGGTCTGGTTCCACCGGTGGCTCGGACTTGCGACGTGTCTGATCTTCGCACTCTGGTTCGCCAGCGGAGCCGTGCTGCTGTTCGAGCCCTTTCCTTCGCTTCCCAAAGCTGAAGGACAGGCGCTCGGACGCACGATCGACCAGGCGGCGGTTGTGCTGACGCCGGTGCAAGCGCTCGCCGCTGCCGGCGGCGGCACGGCCGTTCGTCTCCGGCAGAGGGGTGACGCGCCTGCCTATATCGTCGCCGGTGGCGCGCATCCGGTCGTGATCGACGCGAGCAACGGTCGACGGATGCCGTTGCTGTCGCCGCAAGCCGCTGCCTCCGTGTTCGGTCCGGGATTACCGGCGCGAGGCGCGAGCGTCGTCGGGCCGTTCGGCTACGATCAGTGGGTCGTCCACAATCAGTTCGATGCCCTGCGACCCTTCTATCGCGTCGATCTCGCCGATCCGGTGGGCACGCAAATATATGTGTCGGCGCGAACCGGCGACATTGTCCAGCGCACCACACGCTGGCAGCGTGGCTGGAATTGGGTCGGAGCGGTGCTCCATTGGGCCTATGTCACGCCGCTGCGATCGAGCTTTGCGGTATGGGATCGGACGGTCTGGATCGTATCGTTCGTCGCCATGCTCGTCGCCGACGCGGGCATGATCCTCGGCATCGTCCGCATGCTCGCGGTTCGGCGTGCCCGTCGGCCCGGCCTGACATTCTACCGCCAGCGCTGGATGCGATGGCACCATCTGGTCGGCTTGTTCGCCGGCATCTTCGTGCTGACCTGGATATTGAGCGGGTGGCTCTCGATGGATCACGGTCGCCTGTTCTCGCGCGGACAGCCGACGGATGCGCAGGTCGCCCGCTATTCCGGGCTCCCGGCCAATGTCGCCGCCGCCAGCGTGGATGGGGCTCTCCTTCGTCGTCTTCCCCCTGCGAACGAGATCGCGATCACGTCGGTCGCTGATGTACCGCTGCTGGCGATAACGGACCAGAACGGAAAATCGGGGTTGCTCACTATCGCCGGGGTGCCGGTGGCACCGGCGAAAGCCGACGAGCTGATCGCGAAGGGGCTCGGCCGAGCCTGGGGGACGCCACCCGCGCTTTCGGGCGTTTCGGTCCCGCTCGACGATTTTTACTCTCTCGCCGAAGGGCTGCCGCCCTCAGCGCGGCGGTTCGCGGGCGCAGATGCACGGCCGCCGGTCTATGTCGACGGAGGCACCGGAAACATCCTCGTGGTGATGAGCACGAGCCGCGCCGCCTACGCCTGGATCTATTATGCGCTGCACAGCTTCAACTTTCCCGGCGTCGCGCGTCACCAGGTCCTGCGCGACATTCTCGTGCTCATCCCGCTGACAGCGGGCTTCCTGTTCAGCATCACGGGTGTCGTCCTGGGCTGGCAGCGCCTGCGCAAATCGACAGTTCCCGCCAAATCGAAGGAGATCACACGGTGAAGGATCAGCTTTTCCTCATGCAGCCCGGCTTCACGAACGCCGGCATGGGGCCGTTCTATTGCGGTGACTCGGTCAGCGTCGAAGGGCTGCTGGGCTTCTTCCCGGAGCTGCGCGAGAAGGTCGACGTCGAATATGTCCCCTTCACCCGGCCGCGTCAGCCGATTACCGCGTTGCTCGGCGAGGAGAACCAGTCAATCCCGGTGCTGGTGCTTGGCGAGGGCGAAGGCGGCGACTTTGGGGCCAAGAAGGCGAACGGTCATGCCTTCATCAGCGACGAGCGTCAGATCCGAAACTACTTGTCCGGCAAGTTCGGGCTGCCCGAAGCCGGCTGACGGGATGCGGCGGCGGGCCTATTCGGCGGCGACGATCGCCCCGGTGGTGCCTGCCGCCGTCCGATTGGTCACCATGCGCTGATAAAGGCGCCTGACGATCCCACTGCCGGTCGAGGTGAAGGTGCATGGAAGAACTGCATGGACAAGGCAGGCCAGACCGCCCGCGATCATGGCCATACCGAACGAGCCGGCCACGGCCATATGCTCGCTATAGCTTTCGCCGACGCTACGGGGATGATCCAGAAAAAGGCGGTTCAACATCGCTTCGGCTCCCGTGGCTGACAAGACCCTTATGCCGTAGGGGGCCGCACAGCGGGTTCTCTTCTTCGGTCGTAATGCGCCTTCCCGTAGAACGTCATTCACCGACCGGATGATGTCGGAGAACGTCAATCTCGATCGTACCGACCGGCGCATCCTGGCCATTCTCCAGGAGGATGCGACGCGCCCGGTCGGCGAGATCGCCGAGGCGGTCGCGCTTTCCCAGACGGCGTGCTGGAAGCGGATCAAGCGGCTCGAACGCGATCGCGTGATACTGCGGCGGGTGGCACTCCTCGACCGCGACCTGCTCGGACTCGGCGTCACCGTGATGGTCGCCGTCCGCACCGCCCAGCATAGCGAAAAGTGGCTGGAGGAGTTCGCCCGCGGTGTCTCGATGATCCCGGAGGTCGTCGAGTTCTACCGCATGAGCGGCGAGATCGATTATCTGCTCAAAGTGGTGGTGCGCGATATCGCGGATTACGATCGCATCTACCGCAAGCTGACCAAGGTCGCCAATCTGCACGATGTCAGCTCGTCGTTCGCGATGCAGGAGATCAAGTCGACGACGGCGCTGCCGGTGCTCGACTAGGAGGAGCGCAGCCTACGGATCGTCCGCCGATAACGATCTGCGATCTGCGATCGGCGGATGTGGCGACCATCCCGAACAACCTGCCGTCCCGCACGCCAGACGCTGTGGATATCACCTCGAGCGAAAATCCAATGATCCAGCAGCGTGTCGCCGCTCCCCATTACGTCTGGACAGGCGAAGGCGACGATATCGGCTGGTGCGCCGGATGTGAGCGCAGCGTCGTCTGTGCCGAGCGCCTGAGCCCCGCCGTGAAGCGCGGCCGAAAAGAGTGTCCGGCCGGTCGACTGCCCGTCGCGCGCGAGGACGTTGCGTTGGCGCAAGGTGAGGCGCTGGCCATATTCGAGCAGCCGCAGTTCCTCGGCGGCGTCGATCCTGACGTTCGAATCCGAACCAACGCCAAACCGGCCGCTGGCGTCGAACAATGCACCGACCGGAAACAGGCCGTCGCCCAAATTGGCTTCGGTGATCGGGCAAAGTCCGACCACGCAATGGCTGGCCGCTATCGCTGCAAGTTCGTCCGGTTCGACGTGCGTCGCATGAACGAGACACCAGCGTGCATCGACCGGCGCATTGTTCATCAACCATTCGACCGGGCGTCGACCCGACCAAGCGACGCACGCGTCGACCTCGCCAAGCTGTTCGGCGACGTGAATATGGATCGGACCATCGGGTGCCAAGGCGATCAGCGCCGAGAATTGTTGAGGCGTAACGGCGCGCAAGGAATGCGGTGCGACGCCGAGTACGGCGTCATCCAGGCCCTTCAGTGCCTGTCCGGATGCGTCGCGCAAGCGGGCAAAGCTATCCAGGCTGTTGACGAAACGACGCTGCCGCTCGCTGGGTGGGGTGCCACCGAATCCGGCGTGCGCGTAGAACACGGGGAGCAGGGTCAGCGCGATATCGGCGTCCGCGCTCGCCGCAGCGATCGCGGCCGCCATGCGGGCCGGCTCGGCGTAGCCGCGCCCGTCGGCATCGTGATGCAGATAGTGGAACTCGCCCACGCGCGTGAAGCCAGCCTCGAGCATCTCAACGAAGGCCATAGCAGCGATGTCGTTGATGTCTTCCGGCGTGAGCGTGGCCACCAGACCATACATTGTCTCGCGCCAGCTCCAGAAATCGTCACGCCCGCCGCTGCCGGGCGTCTCGGCGAGGCCGGCCATGGCGCGCTGAAAGCAGTGGCTGTGGAGATTGGGCAAGCCAGGCAGACCGACATCGTATCGATCGTCCTCGGGCACCGGGTCGGTATCCGACTCGACTGCCGCGATCTTCGCGCCATCGACTCGGATACGCACGCGGGTGGCCCAGCCCTGCGGCAGCAATGCCCGCTCGAACCAGATCGACTGCATCTCTGTCCATTCGTTGTCTTGCCGCTGGACAATAGCGGCTCGCCGTGATTTGTATAGACAAAAGGAGTAACGATGAAGGTCGACACGGTTTGGCGCAATGCGCGCCTTGCGACAATGGTCGATGGCGGCCTCGGGATCGTCGAGCAGGGTGTCGTCGCGTGCGTCGACGGGGTCATCGCCTATGCCGGTCCGGCGCACGATGCCCCGGCATTCGACGCGGGCCGCTCGATCGACTGCGACGGGCGTTGGATCACGCCGGGGTTGATCGATTGCCATACCCATCTCGTCTTCGCGGGGGATCGGGCACGGGAGTTCGGGCTGCGATTGGCGGGTGCCTCCTATGAAGAGATCGCGCGCGCGGGCGGCGGCATCCTTTTCACGATGAAGGCGACGCGGGCCGCGTCGCACGACCAGTTGATCGCTGGCGCGCTACCAAGGCTGGACGCGCTGATCGCCGAGGGCGTGACGACCGTCGAGGTGAAGTCGGGCTATGGCCTGACGATCGAATCCGAACGGGCGATGCTGCGCGCTGCGCGACAGCTCGCCGACGATCGGCCGGTCGAGGTTGTTACCACCTTCCTCGGCGCCCATGCCCTGCCGCCGGAATTTGCCGGCGATCCCGACGGCTATATCACACTGGTCTGCGACGTGATGCTTCCGATGCTGGCGGAGGAGGGGCTCGTCGACGCGGTTGACGTCTTCTGCGAGGGCATAGGATTCAGCGCCGATCAGACGGGCCGCGTGTTCGTGGCGGCGGCGTCGTGCGCCTTGCCGATCAAGGTCCATGCCGAACAATTGTCCAACCAGCAGGGGGCAGCGCTTGCCGCGCGTCATCACGCGCTGTCGGCCGACCATCTGGAGCATGTCGATGCGGCCGGCATCGCGGCCATGGCAGCGAGCGGCACGGTCGCGACGCTGTTGCCGGGTGCCTTCTACTTCACCCGCGAGACGATGCTGCCGCCAGTCGCTGCCCTGCGGGCCGCGGGGGTGCCGATCGCGATCGCAACCGACTGCAATCCCGGCACCTCTCCCCTGACATCGCCCCTTCTGGCGATGAACATGGCGGCGACGTTGTTCCGCCTCACGGTCGACGAATGCCTGCGCGGTATGACGGTCAACGCGGCGAAGGCGCTCGGACGGCACGCGGAGATCGGCACGCTGGAGGCCGGCAAGCGCTGCGACCTGGCGATCTGGAATGTCGGGCATCCCGCCGAACTTGTCTATCGCATGGGGTTCAATCCGCTCCATGCCCGTATCTGGAGTGGCCGATGAGCGAGCTGGTGCTGACGGCGGGTGCGGTCGGTCTTGCCGACTGGCGCGCCGTGTATCGCGGGGCGGTCGCCCGCCTCGATCCCGCCTCCGGGCCGGCGATTGCGGGAAGCGCAGCTTCGGTGACGCGCATCCTCGCCAAGGGCCTGCCGGTTTACGGGATCAACACGGGGTTCGGGAAGCTGGCCTCGGTGCGGATCGGCGACGCCGATCTCGCGGCGCTCCAGCGGAATATCGTGCTCAGCCATTCGGCCGGAACGGGGGCACCCGCGCCGGTGGCCGTCGTTCGGCTGATGATGGCGCTGAAGCTCGCCAGCCTCGCACAGGGTGCATCGGGGGTGCAGCCGAAGACGGTCGCGTTGATCGAGGCCATGCTGTCGAACGACTTGATACCTGTCGTGCCTTCGCAAGGATCAGTGGGCGCTTCGGGTGACCTGGCACCGCTCGCGCACATGGCCGCCGCGATGATCGGCGTCGGCGAAATCTTCGTCGGCGGCGAGCGTTTGCCCGCCGCCGATGCACTGGCGCGCGTCAGTCTAACTCCGCTCGAACTTGGGCCGAAAGAGGGGCTGGCGCTCCTCAACGGCACGCAATTCTCCTGCGCGCTGGCGCTTGCCGGGCTGTTTGAGGTCGAGCGGCTCTTCCAGTCTGCACTCGTGACGGGTGCGCTGGCGACCGAGGCGGCGAAGGGGTCGGATACGCCGTTCGATCCCCGCATCCATAGCTTGCGCCGGCACGCTGGCCAGATCGAGACCGCGAGCGCGCTGCGCACGCTGATGTCGGGGTCGGAGATCCGCGCTTCGCACCTCGTCGACGATGTGCGGGTGCAGGATCCCTATTGCCTGCGGTGTCAGCCGCAGGTCATGGGCGCGGTGCTCGATCTTCTCCGCCAGGCCGCCACGACGCTCGCGATCGAGGCCAATGGCGTGTCGGACAACCCGTTGATCTTTCCCGACGACGACGAGGCGCTGTCCGGCGGGAATTTCCACGCCGAGCCGGTCGCGTTCGCGGCCGACATGATCGCGCTCGCGGTCTGTGAGATCGGCTCGATCACCGAACGCCGGATCGCTATGCTCGTCGATCCCGCGCTATCGGGACTGCCGGCGTTCCTGACGCCGAAGCCGGGTTTGAACTCGGGCTTCATGATCCCGCAGGTCACGGCCGCGGCGCTGGTTTCCGAGAACAAGCAGCGTGCCTATCCGGCCAGCGTCGACTCCATCCCGACCTCCGCCAACCAGGAGGATCATGTATCGATGGCGGCGCATGGCAGCCGTCGCCTGCTCGACATGGCGGCAAACGCCAGCGCGGTCGTTGGTATCGAGCTGCTTGCGGCGGCGCAGGGCTGCGAGTTTCATTCGCCGCTCGCGTCGAGCGACGCGCTCGAGGCGGTTCGTCGCCGCCTCCGGTCCGAAGTGCCCGCGCTCGCCGACGATCGCTATTTCTATCCGGACATGGAGGCTGCGAATGCGTTGGTCCGCTCCGGCGCCATCACCGCCGCGGCGGGCGTCGAGCTGCCGTGTCTCGCATGACCGACTGGCTGACCGTCTCGCGCGGGGATGCGCCCCTGGTCGTCGCGTTTCCGCACACCGGCACCGACCTGCCGCTCGGCGTGGAGCCGCGGTTCACATCATCGTGGCTCGCGCGCAAGGACGCTGATTGGTGGATCGACGGGCTGTATGCCTTTGCGCGCGACCTCGGCGCGACCACGATCCACACGCGCATGTCGCGCAGCGTGATCGACGTGAACCGCGATCCGTCGGGCATGTCGCTCTATCCGGGGCAGGCGACGACGGGCCTCTGCCCGATCACGACGTTCGACGGGGAACCACTCTACCGCGGTGCGGAGCCGGACGCTGCAGAAATTGCCGAAAGGCGATCGACGTGGTTCGATCCGTATCATGCAGCGCTACGGGCAGAGATCGCGCGACTACGCGCCGATCACGCCAAGATCGTGGTGTATGACGCGCATTCGATACGGAGCCGCATTCCGCGTCTCTTCGATGGCGAACTGCCGCAATTTAACATCGGTACGAATGGCGGCGCAACCTGCGACGAGGCGTTAGGTGGTGCTGCCGCCGACATCTGCGCGGCGAGCGGTCGCAGCCACATCCTCGACGGCCGCTTCAGGGGTGGCTGGACGACGCGCCACTATGGGCGACCGACGGAAGGGGTTCATGCCATTCAGATGGAGCTGGCGATGCGCGGCTATATGGCCGAGCCTGTCGAGCCGAGCCCGGCGAACTGGCCGACGCCGATCGATCTTGCGACCGCTGCGCCCGTCATCGACATTCTCACCGACGTTCTGAAGGCGTGTCTCGCCTTCGCCACAAGCTGAAGGAACGGCATGACCCGTCTCGACAATAGCCGCATCATTAAGCCTGCGACCGGCACGGTGCTGAGCGCCAAAAGCTGGCTGACCGAAGCTCCGCTGCGGATGCTGATGAACAACCTCCATCCCGATGTGGCCGAGCGACCGGAGGAACTGGTCGTCTATGGTGGCATCGGCCGCGCCGCGCGCGATTGGGAAAGCTACGATCGCATCGTCGCCGCCCTTCGCCGCCTTGAAGACGACGAGACCCTGCTGGTCCAGTCGGGCAAGCCGGTGGGCGTGTTCCGCACGCACGCCGACGCGCCGCGCGTGCTGATCGCCAACTCGAACCTCGTGCCCAAATGGGCGGACTGGGCGCATTTCAACGAACTCGATCGCAAGGGCCTCATGATGTACGGCCAGATGACGGCCGGCTCGTGGATCTACATCGGCACTCAGGGTATCGTTCAGGGCACCTACGAAACCTTCGTCGAGATGGGTCGCCAGCATTATGGCGGCGATCTATCCGGCCGATGGCTGCTGACCGCAGGGCTCGGCGGCATGGGGGGGGCGCAACCGCTGGCGGCGGTCATGGCGGGAGCCTCATGCTTGGCGATCGAGTGCCAGCCGAGCCGCATCGAGATGCGGCTTCGCACCGGCTATCTCGACCGGACGGCCGGTTCGCTTGATGAAGCGCTTGGGATCATCGAGCAGAGCTGCGCCGCGAAGACGCCGGTCTCGGTCGGGCTCGTCGGCAATGCGGCCGAGTTGCTTCCCGAAATGTTTGCGCGCGGCGTCCGTCCTGATCTGCTGACCGACCAGACCTCGGCGCACGATCCCGTGAACGGCTACCTGCCTGCGGGCTGGACCGTCGCCGAGTGGATCGACAAGCGCGAGCGCGATCCCGCTACGGTCGAAAAAGCCGCCAAGGCATCGATGGCGACGCATGTCCGGGCGATGCTCGATTTTCGCGCCGCCGGCGTCCCCACGGTCGACTACGGCAACAACATCCGCCAGGTCGCGAAGGACGAGGGGGTCGCCGACGCGTTCGCCTTTCCCGGTTTCGTGCCCGCATATGTTCGACCGCTCTTCTGTCGTGGCATCGGTCCGTTCCGCTGGTGCGCTCTCTCCGGCGATCCCGAAGACATCTACAAGACCGACGCCAAGGTGAAGGAACTGCTGCCGGACGATGCAAGCCTGCATCGCTGGCTTGATATGGCCAGGGAGCGGATCAAGTTTCAGGGCCTGCCGGCGCGCATCTGCTGGGTCGGCCTGGGCGATCGCCATCGCCTTGGCCTCGCGTTCAACGAGATGGTCGCCTCCGGCGAACTCAAGGCGCCGATCGTAATTGGGCGCGACCATCTCGATTCCGGCTCGGTTGCCAGCCCCAACCGAGAGACCGAAGCGATGAAGGATGGCAGCGATGCGGTATCCGATTGGCCGCTGCTCAACGCGCTGCTCAACACCGCCTCGGGTGCGACCTGGGTATCGCTCCATCACGGTGGCGGCGTCGGCATGGGGTACTCACAGCACGCCGGCATGGTCATTGTCGCGGATGGGACGGATGCTGCGGCTCGGCGCCTCGATCGCGTACTATGGAACGATCCCGCCTCGGGCGTGATGCGTCATGCCGACGCGGGTTACGAGGTCGCGATCGATTGCGCGCGCGAAAAGGGGCTGGACCTGCCGTCGCTCGATCGGAGCGAGATTGCGTCGCGGGCATGAACACTCCGCCCATGCTCGGTGCCGATCTCTACTGTGATATCGAAGGTGAACAGACGAGTGGGTGGCGCGAGTATCTGCCAGGCTTACTGGTGGCCGGGCTGGCATCGCTGGCGGCCGCCTATCTGTCCGATCACTATGGCGCTCCAGTAACGCTGATGGCGCTGCTCATCGGGCTCGCCATGAACTTCCTCAGTGCTGACAAGCGGCTGCTGCCGGGATTGGGATTCGCCTCGCGTACCTTGCTGCGCATCGGCATCGTTCTCGTCGGCGCCCGAGTGACGCTCTCCCAGGTCGCCCATCTCGGCCTGCCGGCGCTGGCGTCAATCGTTGTGATCGTCGGCATGACACTGCTGACGGGCGCGCTCGTCGCGCGCTGGCTTGGGTTCGACTGGGCGTTCGGCGTGCTGGCCGGCGGCGCCGTGGCGATCTGCGGTGCCTCGGCAGCGATGGCATTGGCGACCGTGCTCGGCGAGCGTCGGATCAGCCAGGCGCAGCTCGCCCTCGTACTCGTGGGGATCTCGGCCTTCAGTGCGTTGGCGATGATCGTATATCCGGAGCTGGCGCATCTTCTTCGGTTCGACAATGCACAGGCGGGATTCTTGCTCGGCGTTTCAATTCACGATGTAGCGCAGGCGCTCGGAGCCGGTTATTCATTCTCGCGCGATGCCGGCGAAAGCGCGTCGATCGTGAAGCTAACCCGGGTTGCAATGCTGGCACCGACCATGGCGGTCGTGGGCTGGGCGTTCGCCGATCCAGCCAGTCGGGAAGCCGGAACCTTAACGCTCCCGTGGTTTGTCGTAGGCTTCTTTGTCCTAGCGGCTATCAACTCCGCCGGGCTGGTACCTGTCGTGGTCGCGAACGGGGCCAGCAGCGCCGCAGCGGCCATGCTGGTCTGCGCCGTCACCGCGACCGGGATCCGATCACAGATGCACAGCCTGCTCGCCGGCGGCTCGCGGCCGCTCATCGTGATCTTCGCTGCAAGTCTGGTGGCGCTGACCCTCGGGTTGATCGCCGCCGCCACGATTGTCGGCTAGGTGCCTCTCGATGTCGTCCGATTGGCGGAGAAAGCTGCGAAGCCTTGGCGAAACGGCGGGGGGCTCACGAGCGAACTGGTATCGGGGCCGAGCTGTAACGCGACACCAGGCTGGCGGATCAGCATCGCTCAGATCGACTGCTCGGGTCCGTTTTCGCTGATTCCCGGATACGATCGAACGCTGACGCTGATCTCCGGGAGGGCCACGCTCGGCGTGGAGCACGAGACGGTAGCATTGACGCCAAGGAAACCCGTCCAGTTTCGCGGAGACATCTTAACAGAAGTTCGCATCGGCCGATCGCGAGCGTTAGCGCTGAACGTGATGACCGATCGCCGATTGTACAGCCATTCAGTCGAGATCATCCAGAGCGGCGGCAATATACAGCCGACGGAATCCGGCCAGGCAAACTACGTCGTAGCTCTTACTGGCGGACGGATTGGCAAGGCTGAACTCGCACCCGGTGACCTTCTTTGGAGGTCATTCCCCGATCCCTTGTTACGCTCGGGGGTCATCGCCGCTCTGATCCGCATCGTTGCCATAGCCTGACCGGCCGTTCCCAAAATCTTTCGCGCCGGCCCTTTATCACGTTTCAAGCGCCCAAAAGGGTATACCCTGTGGAAACGCCGCCATTGAACAGCATTGGTGTTCCATCAGGCTACATGTCGGGGCAATCAGCAGCTTGTTTCCTAGATCTAGAAGCAAATTGAACGGAAGCGCCTTTGTAACAGCGGGAACCGCCTTGGAAAAAGGCGGCGACGGGCTGGCGGGCGGCGGAAGTGTTCCGGCGCATGGGTCGCACGTACACATACTCAAGCCAATCCCATGTAATTAGCGATAACGTTGATTCCTGCTAATTACATGCTGGCGTAGATTCCGGTGATCGGTTAGCCCGTTTCCTAGATTCCGGGCGGTCTCACTCACCGGCCGGGCGGATGAACGAGCGGCGCAGGAGGTCGGCGTGGCCGATGATGACATCGATGATGCGGCTCGCGTCGACCGCGCGGACCTGGACGCGATCGTGGATAACGCGCTGGTCGTCGTTGATGGGGTCCAGTCGCTCGAACCCTATCTCCCACAGCTCGCCCCCCAGGATCGCGAGCGCGTCGACGACTACGTCCGCCGGGCGTCCGCCGACGCGACGCTGCGCGCATACAAGTCGGACTGGCGGCTGTTCTGCGCGTGGTGCCAGGAGAGCGGCTATCGCCCGCTTCCCGCGACGCCGGCGACGGTCGCCGCGTTCCTGACGCTGCTCGCCGAGAGCGGGTTCAGTCCGCAGCAGCTCCGACGAACGAAACGCGGGACGGTGCTGCCGCGCAAGGAGCCGGTGCCGCTCGGCCGCGCAACGATCGGCCGGCGGCTCGCCGCGATCGTATTCGCCCATCGCGCCGCCGACGTTGAGCCGCCGACTTCGCAGCCCGACGCGGCGCGCCTTGAGCGGGCGATGCGCGGCATTCGTAAAGACAAGCGCGGCGAGTTGCCCGGCAAGAAGCGACCGGCAGACGGCGACGTGCTGCGCGACATGGTACGCGCCATCGTCGGCGATGATTTGCGCAGTTTTCGCGACCGCGCGCTACTCGCGATCGGAATGGCGGGTGCTTTCCGGCGCTCTGAGTTGGTAGCGATCACGGTCGGGCGCGTCAGCGAGGACAGCCGCGGGTTGCTTGTGCGCATCGCAGCGTCGAAGACCGATCAGGAGGGCAAAGGTCATACCGTCGCCATCCCAGATGGAAGCCGACTCGAACCCGTGCGGCATTATCGCGCTTGGTTGGAGACGGCCGGGATCACCAGCGGGCCCGTCTTTCGCAAGCTGACGCCTCAGGGCCGTCTGACTGATATGCCTATGAGCGCCCAAGGCGTGGCGCTCGTGGTAAAAGCAGCCGCAGTCGCCGCGGGTTACCCGCCCGAGATGTTCTCAGGCCACTCGCTCCGCGCTGGCTTCCTCACCGAAGCCGGTCGCCAAAACGCCAATTTGTTCAAGATGAAGGAACACAGCCGGCATTCCTCTCTGGAGATGGTGGCGGAATATGTGCGAGATCATGAACGGTTTCGCGAGCATGCCGGCGAGGGTTTCCTGTAGTTAGACCCACAAACGACATACTGTCGTAAATCCGCTGATCCCAAATTCGGACGTTGGTTCATTCTCGTCCAATAACCACGCGGGCGAAACGGCCTTCGGCGGCAGACAGGATGTGGGCAGCGGACATGTGCCCACCTGCAATCTCGAGCTGGGGCGACGCGTCACTCGAAGTCAACGGCATCGTTGCTGGTGCACCGTAGTGACTTTCGCGAAGACCGGATCGGTGCCCTGTTGATCGCTTGACGAAGAAGGGCCCGCGTTGAAGGTATAAACCATGGCTGACGTAGATACCCCCACGCTGATAACCTCTATAGCTCTCGCGTCGTCGCCCGCCGACATGATCTCCGCGATCACCCGCGACCAGTTGGAGAATGCACTCGATGCAAGCCGTCGCCGGCTGCGTATCTATCAGAGCTTGAAGAGCGTCAGCGACGTAATCGGCACCCAATATGGCGACCGTGTCCTCTTCGAGCTGCTGCAGAATGCCCATGACGCGCACGAGCCTGACGAAGAAGGCGAGATCGCGGTCCGCCTGATCATCGACGCCCCCGACCGCGGCACGATGCTGGTTGCTAACAAGGGTCGGTCGTTCAGCACCTCCAACCTCGAGGCGATCCGAAACATTGGGACGAGCGACAAGGAGATCGGCGAGGGTATCGGGAACAAGGGACTGGGATTCCGCAGCGTCGAGGCGTTGACCGACGACGTCCACATCTATTCGGCGACCGACACGCGAAGCGCGACGCGGTTCGACGGTTACTGCTTCCGCTTCGCGACGGTCGAAGAAATCGCACGCCAGCTCGAGGCGCTCGGTGCGACAACGGAGGCGAGCAAGACGATCGCGCTCACCATCCCTCGTTATCTTGTCCCGGTCACCGTGCAGGACCAGTCCGACGCGGTCCGACTCTTGTCGGCGGAAGGCTATGCGACGGTCGTGGCGCTTCCGCTCGCATCGAAGGAGTCGATCGACCTTGCCCGCAAGCAGGTCACCGCGGTGCTGGAATCGCCGGCACCGGTGCTCCTCTTCCTCGACCGGCTGACAGCGCTCGATATCGCGGTGGTCGATCCGGAGGAGCCGGGCGCCCCCAAGCGCCTGACCCGCAAGGTGACCGGGATCGATGCCGACCTCCCCGATGGCCTGCGCATGGAGCGGGTCAAGCTCAACGGCAGCGCAGATTTCCTCCTGGTCCGCCAGACGCTGCCGAAGGCCCGCGTGCTGGAGGCGGTGCAAGCAAGCATCGCCGCGGCACCACCCCTCAAGCGCTGGCTGCAGTGGAAGGGCGATGCGGTGGTGTCGGTTGCCGTTCCCCTCGACGCGCCGATGCTGCCGACGCCGAGGCTGTTCAACTTCCTGCCGATGGACGAGCGCGCGGTATCACCGATGGCGGGCCATATCGACGCGCCGTTCTTCGCGGACATCGATCGGCGATCGATCAAGGCGGACCTGCCGCTCAACAAATATCTGATCGAGGCTGCGGCACGCGCCGCGGCACAGGCGGCGCTCGCGATCGTCGACCGGGACCTGCCGCTGCCCGAGAACAGCGTGGTCGATCTCGCCGCCTGGTCGGGCACGCACATGACCAAGATCGTCGAGGCCTTCGTTGCGCTGAAGCGGCCCCTTGCGAAGGCGGCGATCTGGCCGGTGGTGTCGGGCGGTCCGTCGCGCTGGGAAAGTTTCAGCGAGCTCTTTGCCTGGCCCGATGTCAGCGCCCGCCAGTTGACGCCGAGCAAGCTCGCGGCCGTCGCCCATGCCGCGATCGTTCCGCCGTCAATCGGCGAGGGTCGCCTGGCACGCATGCGCAGCCTGGCGAGCGCGGTATCCCTGCCCCTGGACCCGAGCACGGATACGCTGTCCGGCTGGGTCGAGGCGATCGCCGAGCAGATCGCGAGCATTGGGCGACCGTCCGCCCGGCGATGGCGTGGATTCTATGACGATGTGACGGCGCTCTACACCGCCACCAAACTCGAACTCTCCTCGCTCGAAGGAAAGAAGCTCTTTCCCGATCCCGACGGGAAGCTCCTGATAGCGACCGCAAAAGGGCTCGAGGGCGCTCCGCCCGTGTTCCATCGCTTTGGCAAGGAGCGCGGCAAGCGCAACGAGGGGCCGCCCGCTCCGCCACCCTCGCTCTCTCGCAAGTTTCGGTTCGTAGGTTCTGCGGTTGAGATATCAGACACCAGCCTGCGCGCCTTCGAAAAGGCCGGCCTGCTTCGGCGATACGACCCGATGGAGGCGCTCGCCAGCCTCAAGGGCGCGCTCGGCCACGGCGCAACCGACCTCCAGCACCGCGAGGCGCTGATCTGGTCCTACAAGGTCTGGCGCAACACCGGGGGCAAGGCGGTCGAGGATGCACTCCGCGGCGCGGCCTTGTCTGTGCCGTGTCTCGGCGGCTTGAAGCCTGTCGCGCAAGCGTCGTTCTCGGCGTCATGGACCACGCTCGGGCGAACGCTCGAACAGTATCTCCACGAGGCCGCACCCTTTTCGAGCGACGCGAACGCCGTGAAGGACGCGCTTCTGGTGAGTTTTGTGTCTTGGCCGCGCGCCGGGTCCGATGATCGCCGCGAAGACTGGCTCCGTTTCCTAGGTGTGCTCGGCGTCCGCGATGGCCTGCAACCGATCGCGGGCACGATCCGGCGGGTTGGCACCCCGAGCGGTCACTGGAACAGTTTCCTGTTTTCCGGCCACGCCGCCGAAGGTCTCGGTCCCGGTTGGACCGTCCACGGTCGCACTAAGTCGCTGTCCTATCCCCAGACCGAGTATCAGTTGAGGGGAGAGGCGTGGCGGTTTCCCGGGCAAATGGAACACGCCTGGTTTTCGCCGAGCGCCAAGGAGGCGCTCTCCGATCTTATCGTAAGCTACCTTCGCGAGCACGGCGAGGCCCATTTCACCTTCTCCATCGCGCATTGGCGCGGGTGGGAGACGGTCGAGCTACCGACCCCGCTGCAGGTCTTCCTGCGGAACGAGGCCTGGCCTGCCAGCCTGCGTCGCGACGAAACCTTGTTCGCCATGGCCCGGGACAGCTGGTCGACGACGGCCGCCCGGCAGATTCCGCCGCGTTTCGTCCCGCGCTTCTGGGCTGAACCGGGGAACCGCGCGACCCTGCCCGCGACCCTGTTCGACGAGCGCGTCGGCCTGCAGGATTGGGCCGCCGCAAGTTCGGCACCCGCTAGGCTGGGCGCGCTCGGCGCCGCGCTTGCCGACATGTCGGCGTCCGAGCGCCGCGATCTGCGCGAGCAGCTACGGCGAACCTGGAGCGACGTGGCCGAACAGCGGCTGGTCCTTCCCACTACGCTGGAGCTCGTCGTCGAACGGTCCGGCGGCCTGGAATTGCTCGCGGCGGCTCCGCAGGCGCCTCGGGTCGTCCATGTCACGACGGAGCGGCAAGGGTTCGCGGCGCGCGCGCTGGCCGACCGGGGCGAAGCCGTGCTCGATGTCGGCGAGATCGACGGCGCGGTCATCCGCGATCTCCTGGCTGCGACCGGCGGGTTCGCACCGCGGCTCGCCGATGCCGGCGACGTCCAGCTCCAGGTCGACGGGACGACGTTCGAGCCCGATGTCGACGACCCGAACCTCATCGCTGGTAGCCTCGCCTGGCTCAGCGACGTCGCAGTCCTGGCGCACGAATATCTGGGCGACGCTCTGGAACTGCGGACCCTGTCCACGGACGAGCTCGATCGTCGATTGCGCCAGATCAGGTTGCGCCGGTGCGGCCGCTTCGCCTTGCTGATCGATGATCAGGAGATCACCGCGCATGGCGACGATCGCGTCCAGGCGGTCCCACATCCGCGAACGCCCACCCTGCTGGTGACCGGCACCACGCCACTGGATGTGGACCTGCTTCTCGAAGCCGCTCCTGCCATCACCAAGCTCGTCGGCGCGCGTCGAAACACACTGGAGCCGATGCTCGGCCGGTTGTTGCGCGAGGGCTATACCGACGCGTCAATGGCACCGAGCGAGGAGATGCTCGCGCGTGCAATCCGGCGTGACATCAGTGTCGTGCGAGACCATTTCGCGGCGACCCGTGGGGGCGTCGAGCGGCGGGTCCGCGCACTCCTTCCAGTCGTCGCCTTCCTGCGCGACCGCGCCCTCGCCGACAATCTTGCGGACCGTCACGACCGGCTGGGCCAATCGCTCAAACTACGCAACGGGCTCACGCAGCAAACTGGGGGCGAGATCGCCG
>NZ_CAXTII010000019.1:0-37148 GCF_964244235.1 uncultured Sphingomonas sp.
GGTGCTGGCCTGCACGCACGCGGTGCTGTCCGGGATGCAGGCGGCGGGCTGGGGCCGTGTGATAACGATCGCGTCGGAGGCGGGGCGGCGGGGTTCGCGCGGCGGCGCGGTCTATGCGGCGGCGAAGGGCGGCGCGATCGCGTTCAGCAGGTCGATCGCCATCGAGAACGCGCGTTACGGCATCACCGCCAATGTCGTGTGTCCCGGGCCGATCCGGACGCCGCTGCTGGAGCGCGCGGTGGCCAAGGGCGGCGACCGCCTGCTGGCGGCGATGACGGCGGCGACGCTCCTCGGGCGGCTCGGCGAGCCCGAGGAGGTGGCGGCGGCGGTGCTGTATCTGACGGGCGACGGCGCCGCGTTCGTGACGGGCGAGGTGCTTGGCGTCTCCGGCGGCATGGGGCTGTGAGCGGCACGGAAATCGACGCGATCGTCGCGCGGATCCACGCGACCTATGCGCGCTGGAACCGCGCGACTCCGATCGCGACGATCCGCGCCGACTGGAATGCGCTGTTCCCGCCGCCGGGCGCGGATGTCGATGTGGAGCAGGTCACGATCGGCGGGATGCCGGCGCGCTGGATCGCCGCGCCGGGTACCGGGCGGACCCGGATCTTCGTGTATTTTCATGGCGGCGGCTATCGCGCCGGGTCTTCGGATTCGCATGGCGACCTGGTGGCGCGCCTCTCGGCCGCGAGCGGAATGGCCGGACTCGCACTCGATTATCCGCTTGTCCCGGAGCACCCGTTCCCCGCGGCGATCGACGCGCTGGAGGCGTTCTGGCGGGCGCTGCTCGACATACGGGATGCAGGGACCGTCGCCTGGGCGGGCGATTCGGCGGGGGCCAACCTGGCGCTCGCCGGCCTGGTGCGGTGCGCTCGCCTCGGCTGGCCGCTGCCCGCCCGCGTGGCGCTGCTGTCTCCCTGGACCGATCTGGCGGCGCGCGGCGACAGCTATGCAAGCCGCGCGGCGGCCGACCCGCTCCATACGCGCGACGGCTTGCTGGCGATGGCGCGCGCTTATTTGAACGGCGCCGATCCGCTAGATCCGCTCGCCTCGCCGATCGCGGCCGACATGGCCGGCTGGCCGCCGATGCTGGTTCAGGTCGGCGACCGCGAGGTGGTGCTGGACGATGCGCGCGGACTGGTCGTGCGCGCCGCCGCGGGCGGCGACGCGCGGCTGAGCGTCTGGCCCGGCATGATCCACGTCTTCCAGCAATTCGCTGCCGAATTACCGGAAGCGCGCGCGGCGATCGCCGAAATCGGCGCGTTCCTGAAAGACACGGCATGAGCGCCGTCGTGATCGCCGACCGGCCCGCGCCGGGCGTGCTGCGGCTGCGGATCAACCGGCCGGAAAAGCGCAACGCGGTCGATTTCGCGGTGCGCGATGCGATGATCGAGGTGCTGGAGGCGGCGTCGGGCAACACGGACACGCGCGCGCTGCTGATCGGCGGCGTCGGCGGGCACCTGTCGGCCGGCGGCGACGTACCGTCGATGGGCGGCCTCGATGCGGCGGCCGCGCGGGCGCGGCTGGACCATATCCACCGGCTGTGCCGACTCGTCGTGACGGCGCCGTGGCCGATCGTCACCGCCGCGGAAGGCGCGGCCGCAGGCGCGGTGGTCGGACTTGCGCTACTCGGCGACTGGGTGGTCGCGGGGCCGGGCACCCGGTTCCTGCTGCCGTTCTTCCGGCTCGGGCTGATACCCGATTGGGGGCTGATGCACACCTTGCCGCAGCGTATCGGGCTGGCGGCGGCAAGGCGGCTGGTTTTGGGGGGCGGCGAGCTGCGCGGCGAGGAGGCGGCGCGCATCGGCCTCGCCGACACGCTGGTGCCCGACGACGAGGTCGCCGACGCGGCGCTGGCGCGTGCGGTCGAGCTGGCGCGACTGCCACGGGGGGCGGTCGCCGCGGCCAAGATGCGGTGGCGCGAACCGGCCCCGACGCTGGACGAGGCGCTGCGGCGGGAAGCGGACGATCAGGTTGCGCTGCTCACCGGCGACGACTTCCGCGCGGGCCACGCCGCCTTCAAGGCGAAGCGGGCGCCGGTGTTCGACTGACGTCAGCGCGCGATGGCGCTCGCCGTCATGACCGTGCGTCCGTCGCCGCCGAGTGCGGCGAGCGTGATCGCGCCGGCTTCTGGTCGACCGACCAGGTGCAAGGGCTGGTCCACGAACGCGGGCGAGGCCGCGCGGAAGTCGAAGCGGGCGAGCGCATCCGGCCCGAGCTGGCGCGCGCACAGATCGAGCAGCAGCGTCGCCGTCAACGGTCCGTGGACGACCAGTGCGGGATATCCTTCCGCGTCGGTGGCGTAGGGCAGGTCGTAATGGATGCGATGCGTGTTGAAGGTCATCGCGGAATAGCGGAACAGCATCGCCACGCCCGGCATCACCGTGCGCCGCCACGGCCAATCCGACAGGTCGGGCGTGATGACGGGCGGCAGCGGCGTGGGCGCCGTGGCTGCACCACGATAGACGATCGTCTGGCGCTCGCGCACCGCGATTGCTCCGTCCGTGCGGGTAAGGTGGTCGATTTCGACGAAGACCAGGTCGCCTGTCGCGCCTCGCTTGGCGATGACGGCCGCGACCGTCGAGCGCCGTTCGAGCGCATCGTCGGGGGCGATGGGATTAAGGAATTCGACCCGGCTTGCCGCCCACATCCGCCGAGGCAACGCGACCGGCGGCAGGAAATCGCCACGCGGCGGGTGGCCGTCCGCATCGAGCAGTGCCGTCGCGACGGAGGGCGGCGCCAGGCACCAGTGGAACCCTTGCGGCACACCCGCTTGGGGGGAGGCGTCGATCGTCGCCAGGAAGCGCGCCAGCATCGCCGGCGTGACGCGCTCGCGGTCGACCCTGGCGCGGCCGATCCATGGGTCGAACCTGCCCGTCATGCGAACGCGACGATGCCGGCATCGTGCAGCCGGCCGATTTCGCTCGAATCCATTCCAAGCAGGTCGGCGAGCACTTCCTCGCCATGCTCGCCCAGTCGCGGCGCGCGGCGCGGGGCCTGGCGCTCCGCCGCCGGAAGCGTGGCAGGAGCGCCCGCCGCGGGATAGCGGTGGCCGCTGGGATGATCGATGTCGGCAAACAGCGGCGCGACGAACGGTCCGTCGGCCGCCAGCGCTTCGGTCAGCGAGCGATACGGACCCCAGCACACGCCGAGCCGGTCGAACGCTGGCACCAGCGCATCGAGCCGCCGCGCCGCCACCGCGCTCGCGACGATCGGTACCAGCACGTCCCGGTGCGTGAAGCGCAGCCCCTCGTCGGTCGCGAACGAGATGCCGCGCACGGCCTCCACGTCCGCCACCACCGCCTCGATCGACAGCGCCTCGACCAGGCCCGACCATTGGCGCGGCGTGATCGCCATCAGCATGATGCGTGAGCCGCACGCGGTGACATAGTCCCGCCCGAACGCACCGAACACATCATTACCATATCGCGGCCGGTCCGCACCCGAGAGCATCACCTCGGCGACCTGACCCAGGTTCGACAGCGTCGCCGCCGCCATGTCCATCAGCGGCACTCGCACCTCGCGGTCCAGCCCATCGTCCGCCCGCGCCCGGGCCGCTGCCAGCAGCGCGAAGGCGGCATATGCGCCGGTCAGCAAATCCCAGGCCGGCAGGACATGGTTGACCGGTTGTTCGCCCAGCGAAGCGGGGCCGGTCATGTGCGGCACTCCAACCGCGCAATTGACCGTATAATCGAGTGCTGAGCCGCCATCGGCCAGACCCATCACCCGCACCGTCACCAGATCGGCGCGCAGCGTCCGCAGCCGCTCATGCGAGAGAAAGCCGGCGACGGGGTAGTTGGTGAGGAAACAACCGCCGCCGGGGCCGGACGCGGTCGCAAGCCGCTGCGCCACTTCGCGTCCCTCCGGTCGCCCGAGATCGAGCGCGACCGATTTCTTGCCCTTGTTCAGTCCCTCCCAATACAAGCTCGCGCCATTCGCGTCCTGTGGCCAGCGGTGAAAATCGGGACCGCCGCCAATCTGATCGATGCGAATCACCTCTGCACCCAGCTGTGCCATATAAAGCCCGGCACTGGGGCAGGCGACGAACGAGGACGCCTCGACGACCCGTATTCCCGTTAGCAGCTGATACATCCGATTCCTTCCGCGCAAACCCTTGCCAAGTTTTGATTGAGCGGTCAAATAGAGACAGGAGGAGCGTTCGTATGCAGATGAATGCCACGACGGATTACAGGGTGGACGAGCGAATCGCCATCGTCACTGTCGACCATCCACCGGTTAATGCATTGTCCCTGCCGGTTCGCGAGGGCCTGATCGCCGCGCTGGACCGTGCGCTCGCCGATTCAGGCGTCGACGCGGTGGTGGTGACCTGCGCGGGTCGCACTTTCTTCGCCGGGGCCGACATCACCGAATTCGCCGCCGGCCCGCGACCGCCGCTGCTGCGCGACGTCCAGCAGGTATTCGAAGATTCGGCCAAGCCGATCGTCGCCGCCATCCACGGCACGGCGCTGGGCGGCGGGCTGGAGCTGGCGCTGGTCTGCGGTGCCCGAATCGCCACGCCATCCGCACAGCTTGGCCTGCCGGAGGTGAAGCTCGGGCTGCTCCCGGCGGCAGGGGGCACGCAGCGCCTGCCGCGCATCGTCGGTGTCGAGGTCGCGCTTGATCTGGTCACGAGCGGCCGGCATGTCGGAGCGCGCCAGGCGCTGGCACTGGGGCTGGTCGACGCGCTGGCGGGCGAGGGCCGGCTCGTGGAGGATGCCGTCGCGCTTGCCCGCAAGCTTGCCGCCGGTGATCCGCTCCCGCGACTGCGCGACCGCAACGACCGGCTGGTCGAAGCGCGTGGCGACCTGGACATCTTCAACCGCTTCCGCGCCGCCCACGCCAAGGCGTTCCGCGGCTTCGACGCACCCGAGTATAACATCCGCGCGATCGAGGCGGCGGTGGCGCTGCCGTTCGACGAGGGGCAACGCGAGGAACGGCGGCTGTTTGACGTCCTGTTCGCGGGCAATCAGTCGCTCGCGCAACGTCACGCCTTCTTTGCCGAGCGCGCCGTCGCCAAGGTGCCGGGACTCGCGAAGAACGTTGCGCCGCTACCGGTCGACTGCGTCGCGGTCATCGGCGCCGGGACGATGGGCGCGGGGATCGCGATGACGATGCTCGACGGCGGGCTGGCGGTGACGCTGGTCGAAACCGGGCAGCCGGCGCTGGACCGTGGCCTCGCGACGATCCGCCGCACATACGCGGCCCAAACGGCCAAGGGGCGGCTCTCGGCTGGACAGGTTGAAGAGCGGTTAGCGCGGCTAAACCCGACGCTGGCGATCGAGGCGGTCGAGGGATGCGACCTGATCGTCGAGGCGGTGTTCGAGCAGCTCGACATCAAGACCGCGTTGTTCGCCCGGCTCGATCGCCTGGCACGGCCGGGCGCGATCCTGGCGACCAACACCTCCTATCTCGACATCGACGCAATCGCCGCCGCCACCACACGACCCGGCCACGTCGTGGGGCTGCACTTCTTTTCGCCCGCCAACATCATGCGGTTGCTTGAGATCGTGCGCGCGACCGCCACCGCACCAGCGGTAATCGCCACCGCGCTCGCGCTCGCCAAACGGATCGGCAAGACCGGGGTGGTCGTCGGCAACGGCTGGGGCTTCGTCGGCAACCGCATGCTCGCGCCGCGCCAGCGCGAGGCCGAGAAGCTGTTACTCGAAGGCGCGCTGCCGTGGGACGTCGACCGGGTGCTGACCGGGTTCGGCTTTCCGATGGGTCCGTTTCAAATGCGCGACCTGGCCGGCAATGACGTCGGTTGGGACAAGGCGACATCGCGTTCGGCGACGGTGCGCGACGTTCTCAACGAGCGCGGGCGCTTCGGGCAGAAGGCGGGCGCCGGCTATTATGATTATCCTGACGGCGGGCGAACCCCGCTGCCGTCGCCCGAGGTCGAGCGCATCGTCCTCGAATTCGCCGCGCGCGCCGGCATCGCCCGGCGCGCGATCGGCGACGACGAGGTCCGCGCGCGCACGCTGTATCCGATGGTCAACGAAGGTGCGCGCATTCTTGCCGAGGGCAAGGCGGCGCGCGCGGCCGATATCGATGTGGTGTGGCTCGCCGGCTACGGCTGGCCGCGCTACCGGGGCGGGCCAATGTTCTGGGCCGGCCTCGAAGGGCTGCCGAAGATTGTCGAGACACTGTCGGCTCTGGAGGCGGCGCACGGTGCCGACTTCGCGGTCGCGCCGCTGCTGGCCGAGCTGGCCGCGCGGGGCCGCACGTTCGAGGAGGCGCGCTGATGCGCCGTGCCGCCATCGTCGCGCCGCTGCGGACACCTGTCGGTCGCTTCGGCGGCACCCTCTCCGCGCTGCCGGCGGGCGAGCTCGCCGCGATCGTCATCCGCGCGCTGATGACGCGAACCGGCGTCGACCCCGCCCGGATCGACGATGTCGTGTTCGCGCAAGGCTATGGCAATGGCGAGGCACCTGCGATCGGGCGCTGGGCGGCGCTGGCCGCCGGGCTACCGGTCGAGGTGCCGGGCTATCAGCTCGACCGCCGTTGCGGCTCGGGGCTTCAGGCGGTGATCGATGCCGCGATGATGATCCAGACCGGCGCGGCGGACTGCGTGCTCGCGGGCGGCGTCGAGAGCATGTCCAACGTCGAATATTACTCGATCGACCATCGCCACGGCGCGCGATCGGGATCGACGATGCTCCACGACCGGCTGACGCGCGGACGCATCATGTCCCAGCCGATCGAGCGCTTCGGCGTCATCTCCGGCATGATCGAGACCGCCGACAACCTTGCGCGTGACTGGGACATCACCCGCGCCGAATGCGATGCCTATGCGGTGCGCAGTCATCAGCGCGCGGCCGCGGCGAGGACGGCGGGGCGGTTCGACGATGAAACGGTGCCGGTGACGGTGCCGCAGAAGCGCGGTGAGCCGCTCGTCTTCGCCCACGACGAGGGCATTCGCGCCGACGCCACCGTTGATTCGCTGGGCAAGCTCAGGCCGCTCGAAGGCGGCGTGGTCACCGCCGGCAACGCCAGCCAGCAGAACGACGCCGCCGCTGCCTGCCTGGTCGTCGGCGAGGACATGCTGGCACCGCTCGGGCTGGAGCCGATCGCGTGGTTCGGCGGTTGGGCGGCGGCAGGCTGCGAGCCGTCGCGGATGGGAATTGGGCCAGTGCCTGCGGTCGAGCGGCTGTTCCGCCGCACGGGACTCGGCTGGGATGATATCGGCGTGATCGAGCTGAACGAGGCGTTCGCGCCGCAGGTGCTCGCGGTGCTGAAGGGCTGGGGCTGGGACGCGGAGGACGCGCGACTGGAGCGGCTTAACGTCAACGGCTCGGGCATCTCGCTTGGCCACCCGATCGGCGCGACCGGCGGGCGCATCCTGGCGACGCTGACCCGCGAAATGCAGCGGCGGCACGCGCGCTGGGGACTGGAAACGATGTGCATCGGCGGCGGCCAGGGTCTGGCGGCGGTCTTCGAGAAAGCTTGAGGAGAGACGGAATGGCCGACGAACGCTTTGACGTGATAGTAGTAGGCGCGGGCGCAGGCGGGCTCGCGGCGGCGGCGCGGATGGTCAATGCCGGCCGCTCGGTGCTGCTGGTCGACGACCATGACCGCGTCGGCGGGCGCGCGACGTCGCACGTCGTGGACGGGTTCGTCATCAACCAGGGCGCGATCGCGCTGGAGAAGGGAGGCATCTTCGAGCAGACGCTGGCCGAAACCGGCGTCGCGCTAGACGTACGCGAGCCGTCGCCCGCCACGGTCTTCCGCATCGACGGCAAGACGGTCAACGTCACCAAGGGCGGTTGGGCGCTGCTGCTCGGCGGCGTGACGAAGCAGGCGGCGAGGATCGGCGCGAAGTTCGCTGACGCGCGCAACGGCGACCTGCCCGAGGCCAGGCTGTCGACCGAGGAGTGGCTGCGCGGCTACACGAAAAACAGGACGGTGCACGGGCTGTTCCGCAACCTGTGCGCGGCAATCTTCGCGGCCAATTCAAGCGAACTGCCCGCGCGCGCCTTCCTGATCTACTTCGCGCAGAAGGGCGCGTTCAAGCGCTTCGGCTTCTGTCCGCGCGGGACGATCGGGGTGTGGAACGACCTGGCCGACGGCATTCTCCGCAAGGGCGGCGACATCCGGCTGGAGACGCGGGTCGACCGGATCCTCGTCGAGGACGGTCGCGCGACCGGCGTTACGCTCGTCGGGCCGGACGGGGCCATGCGCATTGCCGCCGCGGATGCCATCATCAGCAACGCCGGCGCGCTCGCCACCATCGCGCTCGCCGGGGAGGACGCGATGGGCGCCGCCTACGTCGCTCGCGCCCGCGCCACCATCAACGCCGCCGCCAACATCGCGATCGACTTCGCGACGCGGGAGCAATTGCTCGACGTTCCCGGCCTCGTGACCTTCGCGAATACCCGGCGTCTGTGCAACATCGGCGAGATGACCGCGACCTGCCCCGAAATGGCACCGCCGGGCTGGCGGCTCTACACCGCCTATGCCGTCCCGATCCCGGCGCTCGGCGACTTCGACGAGGAAGCCGAGACGGCAGCGGCGCTCGCCGAATTAGAGGACGAGTTTCCCAAGTTTCGGGGATCGCGCATCCTCAGCCTGCGCGTCATGCGCGGCAACTGGCCTGCCCAGCGCACCTGTGCCGGCTACGACATGGAACAGGCAACCCCCGTGGCAGGATTGTGGAACGTCGGCGATTCGGTGAAGCCCTATGGCGACGGCGGGACGCAGGCCTGTTTCGACACCGCGCGCATCGTCGCCGAGCAGGTGCTGGCGCAGCTGCCGCCGCTCGCCGCCACAACGTCGGTCGCGGCGCATGCATAGGCACAGTGTCCGGTCAGCCGGCAGACAGCGGCGCGATGCCGCCCATCACCGTGTCGTATACGAACTGGACATAGTCGCGTCGCAGGCTATCGGTCACGCCATTGATGTCGAACACGAAGCGCATCACCGTCCGCCGCGCCGCCAGATGCTCGCAAGCGCCGATCACCAGGAAATAAAAGAACATCGGCTCGATCGGGCGAAAGCTGCCCTCCGCCACGCCCTGCGCGAGCAGCGCGCGGTAGAAGGCGGCGATCGGCCTGATGTACAGTTCGCTCACCTGGCGCGCGCGCGCTTCATCGTCGCCCTGCATGAGCACGTGGAGCAGCCGGTTGGTGTAAGGCATCTTGAGATAAGTGGTGACCAGCCCGTTGATGTGCAGCCGCAGCTTCTCGGCCGCAGGCAGCGGCCGGTCGGCCAGTTCGCCAAGTTGGCTCGTCGCGCGCGCGACGCCGCGCTCGATGATCGCCAGCATCAGTCCTTCCTTGCTGCCGAAATGGTACTGCACCAACGCCGCGCTCATCCCGCTGCGCGCACCGACTTCCATCAGCGAGAAGTCGATCGAATCCTTCTCGATCATCAGGTCGCTGGCCGCGGTCAGCAGCGCGTCGCGCGTGTCGATGCGAGGCGCAGAAGGGTTGCGTCGTTTGCGGGGTACTGCTGCCGATACGCTCTTCATTGATCGTTCAATCCTTGCCTGGGCGTTCACAAGCCTTACTTTGACCGAATGTGTCAAGCGTCACCCGATCAGAGGACCTGTATGCGCCAGTTCGAGAACGCCGCCGCCTTCGCTGCCACGATGGGCGAGCCGCACGGGCCCAGCGACTGGGTGACCGTGACGCAGTCGATGATCGACGACTTTGCAAAGGCGACCGGCGACCGGCAATGGATTCATGTCGATGTCGAGCGCGCGGCGCGTGAGGCACCGGGCGGCACGACGATCGCTCATGGTTATCTGACGCTGTCGCTGCTCGGCACGCTGATGCCGCTGGTCTTCGATGTCCGTGCTGCGCGGATCATCAATGTCGGGTCGAACCGGCTGCGTTTTCTGGCACCGGTGCCGGTCGGTGCGCGGCTGCGCCTGACGATGACCGCCAGGGAAGCGGAACCGACGTCGGGCGGGTTGAAGATCACCTGCGAGGCGCAATTCGAGATCGAGGGCGCGAAGAAGCCAGCGCTGATCGCCGACCTCATCATCCTCTATATCGACTGAGCGGGGTGGGCCGATGAGCGCACGATCCGATCAGCCTTGCCTTCCCGGAAGAGTATGGCGCGATGGAAGTGATGTACGGGGAGGTAGCGACGCGGCAGGCGTTACCCGGGTCACCCGTCGCGCCGGACGAAGGTAGCGGTCGCCATCGCCGCAGGCTTCGGGGCGTCGCTGAAGGCCAGCGCCGAGACATGGCTCGCCTGGCGCCCGGCCCGGTCGAGCTGCGCCTCCGCCCGTAGCGCTGAGCCGATGCACGGCCGCAGGAAGCGCACCGCGACCGACCCGAGCCGCTGGTCCGGGAGGCCGCCGCATCCCTGGCACGCCACCATCAGCAGCGCCGCGATCGCGCCGCCATGGAGTGACGGGCCGCTCTCCCACCCGATCACCGCCGGGTTGCCCGACGCGAACGCCGGCGTTCCCGGTCGTCCCTCCAGCCCCAGCAGCGACGGCAACGGACCGTCGCTGCTGGTCGCATCGTAGCGACCGATCAGCCTCGCGTCCGGGCCACGCCCGCCTGGGTATTGCCCGATCAGGAACGTCGCGGTCGCCGTCGCCAGCAGTCCGCCGCCATCGGCGATGCTCGCGCTGGCGGTCCCGCTGGTGCCGGCGAGCGACAGAATCTGCGATGTCGCGATGATCGGCGAACCGTCTGGATCGCGTTCGTCGATCCCAAGCCACAGGTCGAGTGTCGACAGCCCCTGCTGCGGGGCGACGACGCAGCCGAAGGCGTGGCTGAGCACGTCGTCGGCGATGCCCGGTAGCACGAGCGGATGCGGGCGCGGATCGTTCGTCGCGCGCGCGATCCGCGCGTTGGGCACGACTCGCGTAGTCGCCCGCCCCCCGCCCCATTCGAGTATATCCACGCCAATCGCGCGCGTGAACGGCGTGGCGGCATGAAGCAGCAGGCGACCCGGATCGAGCGGTCGCGCCGCGATCGCTCGGCTCACAGCGCCTCGACGATGGTGACGTTTGCCTGGCCACCGCCCTCGCACATCGTCTGCAATCCCCAGCGCAAGCGACGGCGGCGCAGCGCATGGACCAGCGTGGTCATCAGCTTCGTCCCCGAAGCGCCGAGCGGGTGCCCGAGCGCGATCGCGCCGCCGTTGACGTTCAACTTGTCCAGGTCGGCGCCGACATGCTTCGCCCAGGCGAGCGGCACGGGCGCGAACGCTTCGTTCACCTCATACAGATCGATCTGGTCGATCGTCATGCCGGCGCGCTTCAGCGCCTTGTCCGTCGCGAACAGGGGTTCCTCGAGCATGTTCTCCGGATCGCCCGCGGTCACCGTCATCGTATGAATGCGTGCGAGCGGCGTCAGGCCGAGTCGCGCGACCGCCGCGCCGCTGGCGATCAGGACCGCGCTCGCGCCGTCGCAGAGCTGGCTGGCGGAGGCGGCGGATACCAAGCCGCCCGGGACGATCGGATCGACTCCGCCGATTGCCTCCAGCGATGCGTCGGTGCGAATACCCTCGTCGACGCGATGTGTCTCGATGCCGGCGGCGGTTACCACCTCGATCGCGACGATCTCGTCGGCGAAGTCGCCCCGCTCGGTCGCCGCCGCTGCCTTGCGATGGCTGGCAAGCGCGAACGCGTCGAGCGTGGCGCGGTCGAGACCGTGCTCGCGCGCGATACGCTCCGCGCTGGCGAACTGGCTGAAGTCCTCGCCGGGGTAGCGAAGCTTGAGCGCGTCCGAATAGGGGCCGCCCATCCCGGCCTTCGCGGCGACCGAATAATTGGTCATCATCGGAACGCGGGTCATGCTCTCGACGCCGGCGGCGATCACCCCGTCCATCTGCCCCGCCATGACCGTCGCCGCCGCGAAGTGGAGCGCCTGCTGCGAGGAGCCGCACTGCCGGTCGACCGTGGTCGCGGGCGTGCCCTGCGGCAGCACCGAGGTCAGCACGGCCTGCCGCGCGACGTTGAAGCTCTGCTCGCCGATTTGTCCGACGCAACCCATCACCACGTCTTCCACCTCGGCGGGATCGATGCCGGCCCGCGCGACCACCGCATCAAGGACGTGTGCGGCCAGATCCGCCGGATGGACGCCCGCCAGCCGCCCCTTGCGTCGCCCTCCCGCCGTCCGTGCCGCCGCGACGATGAACGCCTCTGCCATGTTCTGTCCTTGAATGATCAGTCAAACAACTTATTGTACTCGCTTACAGCGAACGCTGCCACCAAGGCAATATGGGGAAACGCATGACCACGAGACTCGACGGCCGCATAGCGCTGATCACCGGCGCGGGCAGTGGATTGGGGCGGCAGCACGCTCTGCTATTCGCCGCGCTGGGCGCAAGGGTCGTGGTCAACGATCTTGGTGGCGCGGTGGGCGGCGAGGGGGCAAGCACCGCGGCTGCCGACACAGTGGTTGAAGAAATCCGCGCGCGCGGCGGCGAAGCGGTCGCCAGTCACGACAGTGTAACCGACATTGATGGAGCCGGGCGGATGGTCGCGCGATGCATCGAGGCGTTCGGCGGCCTCGACATCGTCGTCAACAACGCCGGCATCCTGCGCGACCGCAGCTTTGCCAAGATGACGGCCGAAGATTTCGAGGCCGTGGTGCGCGTCCACCTGTTCGGCGCGTTCAACGTCACCCACGCCGCCTGGCCGCACATGATCGAGCGGCAGTATGGTCGGGTGATCCTCACCACCTCCGCTGCCGGCACGAACGGCAATTTCGGGCAGGTAAACTACGGCGCCGCCAAGCTGGGGCTGGTCGGCATGATGAACTGCCTGGCGCTGGAGGGCGCGCGCAAGAACGTCCACGTGAACTGCATATCGCCAGCCGCGATCACGCGGATGACCGAGAGCTTCGATCTCGGCAAACTCGGCGATTACATGGGACCAGAGCTCGTCTCCCCCGCCGTCGCATGGCTCGCGAGCGAGGATTGTGCGCAGTCGGGGCTGATCCTGACGGCGATTGCCGGGCATTACGGCAACGTGCGCTACGTCGAGACGCCGGGGGTGCAGTTCGATCCAGTGGTGCCGGTGACGCCGGATATGATCGCCGGCGCGCGCGAGCAGATCGAGGCAATGGCGGGTGCCAAGCCTGTCAGGCCCGGTCCGCTCGGCGATATCGTCGATCACCTGAAGGCGATTGCGCGGCTCTGAGCTACGGGGGTCTACGCCGCTGCCTCCCGGTATTGGTCGCGCAGCAGACGCTTGTAGAGCTTGCCCGTGTCGTGGCGGGGAAGCGTCGCGGCGAAGTCGACTTGCCTGGGCACCTTTACGCCGCTCAACCGGCCTCGGCAGTAGGCCTGAAGTTCCGCGGCGAAGGCGGGGGTCGCGTCGGCCATGTCGATCGGCTGCACCACCGCGACCACCCGCTCGCCGAAGTCGGCGTCGGGCGCGCCGATGACGGCCACGTCGGCAACCTTGGGGTGCACCGCGAGCACGTTCTCGATCTCCTGCGGGTAGATGTTTACCCCGCCCGAGATGATCATGAAGCTGCTGCGATCGGTCAGGAACAGATAGCCGTCCGCATCGACGATGCCGATGTCGCCGAGCGTGCCCCAGCCATGCGCGTTGCGCATCTCGGCCGACTTCGCCGGATCGTTGTGATATTCGCACGCCTGCCCGCCTGCAAAATAGATCACCCCCTCGCGCCCGCTCGGCAGCGGCTCGCCCCGCTCGTCGCAGGCATGGATCGCGCCGCCGAGCACGCGCCCGACCGAGCCTGGCCGCTCCAGCCACTCCTTGGGCGAGATGATGGTCGCGCCGATCCCCTCGCTGCCCGAGTAATATTCGTGGACGATCGGCCCCAGCCAGTCGATCATCGCCCGCTTGATCTCGATTGGGCAGGGTGCCGCGGCGTGGAAGACACACGTCAGCGACGACAGGTCGTACCGTGCCTTCACTGCGTCCGGCAGCCGCAGCATGCGGATGAAATGCGTGGGGACGAACTGGGCCAGCGTCACCCGGTGCCGCTCGATCGCCGCCAGTGCCGCCTCGGGATCGAAGCTCTCCATCACCACGATTTTCGACCCCAGGCGCTGCATCGTCATCGACAGGACGAGCGGCGCAGCATGATAGAGCGGTGCGGGCGAGAGATAGACCGAATCGCTTGTCGCGCCGTACACGCCGGTCAGCAGCGGCGCGATGAACGGCGGCTGGAGCATGTCGCCGGGCAACGGCCACTTGATGCCTTTGGGACGGCCGGTCGTGCCGGAGGAGTAGAACATGCATCCGCCGGCCGCCTCGTCGGCAATTGGCTGGTCGGATAGCGTGGCGACCGCTGCGTCCCAGCTCCTCCATCCGCCGAGTCCCTCGCCCGCCATCAGCAATGCGGGGCCGTTCGCCAGGTGCCCGGGCAAATCGGCCGCAATCATAAGGCCCGCGCTGGCGAAAACTACCCGTGCGCCGGAGTCGTTGACGATATAGGCGGCTTCCTCGGCCGTCAGCCGGGTCGATATGGGGACGTAGTGACAGCCAGCGCGGTCCGCCGCCCACGCAAACTCAAAGATTGCGGGATCGTTGTCGAGGATGCCCGCGACCGTATCACCGCGCCCGATATCGATTTCGCGAAGCAACCGCGCCGTTCGGTTGGCTCGGCTCTCAAGCTCGGCGTAGCCGACCGTCTTGCCCGAGCCCGCCATCGTCAATGCCGGCTTCGCCGGGGCAAGGCGGGCGTGAATGAAGGGGTGCAGCATCATCGTTTTCCTCTCCTTCGCCAGCCGTCTGCACGCTGAACCGGGCAAATGGCATGATTTGACTGTTCACTCAAACGAATACTTGATCTACCGATCAAAATGGCCCACATCCAGCGCGTCGGGCTTGGTGAGCACATGCCAAAAATCCCGGACAATGTGCGGCGATGATCGCAGTAGAGGGGATTATGATGAACGTAAGCAATCGCGGAATGCTTCTGGCCAGTGTTGCCGGCTTGATGACGATGCTGCCGAGCGGGGTTATGGCGCAAGCGGCACCCGACAACATAGCGCCGTCCGCGTCGGCCGCCGCCTCGACCGCGCCGCCATCGGGGCCCGGCGACGTCGGCATCGCCGACATCATCGTCACCGCGCAAAAGCGCCGGCAACAGATCAACGACGTGCCCGTGTCGATTACCACGGCGACCGGCCAGCAGCTTGCCAATGCCGGCGTCGAGACCGTCAACGACCTCGCCAAGATCGTGCCCGGCCTGACCTATACCGCCAGCCTCGCCGCGACGCCGATCCTGACGCTGCGGGGCGTCGGCTTCAACGAGTACACGTTGGGGGCCAGCCCGACCGTCAGCGTCTATGTCGATCAGGTCCCGGTGCCGTTCCTGCAGATGGCGCGCGGCACCACCTTTGATCTGGAACGAGTCGAGGTGCTCAAGGGTCCGCAAGGCATCCTGTTCGGCCAGAATTCGACCGGCGGCGCGATCAACTACATTGCCGCGACGCCCACTAAAAGATTCCAGGCCGGAGCGGACGCCTCGTACGGCCGCTTCGACGAGGTCAACGCGGGCGGCTATATGAGCGGGCCGCTGACCGACACGATCGGTGCTCGCCTCGCGGTAAGGACGCTGCAGTCGGGCGACTGGCAGCGCAATTACACGCGCGCTTCGACGCTTGGCTCGCAGGATCTGATCGAGGGGCGGTTCACACTCGATTGGAAGCCGTCCGACCGCGCCACGATCACGATCGGCGTGGATGGCTGGCGCGACAAGTCCGACACGCCCGGAACCCAGCTCACCGGCTTTCGCCTGCAGGTGCCGACCTCGCCCCGTGCCGCGCTGATCCTGGCGCAGCCGATCGCCCCCGCGGACGCACGCGCGACCAATTACGGGTCAAACGTCGCGCTCAACCGCGACGACAATTACATTCAAGGCTCGCTGCGCGGATCGTTCAAGGTGAACGATGCGATCGCTTTCACGACGATCACCTCCTACGACCATTATAAGGAGGATTACGGCTTCGACCGCGATGGGACGGCGCTGCGCATCCTCGACGTCGATCGGTCCCGCGGCACGATCAGCGACTTCACCCACGAGATGCGGCTGAGCGGCGACACCGATCGCTTCAACTGGGTCGTCGGGGGCAACCTGTTCCATGCGAAGGTGAACAGCAACAACGGCATCCATGTCGGCGACGCAACCAATGCCGTGGTGGTCGGCATCCCGTTCGATGTGGCGTCCGACGACTTCAAGGAAACGATCGATGAATACGCGGCGTTCGGTAATGCCGAGTATAAGATAATCCCGACCGTCACCGTGCTGGGCGGTGTCCGCTACACCGACAGCAACCGCAAATATGCCGGCTGCACGACGGGCGACGCCGGGCTGTCGAGCGCACTGACGATCCTGTCGACGGTGCTGTCGGGCACTCCGACCGCGCCGATTGTGCCCGGCCAGTGCGTGACCTTGCTCCAGCCCAGCCAGAAACCTGTATTGTTTCGCAGCACGCTGGGCCAGGATAATGTCTCTTGGCGCGGCGGCATCAATTTTGAACCGAACCGCCGCACGCTCGTCTACGCTAACGTTACCAAGGGCTACAAATCCGGAAGCTATCCCACATTGTCGGCGTCGACCTCCGCCCAGCTCCAGCCCGTCACGCAGGAATCGATCCTGGCCTATGAGGCGGGCTTCAAGCTGTCGCTCGCCGATCGCCGTGTGCAGCTCAACGGCGCGGCGTTCTATTACGATTATCGGAACAAGCAGGTGCGCGGCAACGTGCTGGACCCCGTCTTCCAGGTCATCGAGCGGCTGGTCAACGTGCCGAAATCGCGCATCCAGGGCGCGGAGGTTCAGCTGGTCGTGGTGCCAATGCAAGGTCTGACGCTCAATGCGTCGGCCACCTATCTCGACGCGACGATCCGTGACTATACCGGGCTGAGTTCGGCCACCCGTCTGCTGACCGACTTTCGTGGAGCGCGGATACCCTTCACCCCCAAATGGCAGGCAATGGCAGACGCCGAGTACCGGTTCCCTCTCGCCGGGTTGGAGGCGTATATCGGGAGCAACGTATCCTACAACAGCTCGACGACGTCGGAAATCGGCGCGCCTGCTTATGCGTTTATCCGTGACTTCGTGACGCTGGACCTCAGGGCCGGTATCGGCCCAAAAGATGGCCCCTGGACGGTCAGCGTGTATGGCCGCAACGTCACCAATGCCTATTATTGGAACAACGCATTCGCGACGCAGGACGTGACGGTCCGCTACGCGGCCAAGCCGGTGACCTATGGGCTGCGCCTGGCATATAAATACCGGTAGGCCGGCGAGCCGGAGCGTCACGAAACGCGCCCCGGCTTTGATATCGATCAGATTGCGTATCGCTCGCGCAAGGGAGCCTTCAAGATCTTGCCGCCGGCATTTTTGGGCAGCGAGTCGACAAAGATCACCCGGCGCGGGCATTTATAGGCGGCGATCAGCGTCCGGGCATGGGCGATCACCCCTTCGGCCTCGATCATCGTTCCCGGACGCGCCACGACGATCGCCGTCACTGCTTCGCCCCAGATCGCGTCGGGCGTGCCGATCACTGCGCATTCCGCGATCTGCGGATGCGCCGCGAGCGCGTTCTCGACCTCGATCGCATATACGTTTTCCCCGCCGGAGATGATCATGTCGCGGAGGCGATCGCGGATCGTCAGATAGCCGTCGGCGTCGAGGCTGCCGATGTCGCCGCTGCGGTACCAGCCGTCGACCATCACCTCGGCAGTCGAGTCCGGACAATGCCAATAGCCCTTCATGATGCCCGGCGAGCGGATCAGGACCTCGCCCGGTTCATTCATGGCGGCATCAGCACCATCGGCATCCACCACCCGTACCGCGACGCCGGGCAGCGCGCGCCCGCACGAGGCAAGCCGCGCATTGGAACCCGCCCGATGATCCTCCGGCAAAAGGACCGTCGCCACGGCGCAGGTCTCGCTCGCACCATATAGTTGCAGGAAATCGCATTCGAGCGCGGTGAACGCCCGGCCCAGCAACGCCGGCGCGATGCCGGACCCCCCGTAGATGATGAGGTGGAGCGTCGCGAACGCGGAGGCTTCGAAGTCGGGCCAGTCGAGCAGAAGCTGAATCAGCGTCGGAACGAGCCCGGTCTTGGTGATCGCCTGCCGACGAATCAAATCCTGGATGCCGCCGAGATCGGCTTCGCGCATCAACACGATCGTGGCTCCATTGATCAGCGCGTAGCTGGAGCAGAGCAGCGCCGCGACATGGAACACGGGCAGTGCCACCAGCATTCGGTCTTCGGCTGTCCATCGTCCGACCACGCCCGTGGCGGCGTGACGCGCGCTCGCGAGCATGTTGGCATGGGTAAGTTCGACCCCTTTTGGACGTCCCGTCGTGCCCGAGCTGTAGATCTGGACAAGGACGTCGCCAGCTGCGGGCGGCGATGGGAGAGGCGATCCCGCGCCGCCGGTGAGCCAGGCTTCCCACGCCTCGTCGTCATCGACATCGACGCCAGGCAGCCCGAGCGTCGCGGGCACCGCGGCATGCTCCCGCGTCACGAACACGAGAACCGCCTCCGCATCCTCGACGATGTGGCGCAGTTCGTCGGGGGCGAGCCGCCAGTTGACCGGGGTCAGCACCGCACCCGCGCGCGCGCACCCAAAGAGCAGGGCCAGGCACCGATCGCTATTGCGACCGAGATAGACGATACGCGCACCGGACGGCAGCGCATTCGCCGATAAGACCGCGGCGATCGCATCCGCCTGCCGATCGAGCGTGGCATAGTCGGTGACCCGCGTCTCGAACTGGATCGCCGACGCGGCCGGCCGCGCGCCGGCCTGATGACGCAGCAACGCATCGAAGGTCTCGACCATCTCAATCATGTCGGCGCAGCCCGGCGAAGCGGTCGACATGGAACTCGGTCGAACCGAATTGCGCCTCGATCGCGACCGCGCGCTTCAGATAATGCCCGATCGGCAATTCGTCGGTCATCCCCATGCCGCCGTGCAACTGTACCGCCTCCTCGCCGGCCTTGCGCGCCGCGCAGCCGATGAAAGCCTTGGCCGCCGATACCGCCGCCGCCCGTTCCGCCGCCGGGCGCGCGATCGCCCGGGCCGCCCGCAACGCCATCGCGTGGCTGATTTCGAGCGAGGCGAACATGTCCGCCATACGGTGCTGGAGCACCTGGAACTCGGCGAGCGGCCTGCCGAACTGGCGGCGCTCGGTGAGGTGCGACAGCGTGCCGCGGACCAGCCCGCGCATTGCCCCGACCGCCTCCGCCGCCGCCGCCGCCGCCGCCTCGTCCACCGCCCGTTCGATCTCGGGCAGCGCCGCGCCCTCCCCGAACAGCAGCGCGTCGGTGCCGAGGCTCACCCCGTCGAATCGCAGTGCTGCGCCGCGCCGGCCGTCGATCGTGCGATAAGCGTGGCGCCCGATCCCCGGCCGATCCGCCTCGACCAGCAGCAGCGACACGCCATCAGCCTCGCGCCGCTCGCCCGAGGTGCGGGCCGTTACCAGCAGGTGGGTGGCAACGGGTGCGTCCAGGACCACGTTCTTGGCACCGTCCAGGCGGTATCCGCCGCCCTGACGCCGCGCCGTCGTCAGGATGTCGTTCAGGGCATAGCGCGAGGCGGTTTCCCCCTGCGCCCAGGCGACGCGCGCGGTGCCCGCGATGATCGCTCGGGCAAGCGCGTCGGCCGCGGGCGTCCCGGCGCGGTCGAGCAGACCGCCCGCCACGACGACGGTCGACAGATACGGCTCGACGACCAAGGCTTCCCCGAAGGCTTCCATGACGACGAGATGTTCGACCCCGCCGCCGCCCAAGCCGCCGAGTGTCTCTCTGAACGGCAGTGCAAGCACGCCGAATTCGGCGAGGTCGTGCCAGACGTCCGGCGACCAGCCGGCAGCGGATTCGACGATGCGACGTCGCTCGTCCCAGCTATAGCGGGCTTGCAGCAGGCCTCCGAGCGAGTCCCGGAACGCATATTGGTCATCCGTCAGATCTAGTTGCATCCGGGTATCGGCACCTTGGCAGCGGCTGTCGCGGTTCAATCAAGTAGAGCGGTACACCGACGCGGGCAGACGCGGCGTCCCTTAGGAGGGGGACACCCACAGGAACTGAATACCTCTAGGCAATCGATGTGCTGTCAGGAAGATTGTTATGCCCAGCGACCCCGATGACGACGGCTTCCTCCGCGAGGTCCGCGCGTTCCTGTCTGCCGCGTTGCCGCCCGACATCGCCGATGCGCCGCGGACGATGCAGTTGATCGATCACGAGGTGCAGCAGCGTTGGCATCATATCCTTGCCGGTCGGGGTTGGTCGGTGCCGGACTGGCCCGAACGCTTCGGCGGGGCAGGCTGGTCGCCGCGCCAGATGGCGATCTTCGAGGAGGAGCAGGCCGCCGCCGGCGCGCCGCCGCTCAGCGTCTTCATCGGCATGATCGGCCCCGTGCTGCAACGGTTCGGGACGCCCGAGCAACAGGCGCGCCACCTGCCGCCGCTGGTTGCCGGCACTGCGAGCTGGTGCCAGGGCTATTCGGAGCCCGGTGCGGGATCGGACCTGGCGGGGCTGCGAACGCGAGCGGTGCTGGACGGCGGCCATTATGTGGTCAACGGCCAGAAGATCTGGACGACCTACGCACACCGTGCCGACTGGATGTTCTGCCTGGTCCGCACCTCGACCGAGGGACGACCGCAGCAGGGCATCACCTTCCTGTTGGTCGACATGACGACGCCGGGGATCGTCATACGCCCGATCCGGTCGATCGATGGGCTGCACCACCTCAACGAGATCTTCTTTACCGACGTGCGCGTGCCGGTTAGCGAACGCATCGGCGAGGAGGGGCAGGGCTGGGCCATCGCCAAATATCTGCTCGAGCACGAACGCGGCGGGCTGGGCTCGCTGCTGAGCGTGCGCAGCCAGATCGAGGCGGTTCGGGTGCTGATCGACGAAGTCCTGGATCGGGACACTGCTGACGGCCTGGCCGAATCCGCGACGCTGCATCGTGACGCAGCGCGCGCGGAGATCGAGATGCTCGCACTGGAGGCCTATGCCGAACATCAAGGTGCGCTCGGCGGGGATAGTCGCGCGGAACCGAGTTCGGCCTCGATCCTGAAGCTGGGAACGACGGAGCTTCAGCAACGCATCGGCGCGCTCGGCGTGCGCGCCCTCGGCCCGGCGGCGCTTCCCGATCAATCATCACTGCTAGAACCACATCGGCCTGATGCGATGATCGGACCGGTAGGTGCCGCAAAGGCAATGCTGTTGTATCTGTTCGGACGATCCTTCACGATCCTCGGGGGCACCAGCGAGGTGCAGCGCGGCCTGATTTTTCGGAGCTTGATCAACGGAACGCTCGAAAGGTAACAGCCCCTTAAGTTGATTGATTGAACGAACAAAATCCTTCATAACCGTGGAACTTGCTTACCAGCCCGCGGAGAAGGATGAAACGGCATGGCCGTAGCGATCAGGAGGACGAAGTTTTTCGATGGTTGGAATGTTGACCAAGCGAAACTGATCGATGCGCTGGGCGAGAGCACGTTTGGCCCGGTCCTGCTCGCGACGACCCGGAATCTGTGCGGCGCGGAGCATCTCGCACTCTACGACCTGTGCGAGGACGCGCCGGTAGCGCTTGCTACAGCGAGTCCGTGTGCGGCAGCGACGGCGTCGCAGCAGGCGTCGCTCTATGTCTCCGGCGGCTACTGGCGCTGCGATCCGCTGCTGGCGCAGATCGGCCGGCTTGAGCTGGGTGACCCGGCGATGATTGCCCGGCTCGACCCGGAGCATCTTGCAGCCACCGATCTGCGCGATACCATCTACCGGCCTCATAACGTCGTCGGCCGTCTCGTGCTGGGCGCGCGGCTGCGGTCCGGCCCGGTCGCGCTCAGCCTCATTCGAACGCGGCGACGAGGCCCTTTCTCGCCGGCCGACGCAGTATCGCTGCAAGACGTTGCTTCGGACCTCATCCACCTGCTTGGCAAGCATGTCGCCCTGCGGCGGTCGCTTGGGTCTGCCGCCGCATCGTTGCGCTCGCTGGCCGTCATCGAACGGGAGATCGCGGCATCCAGGCACTGCCTGTCGCGGCGCGAAGCGCAGGTGTCGGCGCGCATCCTGTACGGCATGACGACGGTCGGGATCGCCCTCGATCTGGAAATTGGGCAGGAGAGCGTCGCGACCTATCGTCGGCGCGGCTACGATCGGCTCGGTATCGCGAGCCAGCGCGAACTGTTGCTGTGGTACCTGGACCGGTGGTCTGCGTCGCAAGCCGAGGCGGAAACGGAGCCAGTGTATCGTGCGCGCGCGGATCAGGCGGTCGGCATCCGCAACCATCACCCTTACCGTCACGGGTAGGGCGGGAATCCATCGGAACACCGGAAGGCCAGGCCGGGAGGCTCGCCCAGTTGGGCCCATTTCATGCCGGTTTGACAGCTGGGCCAAAGCGGCACTTCAGAGTCTTTCCGGTTAAGACGGTGCCAGCCCGCTCCCCCGCCCGGCCACCCAAGTCATTGTATAATATGGGTGGCCGGGCGGGGGAGCGGGCTGGCACCGACTCGACGTAAGTCGGAAAGACTCTAGAACTTCGCGCTGAGACGACCGTAATAGAAGCCTCCATCAAGACCGAACGGTGCGAAATTGCCATAGGCGCCGGAGCCGTCGGAGGCGATCAAGCCATTTTTCTGGGGATAGACGTTGAACAGGTTGTTCGCGCCGGCCGATAGTGTGATGCGGTCGGTGATATCGTAGCCCGCCTCCAGGTCCGTGACCCATTTGGCGCCGAAGGTACGGTCGCCGCTGGCCACGGTGCTCGCCTCGGTATATTTTCCGAAGCGGGTGAGGCGAACGAGGGCATGCGCTCGCCCCAGGTTCCAGTCGTCGGTCAGCACCAGCTTGTCGTGCGGCAGGCCGTTCGTCAGGTCGCTTTGTGCCTGGTGCGCGAACAGGACGACGTCGAGGGGGGCAAGGACCGCCGGATTTTGGGCGATGCCCAGGATCTTGGTTGTGTTGTAGCTGTATGCCGCGCTCAGGTGGAATGAGCCGTACCCGCGCGTGCGAAGGGCATAATCCGCTACCGCATCGATCCCGCGCGTGCGGGTGTTCACGCCATTTATGAAGAATTGCGCGCTATTGACCCCGGTAATGCCGTTAGCCAGCAAAATGGCGGTGATCGCGCTGCCCCCGTTTGCTGCCGTGCCAAGGAATTCGGTTTTGATGATACGGTCGTCCACCCGGATCTGATAGGCATCGACCGTCAGGTGCAGATTGCCGTGTTCGTAGGTAAGGCCTGCGGTGTAATTCACGGATTTCTCCGGCTTGAGCGGCTTGGCGCCAAGCGCGATCGCTGCGGCACTATCTACCGGCAAGAACTTCGAGGTGATCGAGGTCGGCGCATTGCCGACGATGGTGGCCGTATTCTGGGTTGTCGAAAAGCCGGTCTGGGCAAGCGACGGGGCGCGGAAGCCGCTGTTGGCGCCGCCCCGGACGGCGAAGCCATGCCCCAGATCGTAGCGGGTCGAGACCTTCCAGCTTGCCGTGTTGCCCGCAGCGTCGGTATAATGCTCGAACCGTCCCGCCGCTCCGACATACCATCGTTCGGTGATGTCCGTCGCAAGATCGATATAGCCGGCATAATTGTTGCGGCTGAGCGAGGCGGCGTCGGCCGGCGACGTGCCCGTGAAAGACACCAGCCCGGGCGAGGGAAATTTGCCGCCGTAGGCATCGCCGAACGGGGTTCCGTCGGCCGGTATCTGATAAAGACCGTTGATGTAGCTATCCGGCTCGCCGGCTTTGCTCTGGAACTTTTCCCAGCGATGCTCGAAGCCGGTCGAGACGGTTAGCGGCTTGGCAAGACCGATATTATAGTCACGCGTGAGGTCGAGATTGTTGACCCATAGCTGCTGGCTCTGCGTGCCCATAAGGAAACTGGTCGGGCTGGTCGGTCCAAGCGAGGGATTGAGCGTGTTTTCGGCGCCCAGCCGGACATGATCCTGCCCGTAAGAGGTGCTCAGGTCCCAGTTCCAGCTGGCCAGTTCACCCTTCGCGCCAAATGTCGTCTGGAAATCTGTTTCGCGGATGCGGCGATAGGCCTGGAATCCGTCCGGATAGATTTGCGGCAGGCTGGAGGAGCCAAGAGTATTGACCGCGCCGCCATAGCCGGTGGGTGACGGATAGTCGGCACCGCGAGCGTCCTTGATGTCGCGATAGCTGAAGGTCGAAAAACTGTAGAGCTTGACTACGTCGCTCACCGGCAGTTCGGCGTTGTAGCTGCTGTTGACGATCTTGTCGCGATTGGAACGGCCGTAGCCGCCGGCGATGAGATGGTTTGCGGTCGCCTCGCGCGGATCGGGCTGGCCGTTCACCAGCGGATAGATGCGGGGGACAGGCTCGGCAGAGCTTTTCGCGCGGTCATGATATTTCGCTTCGACCGCTGCGCGGACGAAGCCGCCATCCGGCCCGAGCGGGACGCCATAGCTCAAGTCGGCCTGGTAGAGAGGCGCCCCCCTGGAATATTGCCGGCCCCCGGTGATCGAGAATTCGCCGCCCTTCGGCGCATTGTCGAGGATGATGTTGATCACGCCCGAGATGGCGTCCGATCCGTATTGCGCGGCGGCTCCGTCGCGCAATACCTCTATATGGCCGATCGCGTTGGTGGGAATGAGATCGAGATCGACCGGCGTCGATCCTCCCGAGATGCGCGAGAGATTGTTGATCAGCGAAGTCGTGTGCCGGCGCTTGCCGTTGATCAGTACGAGCACGTAATCGCCCGACAGCCCCCGGATCGAGATCGGCTTGACGCTGGCCGAGGTGCCGCCGCCGCCCAGCGCCGGCATTTCGAGCGAAGGTATGATGTTGCCGAGGATTTCCTTCAAGCCGGTCCGGCCCGTCGCTCCGAGTTCCCTGGCGTTGATGACGTCGATCGGCACCGGACTGTTGGCAACCGTGCGGGGGTGACCGCGCACCCCGGTGACGACGATGGCTGCGGCGTCGCCGGGGCCCGCCGCCCCGTCCGAGGCCGCATCCGTGCCGGCATCCGCGATCTGCACGGGAGCACCCGCTTGCTGCGCGAGTGCCGGAGAAGCCAGCGCGACGATGGCGACGCCCGCAAGGAGAGAAGGAGACATTATCTTTGCGTTCCCTGAAGATCGGACGCGCGGCATCCTTCGCCCAAGCGGGCGTGACCGACGTCGTGTTGAAGAAAGTGTGCAAGCGGCCTGGCCGCTGCGGTCAAATCCGCTCTTGCATGCAGGTGGTAATAGAAAGTTCCCTTGATCGAGCAGAGGATGGCGCAGCGGTAGGCCACAATACCCTACCAAATCAATAGAGTTTTTATAACCGATTGATGACGGTTTGTTATATAGAGCCAAAAATCCATATAACATATTGTTCGTAATAGATTTTGATAGAGATTAGCTGCGCCATGAAACCGGCGTCGCGACACAGGTTGCGCATCCTGATTGAGAAGTCAGCGGCATGCCCCGTGCAACGGCAATGAGATTCGCTGCGACGGAAGTTTCATCGTGGCGTTCCAGCCACACTCAATCAGCACTGACCGCGCCGCTACGATCTGGTACTTCTGGAAGATGCGACACCACTCGACCTAATACCGTTTTGTCGCGGCCCGGGCAGGTGTCTGAACCTGGGCCATTGCAGACGATGCTCCCAGGCAATGCAAGGGCCATGACCGGCGGATGATATTCGGCATCGCATTGCCCTCCACGAAGTGTGGAAATTCGCATTTCGTTCAACGTTACATCGCAACGATCCGCAACGCGCCGCTTGGGGAACCATGTCCCCCGGCTCAGGCCGACTTCAGCCATGGTTCAATATGTGAAACCAACTTTGAAGAACACGGTGCGAGGCGGATTTTGGGCACCTTGCAACAGCAATGTGCCGGCGTACGGACCTGCCTTGATCGCGGCGCCGATCGGGGTCAGCGTCGAGTAATAGAAGGAGTTGGTCAAGTTACGCGCCGTCAGCGTAAAGTTCCAGCGCTGGTCGCTGGTTTCGAAGCTCGCAAAAGCATTGGCAAAGCCATGTGCGGCGATGCGATATTGAGGGTTGTTGATGGTGTCGGAAAAGAACGATGTCTCGTAACTGCCACTGCCGCCCAGCTTCAGCGTCCCGTAGCGGTCCACGGGGATCGACCAGGCCACCGACGCGAAATATTGCAACTGCGGCTGGCCCGAGAACTGCTTGCCGGTATAATTGTAGGCAGGGACAGTGCCATAGGATGGCGCCGAATAGTTATCATACCGCGTCTGCAAATACGAAATGTTGAAGGCCAGGGACAGGTTGTGCGTGGGCTGGGCGGATGTTTCAAGTTCAAAACCATCGGTGTGCGCCGAAGGTGCGTTGCCGCGCGTACTTACGTAAGTGCCCGAAATGGGGCTATACGCAGAAACCGCGGTTTGCAGATTGATGTAATCATTATAAAATCCTGTCGCATTGATGCGCAGGCGATGGTCGAACCAGTCTGTCTTGAATCCACCCTCATAGGTATTCACGCTTTCCGGACTATAGGGCAATGTCGTGGCCAGAGCCAGTGCGCGATTGTTGAAACCGCCGGCATCGAAGCCCTTGGCATAGTCGGCAAAGAAAAACGCCGTTGGCGTGATCTGGTATGAAATCCCTCCCTTTGGGGTAAAGGCCCGCCAGGTTTTGACGTTAGGAATGGAGGAATTGTTGAAATTTACCTGAGAAGCAGAAACATTCACGCCTAAACCGGGGATTGCCCCGCCGGTAAGAACTTGCGGGTAAAGAAGCGGATCGATAGCATTTCCGGACAGATTGTCGTTGACGCCGGTAAACGCAAAGGCTCGATGCTCGATTATATAACGGCCGCCGGCAGTGATCGTCAGCTTGTCGGTCAGATGATAATTGCCCTGCAAATAAGCTGAATAGTTGCGGGTAACGGTATCACCGATCTGATCGAAGGGGGCGGCTGGCAGGGCGGTGTTCGACTGGGGAAGGCCGGTGACATAGCCGATACGGTTGCTGGAAAAATTCTCGAACAGATAATACAGCCCACCCGTGAAATCGAACCGGTTCCAATTGCCCTGCAACTGGAATTCCTGGGTAAACTGGTGCTGGCGATAGGTGATGTAATTGTCGGAAATATCCACCGGCAAAGGTTGCGCCGCATCATAGGGAATTTGGTTCTGGCCATCGTTGTTATAGTTGACCGGGGCCTGGTTGAAGGCACGCAGCGCGCTGATCGAATGCAGGGACAGATGGGGATCGAGAATATAGTCGATCCGCGCGGTTATGCCGCCGGCGTGCGACCGGTTGATCCCCGGTCGCCCGGCATAGCTGACATTGGGCCGATAGCCAGCCAGCGACGTCGGGCTATACAGCGTACCACCAGTGATCGCGCCCAGGCCTGACAGCGCCGGGTTCGCCGCGTTATAGGTCGTCGGCGTATACTGGGCGGCCTGGGAATGGTCGATGGTTCCATCTGCCGACAGGGTGACTTTCAGCTTCGTGGCCGGCGTGAACACCAGCTTGACGCGACCGCCGGTGGTGTTCTGATTATTGACATGATCCTGTTGCGACGGGTTCCAGGTGTAGCCGTCATGCTGGTCGTGGGCGACGGCGATGCTGGCGTCCAGCAGGCCGGGGACCAAGGCTCCAGCGAGATACCCATGCGCATTTACGGTGTTATAATTGCCATAGCCGACATCGCTGCCGGCTTCCAGTTTGTCGGTCGGCGTGCGGGTGACATAGCGGATCGCACCGCCGGACGAATTTGCACCGAACAGCGTTCCCTGCGGGCCGCGCAATACTTCAACCCGCTCGACATCGGTCAGGTCAGTCATGCCGTTGATCGCGCGCGCCAGATAGACGTCGTCGAGGTAGACCCCGACAGTGGGGTCGAAGATCGGATCGCTGTTGCCGATGCCGCGAATGAAGAAGGTGTTGGTCAGCGGGGTGATCCCCGATGGAGCGGTGTAGAGACCCGGAACCTGCCCGGCCAGGTCTCGCGTCGTAATTACATTCTGCGTTCGCCTGAACTCCTCGCCGATTACGCTGACCGCAACGGGGGTGGACTGGAGCCTGGTCTCCTTGCGAGTGGCCGTGACGACGATATCGCCGATAGTGGGAGAACTGCTTTCGGGGAATGCGGTGCCGGCCGTCGCGGCATCGTCCGCGCTGTCGGCCAGCGCAGCGCTGCTCCAGGCGGTGCTGGCGAGAAGCAGGCCCACAGCGAGGCGCGAAGCGGCACGGTTCGCTGCGATGGGAAGGTTCATGAACGTCAATGCATTACCCCTTTAATCGATTACGGCCGCGCCTGCCTCGCGGCGGGCGTAATCGCTGAAGGGGTCATAAGGATCGCCGATGCCGACGTCCTATGATTTCTCTACCAATTTAATTGAGATACGCTGATGACGTTTGCGTCGCGTCGGACATCACTCGTATTTCAGAAGCTGCGAGCCACGAACCAGAAGGTGCCCAGCCCGATCAGGCCCGCGGCCGCGACATCGCCGACGATGGGCCTGGGCAGCGCCCACGAGCGACGGACCAGGAATGCCGTTACCGCCGTCAGCGCGATGACCAGGGTGAGCTGGCCGATCTCGACGCCGAGATTGAAACCCAACAGCAGTTCGGCAAGCCGGCCTGCCGGTAATTTGCTTTCCAGCAGATCGGCGGCGAAGCCAAAGCCGTGGATCAGCCCGAAAACCAGGGTGACGACCAGCCGCACCCGCCCGGCATCGCGCAGATGCCCGGACACCAGCAGATAGTTGGTGGAAAACAGGCCGGCGCCGAGCAGCAGGAACGGCGGCAGCAAGCCGAAGCCGGCCAGCCGCAGACCGGTCATCAGCAGCAGCGCACCGCCTGTCCACAGTGCGACGAGGCCGGGCCGCCGCGTCGCCGAGGCGACATTCTCCACCCCGATCAGTGCAATGGTCAGCGCGACCAGAGCGTCGATATATTCCGCATGGGGGCGGATGACGCCGGTGACGGCCAGCGCCAGCGTCAGGCTGTGCCCGATCGTGAAGCCGGTGACGACGAAGACCAGGTCGCGCAGGCGCCTGGAGATAAGCACCAGCCCGACCAGGAACGACATGTGATCCACGCCGGTGAAAATGTGCATCACGCCCATGGCGACGAACTGCAGAAAGCCTGCATCCTGCAGGCGGTGCTGCGAGGCCGGCCCGGAAATGACGATGGACGGCGCATCCCGCGTCAGCAACTGCTCGAAGAAATCACCCTGCACGGTCTGGATTTGGGCAAAATTGGTATGGCTGGAAACGAGATCGACGAACGCCGTCGAATGGAGCGCCATGTCGCGTTTATCGGCGCAAAGAAAGGATAGTTCGATACGGCGGAAACCGGCGGACGCGGCGACGGCGCGCGGCGGCGTGGTGACCGGGCAGGGCTGTCCATGCGACTCGACGCCGATTTTAGGTACAAGATAGGCGATCAGCCGGGCATCGTCGGGTGCGTGGCCATCGGCGGTCAGCCGCGCCGCCTCGAGGTCCGGCACGGTGAAGCCGACATGCACGGATGGGCCATCGATCAACCAGGCGCTGTGCGACTGGCTGCGCGTGTGCGCCGCGGCGGTGCCGGCTAGCGCCAGACACGCCAGCGCAACCTGGGCAATGCGCCGCATCACCGCCGCCCGCCGCATCAGCGCATATCCGACGCGACCAGGACATCTGCCCGGCCGCGAAGAAAACGGGCATTGGCCGCTTCCACCGCTGCCAGCCGGTCGCGCGCATAATCCTCGCGTACCCGGTCCAGCGCCTGTCCATAAGCCTGCGCGACCGGCGGCTGGTTGTCGGTCATCACCAGGATGCTGGTACCCTGCGGTGCGGGAACGGGATCGGAGACCGCACCGGATTTCAAGGCACGGGCAATGGCGAACAGCCGGGGCCCAAGGTGCAGGGCGGCAGCAAAATAATATTCCTCGCCATCATCGACCTTGCCGGTGGAACGAAGCCTGTGGGAAACCACCACCTGATCGAGCGGCTGCCCCGCCCGGATTGCGGTGACCGCAGCCACCGCCTGCGAGCCCGCGCCGGACGGCAGCACGAACCAGCGCAGGTTCATCCGACCTTCGCTGGCATAGCGAGCGCGGTGGACGGCGTAGTAGCGTTGCAGCTCCGCTTCGGTGGGTACGCTGGCCAGCACATCGGTCGCCAGCTGTCCGCGCATTGCCGCGACCATGGCACTGCGCGTATCGGTGTCGTCGGTTGCCATGCCAAGCTCGACTCCGCGCTGCACCGCCAACTCCTCGGCGACCATGTCGCCCAGAACCGCCCTTTTTTGCGCAGGCGTGGCCTGGCCGGGTGAAATTTCGTCGAGGGCGCGAAGTTGCGAGATGAAATCGACCCGCAGGATCGGCACGCCGTTGACGACGGCGACATCTTCGGGCGGGACGGACGCGGTGCGCGTGCCTTGCGCGGTAAACAGGCCGAAGCCCGCTATGACCAGGCCAACCAGCGCTCCTGTCGCCGCCAGGAGCAGGGAACGCCGCGTATCGGGCCGGGCCAGGTTCCAGTTTTCGTTGCTTGCGGGTTCATGGATCACGACGCATCCTTTCGAACAGATCGGGAGGCGGAGTGTGACAGCGATGCTGCATAGACGGCCACGGCCCGGATCTCGGCAGCCGACAGGCGATCGGCAAAGGCCGGGCTGACACCCTTGCGACCCTGCTCGATGGTCTGCCGAAGGACGGCTGCGGAGCCGCCATACAGCGTTATGGCATCGCGCAGGTTGGGCGCGCCGATTGCGCTGTCCCCGCGGGCGTCGGGCCCATGGCAATCCCAGCACCCCGCTTTGGTGAAAACGGCATGGCCCCGCGCTACGGCCTGGGGATTCGCCTGAAGGCCCTCGTAGGACACAAGCAGTTGCACGACGTCGTCGACTTCCCCGGGGGTAAGCGTCGGAAGCGGCTCGGCGGCGTAGGGATGAAGGCTGGCATAGGCCGGCATGCTGGCAAGATTCCAGCCTTTCGGATTGCGCGAGCGGATGCCGTAGCGGACGATCGCTTCGATCTCGGAGACTTGCCCTTCTCCGTAAAGCCATTCGTGATCGGTCAGGTCTGGTACGCCGGCTCCGCCCCGGTCGTCCGCGCCTCGACCATCCGGGCCATGGCAGCCCGCGCAGTGTCGAAGGAACACCGCGCGCCCTTGATCCAGCGCCGCGCGACGCAGGTCGGGCTGGTTGAGGACCGTGTCCGGATCCGCGCGCAGGAGGCGTGCTTCGCGCGAGCGATGATGGACCAGTACGACCGCGAGCAGCAGCAGGACGACCAGAGCCGCGGCAGCGATCGGAATCGGACGAAAGGCGTGCCATACGAGCGTTTGGCGCCTGGTCGGCCCTGACCGCTTTCCCGTCAACTGCGCACTCTCCGTCTGCCGCGAAATCCAGCGGGGAGCCGCGCTCGCCTACACGTAGATACATGTACACGGAAAACGCGACATGACCGCCTTGGTGCGGTTGTCCGACGTTTGGTGCGCCTTCTCCAATGAGTTGTTCATGGTCCCTTATTAGAAAAAGTTGCTGCAACTCCATGGCGTAAACCTGTTAGTCGATGGTTCTGGTCACTTGCGGTCAATCGGCAGTGGGCAAGACCGATAAGCTTAACAAAATCGAATATTTATACGGCGAATGAATCTATGAGAAAAACTCATCGATCAACCTTGACGGGTGTGATGCTGGCGGTGTGGTCGATGGTCCCGGCAGGCGCCGCCTGGTCGCAGGGCGATCCGCCGGGCGCGGCAACGTTCGCCAACCCTGCGCCCGGCGCGGCCGACTGGTCGGCCATCGCCCGCTTGCCGGACCTGAGCGGCATCTGGACGCCGGGGCCGATCGACAAGTTTGAGGCGGGCAGCACCACCGCCCCTCCCTGGAAGCCCGAGATCGCCAGGCAGGTCGAAGCGCTGAAGAAACTTGAGGCTGAAGGGCGACCGCAGAACATCTATATCGACTGCCTGCCCGAGGGCCTGCCGAGTTCTGTCACGCAGACGCTCAATTCGGTCGAGTTCCTGGTGACGCCGGGACGCGTGACGATCCTGGGCGAGTTCGACGGCAACCGGCTGCGCCGCATCTGGACCGATGGGCGCGGCCACCCGGCGGACCCCGATCCGACCTTCAGCGGCCATTCAATCGGCCGTTGGGAAGGTAATACACTGGTGGTCGACACGATCGGCTTCCTGCCCGAAGTGTGGATTCCCATGGGGCAAGGCGTCGGCATTCCCAACGATGGCGACATGCACGTTACCGAACGGATCACCCTGATCGATGCCAGGACCCTGCGCGACGATATCGTAGTTACCGCGCCCAAAGTACTGGCCGCCCCATGGCAGGCGTCGCGCACCTTCACGCGTCATCGCGAGCGCAATTATGATTTCGTCGAATCCTCCTGCCGCCAGGGAGATTTCATCGAGGACACGGACGCCAACGGCAACGCGGTGTTCAAGCCGATCCCGAAAGACGCTGGCGGCGCTCGCCTGCCGCCTGACCAACCCAATCCCAGCCCCAGGGGCCATTAACCATGCGACCTTATTTTCTCGCGGCCTTGATCGGCCTTGCCACCGTGACAACCACGGCATCCGCGCATCACAGTTTTGCCATGTTCGATCCCAGCAAGCCGATGACCTTCGATGGCACCGTCAAGACATTGCAATGGACCGCGCCGCACGCGATCGTGTGGATCGAGGCGGACAAGGTCGGTCCATACGATGCCGGACTGTGGTCGCTTGAACTACCCACCAGTCCGGGCAATCTCAGCAAGATGGGCTGGTCGCGCACCACGCTTGTGGCGGGTGACAAGATCCGGGTCGATATCGACCCGATCCGCGACGGCCGGCGCGCGGGTCGCTTCAAAAGGGCGGTCATTCTTGCCAACGGCAAGATCCTGGCCGTAGGCGCGGTCCCGGGCGCGGGCCCAACCGGCAAATGAGGAACACAGACCTGCGCACGACCATCCTGGGCCTGACCATGGGCGCGATGCTGGCGTTGCCGCCGGGCCTGGCTGGTGCCCAACCCGCACCACCGCACGAAATCCTCGATCTGGCGCCACGCTCCGCGCAATGGGCGGCGCTGGCCAATTTGCCCGACTGGAGCGGAACCTGGTCGCCGGACGTCACGGACCAGAATGCCCAGATCAAGACCAACCCGGTCCCATGGAAACCCGAAATCCAGGAGCAGGTCGATCACTGGGTGGCCGAAGAACAGGCCGGACGACCGAACGGCTTGCTGCTCAACTGCCTGCCGCACGGCATGCCGGGCCTGATCCTGATTACCCACAACGCCCAGGAAATCCTGTTCACGCCCGGTCGCGTTACCCTGCTGGGCGAATCCGACGGCAACCGGCTACGCCGTATATGGACCGACGGGCGTGACCATTCCCCCGATCCGGACCCCAGCTTCCACGGCGAATCGATCGGCCATTGGGAAGGCGATACGCTGGTCGTCGACACCATCGGCATCCTGCCGGAAGTTTTTCTGGCGGTCAGCGAGTCGGTCGGCATTCCCAATGGCGGCGACATGCATATCGGCGAGCGCATCCACCTGATCGCAGCCGATACGCTGGCCTTCGATCTCACCATCTACGCGCCGCACATCCTCACCCGCCCGTGGACCACCCGGCGTCTGTTCCATCGCAAGCGGCAGCGCAGCTTTGCCATTTCCGAGGGCGTGTGCCGCCAGGGCGACTTCCAGGACGGCAAGGATCAGTGGGGCAATGCCATTTTCGAACCCAACTATCAGCATGACGGCAATGTCCTGCCGCCCCCGAGCAAATGAGATCACCCATGCGCCTGTTTCGATCTGCTGCAATCACGACGCTTGCCGCCGTTGGCATGTCGTCGCCGGTGCTCGCTCACCACAGCTTTGCGATGTTCGATCCGGGCAAAGTGATCACGCTCAATGGCACGGTAAAGGAGTTCCGCTGGGTCAATCCGCACGTCTCGCTATTCGTGCTCGCGGATCATGCCGGGGCGCCCGAGTTATGGGCGGTCGAGCTTACCAGCCCAGGCAATCTCACCCGGCTGGGCTGGAGTCGCCGATCGCTAAATCCCGGCGACAAGATCGTTGTCCAGGTCAATCCGCTGCGCAATGGCGAGAAGGGCGGCGGCTTCCGCAAGGCAACCCTGGTCGCCAGCGGCCAGGTGCTGGAGGCCCGGCTGATCGATATCGAGAAGAACGGCGAGAAGTGAGCACCGGCGCTCATAGCTCGATGATATTTCCCAGGCCCGCGTTCGGCCCTCGGCGTTTTTGCCCGCAGAGCGGGAACCGGGCCAAGCCGGCCACCCTGTCCTTAGTCTGAGCCCAGCAATGTCCTATCTGCTTATTTTTGCCACCTGGCTGTCGAAATGCGGTCTCACTTCGCTGGTGACCCGGGATGCCTGGCTGGTTCCGGCCTTGCAGGTGGTCCATATCCTGGCGATCGCCGCTATCATCATCGTCGCGGTGGTAATCAATCTTCGTGTCCTGGGGCTGGTCGAACGACAATATCCGCTTCGTGAAGTGGTCAGCCGCTACTTTCCGATTATCTGGATCGCGCTGGGCATTCTTGCCGTCACCGGCGCCTTGCTGATTGCCAGCGAGCCCTACCGGGCGCTGTTCCGCACCGCGTTCTGGGTGAAGATGGGGTTGATCGTCATAGCGGTGGCTGCGACCGCCGCCTCACGCGGCCGCTTCGCCAGGCTGGCCCATGTCGCGAAGACGGGGTGGCCGGTCGATGGCGGGATTCGCCGGTTCCTGGCGGTGTTGGCGCTGCTGGCCTGGGCCGGGGTGATCTTCTTCGGGCGCTGGATCGCTTACGCCGATCCCTGGCCCGGCGCTCCCGGCTGACTTTTTCCCTCGGAGACGACATGTCCATTGATTCTCTGGCGCAACGCCTGTCCGCCACCCCGCTCGCCGAGACGCTCACCGATTCCAACTGGCTGTTCGGGACACTCGAAGCAGTCCATGTGCTCGCGCTGTCGCTTGTCCTGGGCTCGATCGCCTTCGTCGATGTACAATTGATCGGGCTTGGCCTGCGCGACCGACCCCCCCGCGAGACCATTGCCCGCATGTTGCCGATCACCTGGGCGGGCTTTGCCCTGGCGGCGACGACCGGCACCTTGATGATCTTTGCCAATCCCATCGGATATTTCACCAACACCTTCTTCCGCATCAAGCTGGCTTTGCTCGTGGCGGCCGGCCTGAACGTGCTGGCGTTTCACTTCGGGGCAGTGCGCCGGCTGGACCAGCCCCGGTCGCTGGCGCCCCGCATATCGGGCGCATTGTCGCTGACGATCTGGTTAAGCGTGGTGGTTTGCGGACGCTGGATCGGCTTCACCATCTGAGTGCGCGGTAAACGGAGGCGCATTTCACAAGTGGAATGTCGCACCAACCTGCAAGCTGCTGCTTTGCAGCTTGCCCGAACTCTCGTTGCCGCTCGACAGGCGCAGCTTGAGAGTGGGAACTTCAAAAAAGCGATACTTCAGGGTCAGGTCGATCCGGTCGGTGATCGCCCGGCGCACCCCGAGCAGCCCTTGCCAGGCAAAGGCGGTGGCATTGTCGTTGCTGAAATAGGTGGGGATGGCAACCGACTTGTCGGTATTGGTGCCCGCGGTGGCAGTCGTCCCGATCACTAACGGCGCGCTGCCCCCGGCGAGCGTCCACTCGCCTGAACTGATCCGGGCCAGACCGACGCCGCCGCCGACGAAACCACGCCATGCTGCGCCTCTCCGGCCGAGATTTATAATTCCGTTGAACAACACCGACAAAACTCCGGTCCTGCCGCCCCCATCATAAACGCCCGCGGCGTGCTGCTGTCCGGTCACTTCGATCGGGACGGTCGCATTGTTGTAATTGATCGCGCCGATGCCATACCGCTTGAAGCCGGCCTCGATCTCGGCGCTGAACAGGCCGAGGTCATACCCTGCCACGCCATCGATATCCCACCCGGTTTTCTGGTGGACGGCGAGCGCGTTCGGCACCGAGGACGCGCCGGGATTGGCCACGCTATTCGTGGTGGCGGCATTGAAGGCCAACGGCAGCATAGCGCCGGCGTCCAGCCCAAGGTAATAGCCGTTGCCGTTGCCGCCAGTGCTCGCACTTTCGACCTGGCTCGGGACGCCATCGTGGTGGCTGTTCAACGCGACCTGCGCGGCCAGGCTGAACGTGCGCGGTTCGCCTGCCGAAATGCCGGTGCCAGTGGAGTTTGGCACCCAATAGTGCTTGTCCGTCAGGTTCTGGACATTGGCGCGCAATGTCACCGAATGGCCGGTCAGATCAAAGGCATAGGAGGCGCCGAGATCGCCGACCGTATTGCCGGGATAGACAAAGGCGTTGATCGTATTGGTGGCCGCGCCGCCAAGGGCGTTGCCGGAATGGCGGATGCCACCCACCACCGATGTTCCGGGCAGGAAGGGCAACGCATACTCCACCTGCGCCGAGGCCTGGAACGAGGTTGTGCCGGGAATACGCTCGCCGATCAGCGCGGGCTTGCCCGAAACCTGCTTGGCATCGAGGTAGGACACCGATCCGCTCACATACAGGCCGGCGACCGGCTTGAGCCCGGCGTTGAACTCGATGCCCTGATAGCGGGCATTACCGTCACGCACGAAATTATTGGTGCCGTCGACATATTCCGATGGCTGGACGATGCGGAATACGGCCAGACTGGCGTTGCCCCAACGCCCTGCCGATTTGAGCCCGGCCTCGTATTGGTGCGCGTTGAGCGGCCCGAAGGAAGCACCGGAATTGGTCGCGGTGGCCGGTGCGATCGCGCCATCCTGAAGCGCCTGAACATAGCTGACATAGGCCCGGATCGCACCAGGCAGCTTCAGCGTGACCGCATAAATCGGCGTGAACGGGCGAAATCTGAAGGTGGAAATGGCGCTGCCGTCGGGGTTGGTATTAAATTCATCGTAATGCGTGTACCGCACGCCCACCAGCACGGAGAGGGGGCCATAGCTCGCGGTGTCGCTGATATAGGCAGCGCGTTGGTGGATTTCCTGATACGGCGTATAAACCGGTGGGCGGTTGTTGTACTGCGCCGCCGCGTTGCCAATTATGGTCGGCTGATTGTTCTGGTCGTAGATATTGAAGACATAGGCGTTGGTGGTGCTTTGTACGGCCGGTGTCGAATTGTTGGCAGAGCCGAGTACGAAGTTGCGTGTCGGATTGTCGTAAAGAAACTGATCGGTCAGCGATGATAGACCAGCGACAATCTCATGATCGATCGGGCCGGTAGCGAACTTGCCTGCGATGGTCGCATCGATGACATAGTCTTTGAACAGTCGGTTCATATTGTAGACGGTGGAATAATAGTCGCCTTTGTTGTC
>NZ_CAXTII010000020.1:0-36484 GCF_964244235.1 uncultured Sphingomonas sp.
AGCGCCTGGTCGCGCGCATGACCCTCGATATACGCCATGCCCGCAGCATACGCCGATCTGCAGCCTGGCGGAATCGCGAACGCGGCTTTCCGCACAGTCTGGATCGAGTTTCGGGAAAGCGGTGGTGTGGGACGATGGCCGTTAGATAACCGGCTTCCCGAATTGTGCCGGACCAAAGTCCACCGATACCGACCCTACCGCATCCTGATCTGAAACAGCGTCTTCCAGTTCTTCCCCGTCACGAACAGCCGGTCGCCCTTCGCGTCATAGGCGATGCCGTTCAGCACCGCGTCCCTGCCGCTCGCGCCGACCGCGTCGCGTAACGGGCGCAGGTCGATCAGCGCCTTGATCCGGCCGGTCGCCGGATCGATTCGCGCGATCGTCGCGGTTTCCCAGATGTTCGCCAGGATTTCACCCTTCACCCATTCGACCTCGTTCAGGTTCACGACCGGCGTGCCGTCCGCCAGCGTCACCGTGATCGTCCGCTTCTCCGCGAAGCTCGCGGGGTCGCGGAAGCGGAGCACCGCGCTGCCGTCGGATTGCACGAAGCCCTCGGGCGTTTCCGCCAGTCCCCAGCCCTCGCCCGGGTAGCGAAAGCTGCCGGTCTTCTTCAGTGTCGCGCGGGTCCAGCGGAAGCCGATGCCCGTGCGCCACGTCATGCTGACGATCTCGCCATGCCACGGCGCGATGCCTTCGCCGAACAGCGACGGCGGCAAGACGGTGCGCGCCAGCACCTTGCCGTCGGTCAGGCGGACGCGGCGGATGTCGGACTGGCCCTCCATCCCCGTGCTTTCGTAAAGGAACCCCTCTGACCAGAAGAGCCCTTCGGTGAACGCGGCGCGGTCGTGCGGATAGCGGGCGACGATGGTCGCGTTCTGCATCGGCGTGCCGTGGATCAGCGTCGCGCCGGGTGCCGAAGCGGCCTGGGGCGCAGCGGCCGGCGCGATGCCGGTCAGCGACAGGATCAGGACGGCGGACAGGACGAGGCCCGACCCGCGTCGCCGCGAGCCGGGCCTGTCCGTCACTGCCGACCGCCGGGGCGGCCGCATATCGATCAGCCTGCCGCCTGCAGGTTCACCGCGGCATATTTGCCGCGACGATCGACCTCGAGTTCGAATTCCAGCTTGTCGCCTTCGTTCAGCGTCGACATGCCGGCGCGTTCGACGGCGGAGATGTGAACGAACGCATCGGGCTGTCCGTCGTCGCGCTGGATAAAGCCGAAGCCCTTCATCGCGTTGAAGAACTTGACCGTACCCGTCGCCTTCTCGCCGGTCAGCTGGCGCTGCGCGCCGCCGCCCGCAGGAGCGCCGCTGCCACCACGCGCGCCACCGGGCGCCGCCGCATCACGCTCGCGCGGCGGACCGCGGTCGGTGACGGGCATCGGCTCGCCGTCGATCTTGAGGTCGGTCGCCGAGATGCGCCCGCCACGATCGACAAGCGTAAAGCCGAGCGGCTGACCTTCGGCCAGACCGGTCAGTCCGGCCTGCTCGACCGCGGAGATATGAATGAACACGTCCTCGCCGCCGTCATCGCGAACGACGAAGCCGAAACCCTTCTGGCCATTGAAGAACTTGACGACGCCGGTGCCTTCGCCGACGACCTGGGGGGGCATGCCGCGGCCACCGCCGCCGCCGCCGCCACCACTGAAACCGCCGCCGCCGCCGCCGCTGCGGAACCCGCCGCCACCGCCACCGCCACCGAAGCCGCCACCGCCACCGAAGCGATCGCCACCGCCATAGCTGCTGCCACTGCCGCCGCCGAACCGGTCACCACCGCCGCTGTTGAAGCCGCCGCCGCCGCCGAAATCATCGCCGCCGAAGCCGTCGCGCTTGTCGCGCCCACGTCCGCCACGATTGCCGCGGCCACCCTTGTCGAAACTCATAACCCTGTTCGTCTTCCCGGTTCGCCCAGATCGATAACCTAAAGAACCTTCGTGCCGGACGACGAACGCGGTCCTTCGGACGCGAAACCTTTTGCGCCACGAGACTCGCCATAGCGCAAAGCGCAAGCCCCGGCGAATAAAATCGCGAATGGCATGCCGGTTCCCCGTCGATCTTCGCGCAAGCGCGGCGACGACGCCACACCGGCTATCAACGGCCGGCCATTGAGCCCGCGGCCCGCCGCGGCTAGGGCAAGGCGATGACCGTTCATTTCCACGAAGAAGACATTCCCGCCGACCTGTTCGCGCCCGCTGCGTCGATTGCGGTGGATACCGAGACGATGGGACTGATCACCCCGCGCGACCGGCTGTGCGTGGTGCAGCTGTCCGACGGCGGACCGGACGAGCATCTGGTGCGCTTCGCCGCGGGCAGTGACTATGCCGCGCCCAATCTGAAGGCGCTGCTGGCCGACCCGGCGCGCCTGAAGCTGTACCATTTCGGCCGGTTCGATATCGCGGCACTGCAACATTATCTGGGCATCGTCGCCGCGCCCGCCTGGGATACCAAGATCGCGTCGCGCCTGATCCGCACCTATACCGATCGCCACGGATTGAAGGAGCTCGTCCGGGAACTCCTGTCGCAGGAATTGTCGAAGGTGCAGCAATCCTCCGACTGGGGCGGTCCCGCATTGTCCGACGCGCAGAAGGATTACGCCGCGTCCGATGTCCGTTTCCTCCACCGGTTGAAGGACGAACTGGAACGGCGGCTGGTGCGCGAGGGGCGGATGGATCTTGCGCAGGCGTGTTTCGAATTCCTGCCGGCACGCGCCGCGCTGGACATCGCCGGCTGGCCCGAAATCGATATCTTCGCGCATGCGTGAGGGGTTTCACCCTGTCCCTCAAACGACTCGTCACCCCGGCCTTGCGCCGGGGTCCATTTCGCCGCGCGTCCGTCGGATAAAGGCGCCTGCTGATCGCGTGCGGCACGATGGACCCCGGCGCAAGGCCGGGGTGACGGTGGGTGTTGTGCGGTTGGTAATCCCTCATGTCTGACCTCGCCGTCCGCACCCGTTCGCGGCGCCAGCACTGGGCCGCGCCGGGCAGTCGCCACGACCGCCTTGTCGGGACCGCGCGGATCGTGCTGCCGGTCGGGATCGGCGTGATGGTGGCATTCCTGGTGCTGGCCCCGCTGTTGAACGTCGGCGAGGCGTCGTTCGTGCTCGACAAGAACAAGGTCGAGGTCGCCAAGGAGCGCCTGAAGATCCAGGCCGCGCAATATCGCGGCGAGGACCAGAAGGGGCAACCGTTCGACCTGACCGCGAAGTCCGCGATCCAGCACAGTTCGGCGGAACCCATCGTGCAGCTGTCCGATTTGTCCGCGCGCGTCCGGTTGAGCGACGGGCCGGCGGACATCCACGCGGATTCGGGGGTGTACGACATGGACAGCGAGAAGGTGAAGCTGATCGGTCCGCTGAACTTCACCGGACCAAAGGGCTATGACCTGAAGACGCGCGACGCGACGGTCGATCTGAAGACGCGGCAGATGCAGAGCGGCGGCGCGGTGACGGGGACGACATCGCAAGGCGTATTCAGCGCCAATTCGCTCCACGCCGATATGGAGAACCGCATCGTGACGCTGGACGGCAATGCACGCTTGCGGATATCGCCCCGAGGTACGAGATAAGGCATATGCGCCGGCTCCTGTCCCTCGCCCTCCTGCTCGCCGGTACGCCCGCGCTCGCGCAGACCCGTCACGATTCGACCGCGCCCATCAATTTCGACGCGGCGCATATCGAATTGCAGGACAAGGCGAACCGCGCGGTCCTGTCGGGCAATGTCGTCGTCAAGCAGGCGGAGATGACATTGACCGCACCGCGCATGACCGTCGCCTATACCGGGCAGGTGGTCGGCGGCAGCCCGCAAGTATCGCGGCTCGATGCGGCGGGTGGGGTCACGGTCATCCGCCCCGGCCAGATCGCGAAGAGCCAGTACGGGGTGTATGATCTCAACAAGCGGATCGTGACGATGCTCGGCGCGGTATCGCTGACGCAGGGCGGCAACACCGTGAATGGCGGCCGACTGACGATGAACATGGATACCGGACGCGCGGTTATCGACGGATCGTCGGTTGCGGGCGGTGCCGGCGGCAGTGCGGCGGGTGGCGTGGTGACGCAAGGCGGCGGCCGGGTCAGCGGCACCTTCTCGGTCCCCAAGCGCAACTGATCGCGCGCGCGGCAGCGCTCGCCGCGGCCACCGGTAAAATCTCGAACATGCAGGTTTCCTGCCAACCGCGTCCGCGATAGGGAGAGCCACCCTGATTTGCGAGGCCCAGCCGATGGATGCCTTCACCTTGTCCCCGCGCGACGTCGCCGAGCCGACCCCGGAGCCGCCGATGACGCGCGGGTTGCAGGTCGTATCGATCGCGAAATCCTACGACAAGCGGGTCGTGCTGTCCGACGTCTCGCTGTCGGTCGGCCGCGGCGAGGTCGTCGGGCTGCTCGGCCCCAATGGTGCCGGCAAGACGACCAGCTTCTATTCGGTGATGGGCCTGGTGAAGCCCGATGCGGGCCGGATCATGCTGGACGGCGAGGATATCACCGGACTGCCGATGTACCGCCGCGCGATCCTCGGGCTTGGCTATCTGCCGCAGGAGACGTCGATCTTCCGCGGACTGTCGATCGAAAAGAACATCCTGACGGTCCTCGAACTGTCCGAACCCGACAAGGTCGCGCGGCAGAAGAAGCTCGACACGCTGCTCGAGGAATTCGGCCTGACGCGTCTGCGGACCGCGCCCGCGATGGCGCTGTCGGGCGGCGAACGCCGCCGTGCGGAGATCGCGCGCGCGCTGGCGGCGAGCCCGTCGATCATGCTCCTCGACGAGCCCTTTGCAGGCATTGACCCGATCTCGATCGCCGACATCCGCGATCTGGTGAAGGACCTGCGCCGCCGCGATATCGGCGTGCTCATCACCGACCACAATGTCCGCGAGACGCTGGAGATCGTCGATCGCGCGTACATCATCTATGATGGCCGGGTGCTGTTCGCGGGCTCGCCCGCGGAACTGGTGGCGGACGCGAACGTGCGGCGGCTGTACCTCGGCGAGACGTTTTCGCTTTAGGGTGATGGGATTGAGCGTCCCTCATTCCTCCCCGGGACGGGGAGGGGGACCAGCCGGAGGCTGGTGGAGGGGGGGCTCCGCGAGCGGACGGCCCGAGGCACACCCCCTCCACCGCTTCGCGGTCCCCCTCCCCGCGAAGCGGGGAGGAATGACGCCATGACCCTCGCCCCGCGCCTGGACCTGCGCCAGTCGCAATCGCTGGTCATGACCCCCCAGCTCCAGCAGGCGATCAAGCTGCTCGCGCTGTCCAACCTGGAGATCGAGACCTTCATCGCCGGGGAGATCGAACGCAACCCGCTGCTCGAAGCCGGGCAAGCCAGCGTCGTCACCACCCCCGAACGCCCCGAAGCCCCCGAGCCCGCGGGTGCCGACGCGCTGGTGACGGGAGCCGTCGCCGCCGAACCGCTCGACCTCGACTACGCCACCGAAAGCCATCAGTCGGACAGCGCGGCGGACGGCGGCGGCGGTTTCGATGGCGCGCTTGGCGGCGGTGCGGCGTCGTCGGGTAGCGGCGAGGTGGTCGATCTCGACTCCTTCGCCGACACCGCGGGCAGCCTTGCCGATCACCTGATGGCGCAGGCGGGCGCGTGCGTTCCCGCCGCGGACATGGCCATCGCCGCACACCTGATCGACCAGATCGACGAGGCGGGGTATCTGACCGCGACCCTGCTCGACATCGCCAACCGGCTCGGCGTGCCGCTCGCGCGGGTGCAGGGCGTGCTGGCGACGGTGCAGACCTTAGACCCCACCGGCGTCGGCGCGCGCGACCTGGCGGAATGCATTGCGCTGCAGGCGAAGGAGGCGGATCGCTACGATCCCGCGATGGCGCGGCTGATCGAGCATCTCGACCTCGTCGCGCGCGGCGAACGCGCGCGGCTGAAACGCATCTGCGGGGTCGACGACGAGGATCTGGCGGACATGATCCGCGAATTGCGCGGCTACGATCCCAAACCCGGCTGCCGCATCGGCGGCGCGCCCACGCAGACCGTGATCCCCGATCTGTTCGTCCAGCGCACCCGCGGCGGCTGGGCGATCGAACTGAACGGCGCGACGCTGCCGCGCGTGCTGGTCAACCGCCGTTATCACGCCGAACTGTCGAGCGGCCCGCAGGACAAGACCGCCAAGGCGTGGCTCGGCGACATGCTCGCCAGCGCGAACTGGCTGGTGAAGGCGCTCGACCAGCGCCAGCGCACGATCGTGAAGGTCGCGACCGAGATCGTGAAGCAGCAGGAGGCCTTCTTCCTGCACGGCGTCGCGCACCTGAAACCGATGACGCTCGCGCGGGTGGCGGAGGCGATCGAGATGCACGAATCGACCGTCAGCCGGGTGACGTCGAACAAATATCTCAGCTGCGCGCGCGGGCTGTACGAGCTGAAATATTTCTTCACCTCGGCGATCCAGGCGGCGGACGGTGGCGACGCGGTGTCCGCGGAGGCGGTGAAGGCCGGCATCCGCGCGCTGATCGCGGGCGAGGGGGACAAGATCCTTTCCGACGATACGTTGGTCGAACTGCTGAACGCCAAGGGCTTCGACATCGCGCGGCGAACGGTGGCGAAATACCGCGAGGCGCTGGGGATCGGGAGTTCGGTGCAGCGCCGGCGGGCAAGGGCACTGGAGGGGGCTTGAGGCGCTAGGTCGCCCTCACCCTTCGCCGCCTTCGGCGTCTTTCCCTCTCCCGCTGGGAGAGGGAGGGAGGCGCGCAGCGCCGGAAGGGTGAGGGCGATGGCGAGCGATCAGCACCCACCCCCTCGTCACCCCGGGCTCGACCCGGGGCCCAGCTTCTTCTTGTCCGCCGAAGAAGCGGGACCCCGGCTCAAAGCCGGGGTGACGGGATGGGTCCGATCAAACAGGCAAGCGTTCCAGTTTCGTACTCGCCGGAGGTCTGAAATGACCGCGTTCCACACTTTGACCAGCAGACCATGCGACCCACGTCCAGACGAGCGCAGCGAATGGAATGCACAACCAAGCACCGCAGAGAGTCAAAATACGCTGGGTCGATAGACTATAGTATTTATCGCCTGAAAAAGCTCTTTTGCCGAGGATAAAAGTACCTATCGACGCGACAGGTAGGGAAACCGCGGTTCCGATCATCGCGTAGGAGTAAAAACGATCGTAAGACCCGGCATAAGCCAACGTCAACACGGAGAATGGAATGGTTGCCAGCAGAGACCCGGCCCCGCCGATCATAGAATCGCTGCAGCAATCGAGAAGGACTTCTCGGTCCAGGTGGGCGACTCGTAGGGCATAAAGCGATCTGCCTCCGGCGTGCGCTATGCCGATATATTACGCTGGTAAACGTTCAGTATTGCTTGGGGATCGTATGTCGCCGCCAGCCTTCAATTCGGCACCCGCCCCGCCGCCGACATCGACGCCCCCTGCGGCGGCACCGGACTCTTCGCCGCCGTCACCGCCTCGTCATACCATGCCGCAAGATCGCGCTTCATCTGGTGCAGCGCCTCGGGGTTCAGATACACCATGTGCCCGGCCGGATAGTAACGGAACGACAGGTTCGGCTGCTGCGCGCGTTCCAGCATCATGTGGCCGAGCGCGGTTTCGGTGCCGAAAAACGGCGTCGCCATGTCGTACCAGCCGTTGAGCGACAGCACTTTCAGGTACGGGTTCGCGCGCATCGCCGCGGCCAGGTCGATCGCGGTGTTGGGCGTCGTCTGCTGCCCGCCATAGCCGCGCACCGGCGACTTGTGCGCCCAGTTCCACGTCCAGCCCGGCGCGTCGCGCGCGGACAGGCGATAGGGGAGTTCGGTCTTATAGCCGAGATCGTGCGTCACATAATCGGTGAAGCTGGCGATGAACGCGCCCGAGATCGCGTCCGACGAGGCGTCGGTCTCTGGGCTGTCGCCCGCCGCATCGGTGTCGATGCCGGTATAGCGCGAATCGAACCGCCCGATCGTCTCGCGCCGGTCGCGGAGCAGCTCTTTCTGGAACCGCGCGAGGTCGATGCGCAGGTCGGACCGCTTGATGAAATCCGCCGACAGCCCGGTCAGCGCGCTCATCTGCTGGGCGACCCGGTCCTCTTCCTGCGGACTGATCGACTGGCCCTTCGCCAGCGCGGTGGCATAGGGGCCGAGCGCGAAGGCGCGCGCCTGCGCCGCCGCGGTCGCGGCATCGGCGGGGGGATTGGCCAGCTTGTGGTGATACCAGGCGGTCGTCGCGTAGCTCGGCAGGTAATCGAGATACACCTGGTCGAGCCCTGGCTGGCGGCTGCCGTAGTTCATGATCGACGACAGCAGCACGACGCCGTTCAACGCCATCCCGCGGTCCTGCAACTGATAGGCGAGCGCGCCCGACCGCGTGGTGCCGTAGCTTTCGCCGAACAGGAATTTGGGGCTGTTCCAGCGGCCGTACTTGGTGGTGTAGCGCAGGATCGCCTTGGCGAACGCGTCCGCATCCTCGTCCACGCCGTAGAAGGCCGCGGGCTTCATGTCGCCCAGCGGCCTCGAATATCCCGTGCCGACCGCGTCGATGAACACCATGTCGGTCTTGTCGAGCAGCGTGTCGGGATTGGGGCCGACGTCATAGGGTGCGGGCTTGATGAATTCGGGGTTGGCGGTCTTGAGCCGGGTCGGCCCGAACGATCCCATCCGCAGCCAGAAGGTCGGCGAGCCCGGCCCGCCATTGTAGAAGAACGTCACCGGTCGCTTCGTGCCGGGCCGCACGTCGTCCAGCACATAGGCGGTGTAGAACAGGCTCGCGGTCGGCTTGCCCTCGGTATCGCGGATCGTCAGCGTCCCCGCGGTCGCGACATAGCCTAGCGCGCGGTTGTCGACGGTGACCGAGCCGTGCGATTTCGTTTCCTGTTCGTCCACGGGGGCGTTGGCGTAGCCCGCTTCGGCGGCGGCCCTCATCCGGTCGGCATTGCTGTCCGCCATCGACTTGTCGCTGCCCTTGGGCGGCTCCTTCTGGGCGAGGGCGGGTGTGGCGGCGAGGAGGAGGAGGGCGGCGAGGATGATCGGTCGGCGCATGGAGGGTCCCGTGTTTGTTGGCGGGGCTATCCTGCCGGAATATAGTGGAATGGCAACCGCTTCCCTTCCGTCACCCCGGCCTCGTGCCGGGGTCCATCGTGCCGCGCAATCAAAGGCTCGAGGATGCGCGGCACGATGGATGCCGGGTCAAGCCCGGCATGACGGAACGGGGGGGACGATACCGCATCGCCACATCGCACCGCGCATAGCGTGCCCCGTACTCGCGCATGATGTCGGCATCATGCACGAACCCCGCCTTCTCGTACAAATGGATCGCCGCCGCACAGCGCGCATTGGTCAGCAGGTACAAGGTCTCCGCCCCCAATTCGGCGGCGCGGGCGATCATCGCGTGCAGCAGGAACTCTCCCGCCTTCTTCCCCCGGGCGGCGTCCAGCACCCCCATCTTGGTCAGTTCGAAGCGCCCCTCGCCCGTCTTCTGCAACGCGCAGGTGCCGACCACGCCCAGCCCTTCCGCCGCGACGAAGCGGATATCCCCGCCGGGGTCGAGGATGCGCGCGCGCGGGTTTTCCAGCACCTCGCGGTCGGTGGGTTCCAGCGTGAACATCGATTGTATCCACTGCGCGTTGATGTCGTGGAACGCGGTGGCGAGATTGTCGGTGAAGGGGACGATGGTGAGGGTGGGGGTGTCGGGCATGGCGTTGGGCTACAGGAACGGGCCAAGAAACGGCAAGCACCGCGGCGAAGCCGCGTCGTCGGTCGGGGCTGTTGGCCCGCCGGCCGGACGCGCCTCAAGCTCTGCCGCTGCTTCGCTGCGGCCCTGCCGGCGCGTCAGTCATCCTCGTCCTCGAACCCCACCAGCGCCAACGCGCGCGCCTTCATCTGCCGCGTCGCGCACCAATGCACCAGCGCCTCCTCGCGCCCATGCGTGACCCACACCTCCCTGGGCGCGATCTCGGTCAGGGTGTCGGTCAGTTCGTCCCAATCGGCATGGTCGCTAAGGATCAGCGGCAGCTCGACGTTCTTCTGCCGCGCACGCTGGCGCACCCGCATCCAGCCGCTGGCCATCGCGGTGATCGGATCGGGCAGCCGCCTGGACCAGCGGTCGTTCAGCGCGCCGGGTGGGCACATCACGACATGGCCCTGCATCGCCGCCTTCGGCACCCCGGCGACCGGGATCAGTTCGCCAAGCCGCACGCCGTGATCGGCATACAGGTCGCACAGCCGCTGCAGCGCGCCGTGGATATGGATCGGTGCCTCATGCCCCCGCTTGCGCAGTTCGGCGATGACGCGCTGCGCCTTGCCCAGCGCATAGGCGCCGACCAGCACGCACCGCGTCGGATTGGCGTGGAGCGCGGCGATCAGCTTGTCGATTTCGTCGCCGGTATCGGGATGGCGGAACACCGGCAGCCCGAACGTCGCCTCGGTCACGAACACGTCGCAGGCGACGGGTTCGAACGGCGTGCAGGTCGGGTCCGCGCGGCGCTTATAGTCGCCCGACACGACGACCCGCTCGCCTCGGTAATCCAGTATGATCTGCGCCGAGCCCAGGACATGGCCCGCGGGGACGAAGCCGACGCGCGCGTCGCCCATGGCGATCGTCTCGCCATACGCGACGGGGTGTCCCGCCTGGGGGCCATAGCGCGCGTCCATGATCGCGAGCGTCTCGGGGGTCGCCCACACCGCCGCGTGGCCGCCGCGGGCGTGGTCGGCATGGCCGTGGGTCACGAGCGCGCGGGCGCTGGGGATCGACGGGTCGATCCAGGCGTCCGCGGGCTTGACGTAGATGCCATGGGGATGGGGTTCGAGCCAGTCGCCTAGGCGGGGCATGGGAATGCCCTAACCGGTATACTTACCACCCCGGCGAAGGCCGGGGCCCAGTCGCGCCGGTTGCGGTAACGAAGGGCGTGACGCGCCACGATCGTCCCGCCACTGGGCCCCGGCCTTCGCCGGGGTGGGGAAAGGGGGGCGCTGTTGGATAGCATCACCGCCGCCCCACCCGCACGCTCGTCAGGATCGCGTCCATCCGCGCCGCCGCTGCGCCTTGGGTCGGCGCGCTCGTCGGCAACGCATCCGCCGCCGTCACCGAATAGGTCGCGCGGTCGATCGCATAGCACACCCCGTCCACCACCGTTCGCAGGTCGGTCGCAACGATCCCTTGGCTCATCCCCGCATCGCCGTTTCGGTACGCCGTCCAGCGATGTCCGCCGAGGATCCTGTTCGGCAAGCGCTTTCCGCTACCGCCGAGCGCGCCCGTCGTGCCGCATCGCGCGACCACGCCCGCGTCGCGGCTCAGGCCGATCTGGACGAGTTCGGTCACGACCCCCGGCCCGCTGGCGGGCCGCGCATCCTGCGAAAAGCGGACCACGCCCGACCCCGGCCCGGCCGCGGTGCCGTCCCAGGACAAGCGCCACCCCGCCGCCATCAGCGATCGCCCGCCAAACGCGCGGCCCGGCGTCAGGCCCGCAGGATAGGTCAGCCGCACCAGCCCGCCCGCAGCGCTATACGCGCGCTGCAACGGCGTCGCGCCGACCGCCGCGGCGATCGCCAACAGCGGAAGCGCAAACCGGACCGGGTGCATCCTGTTCTCCATGGCACGGTCAACGACCCAGCCCTGCACAGGCTCCATGGTAGGCTCGCGTATCGGCCCCATATAGAGCCCGATGCGCGTATACCGTCCGTGAGCGACCCCCTGCCGACCCTCCCTCCGGTCTTCGCCGAATGGTTCGCCGCGCGCGGCTGGCGGCCGCGGCGGCACCAGATCGACATGGTCCGCGAGGCGCAGGCGGGCCGCCACGCGCTGCTCGTCGCGACGACCGGCGCGGGCAAGACGCTCAGCGGGTTCCTGCCGACGCTGATCGACCTGATCGAGACCCCGACCGAGGGGCTGCACACGCTCTACGTCTCACCGTTGAAGGCCCTTGCGGTCGATATCCAGCGCAACCTGCTCGGCCCCATCGAGGAGATGGGCCTCGACCTCCGCGTCGAGACACGCACCGGCGACACCCCGTCTGACCGCAAGGCGCGGCAGCGGATCCGGCCGCCGCAGATCCTGCTGACGACGCCGGAATCACTGTCGCTGCTGCTCAGCTATCCCGACAGCTTCACGATGTTCGCGGGGCTGAAGACGCTCGTCGTCGACGAGGTCCATGCGTTTGCCACCGGCAAGCGCGGCGATCTCCTCAACCTGTGCATGGCCCGCCTCCAGCGGATCGCGCCTTCGACGCGCCGCGTCGCGCTGTCCGCCACCGTCGCCGACCCCGACGGCTACCGCGCCTGGCTCGCCCCGGACGGCGATATCGACGCGGTCGCGCTGGTGCAGGGCGAACCCGGTGCGCCGCCCGACATCGCCATCCTGCTGCCCGAGGGGCGCGTCCCCTGGTCGGGCCATTCGGGCCGCTACGCCGCCGAACAGGTCATGGCGGAGATCGAGACGCACAAGACGACGATCGTCTTCTGCAACACGCGAAGCCTGTGCGAACTCATCTTCCAGGACCTGTGGAAGGTCAACGCGATGTCGCTGCCGATCGGTGTCCACCACGGATCGCTCTCGCTCGAGGCGCGGCGCAAGGTGGAGGGTGCGATGGCGGCGGGGCGGCTGCGCGCATTGGTCGCGACCGCCAGCCTCGATCTCGGCGTCGACTGGGGCGATGTCGATTGCGTGATCCAGATGGGCGCGCCCAAGGGATCGTCGCGCCTGCTCCAGCGGATCGGGCGGTCGAACCACCGGCTGGACGAATCGTCCGAGGCGATCGTCGTGCCCGGCAACCGCTTCGAATATCTGGAGGCGCGCGCCGCGCTCGACGCGGTGGAGGCGGGGGAACTGGACCCGGACGTCTTCCTCATGGGCTCGCTCGACGTGCTCGCGCAGCATGTCATGGCCTGCGCCTGCGCCGCGCCGTTCGACCAGGCCGCGCTGCTCGACGAGATACGCGGTGCGCTCCCCTATTCCGCGCTCACCGACGAGGCGTTCGATCGCGTGCTCGGCTTCATCCGCGACGGCGGCTACAGCCTGAAGGCGTATGACCGTTTCAAGCGGCTGACGCAGGACCCGGACGGCACATGGCGCGTCAGCCATCCGAAATTCACGACCCAGCACCGGCTGAACGCCGGGATCATCGTGGAGGCGACGATGCTGACCGTGCGGTTCAGGAACGGCCGGTCGCTCGGCAAGGTCGAGGAGGGGTTCGCCGCGAGTCTGAGCCACGGCGACACCTTCTTCTTCGCAGGCCTCAGCCTGGAGGTCGAGAAGATCGATACCGAGGACCTTATCGTCCGCGCGACCAGCAAGCCCGCTCGTATCCCGACCTATGGCGGCAGCCGGATGGCGCTGTCGACCAGCCTCGCCGACCGCGTCCGCCGTTTCCTGGCCGAACCCGGCGAATGGGCGCGCTTCCCAGGGGACGTCCGCGAATGGCTGGAATATCAGCGCGCGCGCTCCGCGCTGCCGACGCCCGACCAGCTGCTGGTCGAGACCTTCCCGCGCGAGGGGCGGCATTACATGGTCGCCTATAGTTTCGAGGGGTGGAACGCGCACCAGTCGCTCGGCATGCTCCTCACGCGGCGGATGGAGACGCTGGGGCTCAGACCGCTCGGCTTCGTCGCGAACGACTATGCGATCGCGACCTATTCGATCGACAAGGTCGCCGATCCCCGCGCGCTGTTCTCGCCCGACATATTGGAACATGAATTCGTCGACTGGGTGCAGCAGTCGCATCTGCTCAAACGCGCGTTCCGCGAGGTCGCGGTGATCGGCGGGCTGGTCGAGCGGCAGCATCCGGGCAAGCGCAAGACCGGGCGGCAGGTGACGTTCTCGACCGACCTGATCTACGACGTGCTGCGCCGCTACGAACCCGGGCATCTGCTGCTGGAGGCGGCCTGGGCGGATGCGCGCGCGAAGATGACCGATGTCGGGCGGCTGGCCGGGCTGCTCGACCGCGCGGCGGCGACGATGCTGCACATGGACCTGCCCCGCATCACCCCGCTCGCGGTGCCGGTGATGACGCTGATCGGACGCGAGAAGATCGCGACGGGGTCGTCCGACGACGCGCTGCTGGTGGAGGCGGAGGCCTTGGCGGCTGAGGCGATGCGGCTGGATTGAGGGGCTCGCTCCGTCACCCGGGGCCGGCACGTCGGTTGTCGCGTTCGACCTGCTCGCCGTCACCCCGGGCTCGTCCCGGGGTCCATCGTGCCGCGCATGCTCACGCGTATTGTTCGCGGCACGATGGATGCCGCGACGAGCCCGGCATGACGGAGGGTGGGGAGAAACCGCTGTCCTACATAACGCGGTTTGTGATCCACCGATTACCATGGTTCTCGCGCTCACCCGGCTCTTGTCGTCGTCCGGCCGTCATTCCCGCGCGAGGGCGATTCCCCTGCTGACGTGCCGTGTGGTTCGTCCACTTCCGATTGCGTCTGGTGCAATCGCGATGCGCGGCTCGGTCAGCGCTTGCCCCCCCCCGGCGAAGGCCGGGGCCCAATCGCCGGACGATCGTGGCGGCGCAACGCACGTCGTTGCGAGCACCTGTGCAATTGGGCCCCGGCCTTCGCCGGGGGGAGAGGACGGGTGCGCGCGCCGCTTGCCAACGCTCGCGGGCGGGGGGGCCGGCGCTGTAGCGGCTTGCCGGTTGCATCGGACCGCCGATGCCGCTCTAATCGGCGGGACTTCACGGGGGACGGCGGATGATTGCTCGATTGGCGGCATGGATGGCGACGGCGGCGATGGTCGCGGTACCGGTGGCGGCGTCGGCGCAGAGCCGGCCCGACCAGCAGGCGTTCTTCGGCCTCTACAAGCAGCTGGTCGAAACCAATACGACGCTGTCGGCCGGAAGCTGTACCGGTGCTGCGGCGCAGATCGTCGTACGATTGAAGGCGGCGGGGTATGAGGACGCCGACATCACGTCGTTTTCGGTACCCGATCACCGGAAAGAAGGCGGCATGGTCGCAGTGCTCAAGGGATCGGACCCGGCGGCAAAACCGATGCTCCTCCTCGCGCATCTCGACGTCGTGGAAGCGAAGCGGGCGGACTGGCAGCGCGATCCGTTCACGCTGGTCGAAGAGAACGGCTATTATTACGCCCGCGGCACCGTCGACGACAAGGCGATGGCGGCGGTGTGGGCGGATACGATGATCCGCTTCAAACAATCGGGCTATGTGCCCAGACGCACGGTGAAGCTTGCGCTGACCTGCGGCGAGGAGACCACGTTCGCGTTCGACGGCGCGGAGTGGCTGGCGAAGAACCGGCCCGATCTGGTCGCCGCCGAATTCGCGCTGAACGAAGGCGGCGGCGGACGGCTGACCGACAATGGCAAGCGCGAAACGCTGGCGCTTCAGGTCGGCGAGAAGGCGGCGCAGAACTATACCTTCGCGGCGACCGATCCGGGCGGGCACAGCTCGCAACCGACCCCGGCGAATGCGATCTACGAAATCGCCGACGCGCTCGAGGCGGTGCGGGCATATGAATTCCCGATCCACTTCACCGACACGACGCGCGCTTTCTTCACCGCGACCGCCGCCGCTAGTCCCAAGCCGCTGGCCGATGCGATCCGGGCGCTGATGGCGAACCCGAACGACAAGGCCGCTGATGCGATCGTGAGCAACGACAAGGGGCTGCACTCGACGCTTCGCACGACCTGTGTCGCGACCTTGCTCAACGCCGGCCATGCCGAGAACGCGTTGCCGCAGCGCGCGACCGCCAACGTCAATTGCCGGATCTTCCCCGGGGAAAGCATCGACCAGACGCTGACGACGCTGAAGCGGCTGGCGGGTCCGAAGGTGACGGTCACCGCCAACATACCGGTCCGCCCGACCGCGATTCCGCCGACGCTGGACCCGAAGATCGTGGGACCCGCGCGCGCGGTGGCGGCGAAGCACTTTCCCGGCGTGCCGCTGGTACCGGTGATGTCGACGGGCGCGACCGACGGCATCTTCCTGGAGGCGATCGGGATACCCGTCTACGGCGCGCCGGGTATCTTCCTCGACAAGGACCTGGACGGCATCCACGGGCTCAACGAGCGGATCCCGGTCAAGTCATTGTATGAAGGGCGCGATTATCTGTTCGACCTGGTGAAGGCCTATGCGGGGTAGGGCCTCTTCGTGTTACTGCGAACGCAGGAGAACGGGGATCAGATATCCTCGACCAGCCGCCCATATAAATCCGGCCGCCGGTCGCGGAAGAATCCGAACGCGGCGCGGTGGCGTTTCACCACGTCGAGGTCGATCGTCGCGGTGATGACCCCCTCGTCCTCGCGGCCGAGTTCCGCCAGGATGTCGCCGCGCTCGTCGCAGATGAAGCTGGTGCCGTAGAAGGTCTGGCCCCCCCCTTCTCCATTGGGTTCGGTGCCGACCCGGTTGGCGGCGACGATCGGCACGACGTTCGACACCGCATGCCCCACCATCGCCCGCCGCCATAGTCGGGCGGTGTCGAGCGAGGTGTCGTGCGGCTCGCTGCCGATCGCGGTCGGGTAGAACAGGATTTCCGCCCCCATCAACATCATCGCCCGCGCCGTTTCGGGATACCATTGGTCCCAGCACACGCCCACGCCCAGCGTCGTGCCCGCGCCCTTCCACACCTTGAACCCGGTGTTGCCGGGGCGGAAATAGAATTTCTCCTCGTACCCCGGCCCATCCGGGATGTGGCTCTTGCGGTAGACGCCCTGCACTTCGCCGTCGGGCCCGATCATCGCCAGGCTGTTGTAGTGATGCGGACCGTCCGCCTCGAAGAAGCTGGTCGGGATGATGACCTTCAGCGCCTCGGCGAGCGCCTGCATCGCCAGCACCGCCTTGTGCTCGCCCACCGGCGCGGCCTTGGCGAACAGGCCCTCGTCCTCGACCCGGCAGAAATATTCGCCCTCGAAGAGTTCGGGCGGCAGGATGACCTGCGCGCCCTTCGCCGCCGCTTCCTTCGCGAGGCGCGAGACCGCGGCGATGTTGCGGTCGATATCGGGGGTGAACCCTAGTTGCAGCGCGGCGACGGTGATTTCGGTCATGGGGCGCAGATAGGCGATGTCGACGGTCTCGCCAATTGCAGACGACCGCCACTTTGTGTATTATCTAAACGACACACCAGGATAGTGGAGGCTTATAATGTCCGCTCATCAACGGTCACTTGCGCTGCTCGTCGAAGCGTTGCGCAATGTCGGTCGTCCGCGCCGCCCGCCGCATGGCCATCCGCGCCGTCCCCCGTTCGCGGACGGCCAGCCGGTCATGCCGCCGAACGGACCGCAACCGCCGTCGCCAATGACTGGCGGCGCGGCGTTGGCGCTGCCCGACGAGACGCCAGTATAGACCTACCCCGGTATCTGCTGGCTTATACAGTGGAAGCTGCCGCCCCCCGTCAGGATATGATCCGCATGCAGCCCGACCACATGCCGGTCGGGAAAGATCGCCTTGAACGCAAGCACCGCGGCATCGTCGTCCGCCGCGCCGTACATCGGCACGACGACCGCGGCGTTGCCGATGTAGAAATTCATGTAGCTGGCCGGCACGATCTCCTCGCCGCGCATCACCCGACCGGGGGATGGCACGGGCACGACCTCCAACCCGGCGGCGCGGGCGGCGGCGGCGGCGCGCTGATAGACCTGCCAATTGGGGTCGTTGTCCGCGCCGACGGGGATCGCGACGCGGCCCGGCCCCACGAACCGCGCCAGGTTGTCGACATGGCCGTCGGTATGGTCGTTGTGCAGCCCGTCGCCCAGCCATACGATCTGGTCGAACCCCAGATCCTCGTGCAGCCGCGCCTCGATCTCGTCGCGGGTCAGTACCGGATTGCGGTTGGGGTTCAGCAGGCATTGCTCGGTCGTGACCACCGCGCCCGCACCGTCGCCGTCGATCGCGCCGCCTTCCAGCACCCAGTCGCAGTGGACGACCCGCTTGCGCCGCCCCAGCGCCAGCCGTTCGCCGATGCTGTCGTCGCCGGGCAGGTCGTATTTGCCGCCCCAGCCGTTGAACGGAAACGTACGCACGCTGCCGTCCGCCATCACGATCGGCGCGGTGTCGCGTAACCAGATGTCGCCGAAAGGTTCGACCACGATATCGGCGAACATGCCCGCCATGGTCTTCGCCGCGCGCGCCGCCTCGTCGTCCGCGGCGACGAGCAGGATCTTTTCACCCTTGCCATCGGCATGGACCGCCCGTGCGAACGCCACGACCTCGGCCCGTGCGGGCTCCAGATCGTCCCGCCACAATTCGGGATGGCTCGGAAATCCGATCCACACCGCCTTGTGATGCGCCCATTCGGGCGGCGGCGGCTTCATTGCGCCGCGCCGGACGCCCGCGACCGGTCGCGGGTGGCGCGGAATTCGGCGGTCTCGTACCAGTTCGGCCACAGCTTCGTGTCGTCCGCCAGCTTGCGGCCGAGCGTGTAGTAGATGTCCAGATCGGCGACCGCGCCGGACCAGTCCCAGCCCGGATCATATTCGTCCTGCGGCTTGTGATAGCGGTGTGCGACATAATCCTCGGTCGCGGCATGCCCTGCCGCCTTGCCACCCACGATCAGGTCCTCGCCCGATCCTCCGTCGAGCATCGGTACGCCGAGCTTCGCGAAGCTGAAATGGTCCGACCGGTAGTAGCCGCCGCGTTCGGGGTTCGCCTCCGTGCCGATCGTCCGGCCTTGCGCGGTGACGATCGGCTTCACCAGATCCTCGATCTCGGACTTGCCAGCGCCGGTGATGACGAAATCGCGGGCACGGCCGTTCACGTTCAGCACGTCCATGTTCACCCCGCCGACGGTGCGCGCCAGCGGATAGACGGGATGCTCCGCATAATAACGCGACCCCAGCAACCCGGACTCCTCCGCGGTCACCGCCAGGAATGCGATCGACCGCTTCGCCGGCCCCGCCTTTGTCTGCGCCTCCGCCAGCGCGATCAGCCCTGCGACCCCGCTCGCATTGTCCAGCGCGCCGTTGCAGATGCCGTCGCCGTTGACGGGCGTGCAGTGGCCGAGATGATCCCAATGCGCGCTGTAGAGGACATAGTCGTTGGGGGCCGTGGTGCCCGGCAGCGTGCCGATGACGTTCTTCGACGCCTGTCGCCGAATGGCATTGTCGAAGCTCGTCGACATCGCCACCCCCAGCGGCACCGCCCTGAAGCCCTTGTGCCTGGCCGCTTCGGACAACGCGGCGAAATCCCGTCCCGCGCTTGCGAACAGCGCGGTCGCGTCCGCCTTCTGGATCCAGCCGATCACCTTCGACTGGTCCATATGATCGTCCGTCTCGTCCAGTTCCAGCTGCGGGCCGGTCCAGGAGGATTGCACGACCGCGAACGGATAGGCGGCGGGTTCGGTGTCGTGGACGATGATCGCCGCGGTCGCCCCCTGCCGCGCCGCCTCTTCGAACTTGTACGTCCAGCGCCCGTAATAGGTCATCGCGCGGCCTTCGAACAGACCTTCGCGGCTCGTCGATTGCCAGTCGGGATCGTTGACCAGGATGACGACCGTCTTGCCGTGCACATCCAGCCCGGCATAGTCGTTCCAGCCCTTCTCCGGCGCGTTGATCCCGTACCCCACGAAGACGACGGGGCTGTCCTTCACCGCGATCCGCGGCACCACGCGGTAGGTGCCCGCGACCATCTGCGTCCGGTAGGCGAGGCTGATCGGCGTCTTGCCGCCAGTGAAGGTCAGCGGTGCCACGTTGCTGGCGGTGATCTGCACCATCGGCACGTCCTGCGTCCAGCCGCCATGCACCCCGGGCTTCAACCCCGCGGCCTTCATCCGATCGACGATATAGGCGACCGTCCTGTCCTCCGCAGGCGTCGTCGGCGCGCGGCCCTCATAGGCGTCGGAGGACAATGTCTTGTCGACGGTCTTCAGCGTCTCGACCGAGATGGCGGGCGCGGTCTGTGCCGATGCCGGCATCGCGACGAGCGCGATCAGCGGCAGGCAGATGGATCGAAAATGATGCACGACTGACCCTCCCGGTGGATGCGCGCAACCTTGCCAGCGGCGCATGGGTACCGCAAGGTTCGGACATGAACCGACTTTACTATGGCGACAATCTCGAGGTGATGCGCAAAGCCATCGACGACGCGAGCGTCGATCTCGTCTATCTCGATCCGCCGTTTAACTCAAACGCGGGATATAACGTGCTGTTCAAATCCGCCAGCGGTGCGGGCGCGGATGCCAGTATCGAGGCATTCGACGACACCTGGACCTGGGGCGAGGCATCGAAGAGTGCTCTGCTGGATATCGACAGCGGCATCAATCGATCGCTCCAGGTGATGATGCGCGCGATGCACGACGCGCTCGGCGATAGCCCGCTGATGGCGTATCTGGCAATGATGGCGGTGCGGCTGGTCGAACTGCACCGCGTCCTGAAATCGACTGGTTCTTTATATCTTCACTGCGATCCGACCGCGAGTCATTATCTGAAACTGGTCTTGGATGCGGTGTTTGGAGCGGAGAATTTTCGGAATGAAATCGTATGGCGTCGCACCAATGCCCATAATAAATTGTCGAAGCAATTTGGTCCGATCCATGACACGATATTATTTTATTCTCGATCGGACGATGTAGTCTTTCATCCCGGTCGTCGTCCCTATTCCCAAGCTTACATCTCTGGATCGTTCTCCAGCGAAGATGATGAAGGGCGATATCAATCAAATGTGCTAACCGGCGCGGGGATACGGTCGGGCGACAGCGGTCAACCCTGGAGAAACTATGATCCGACGCCAAAAGGAAGACATTGGGCGATCCCCAAAAAGTTAGTGGCCGCGATCACCAACGGCGGCACGTTCGAGTCGCTCAATGACATCCTCGACGCGCTCGATCGCAAGGGTTTCATATTACATCCAAAGTCCGCAGGAGCGCTGCCAAGATACAAGCAGTATTTGGAGACTTCCGAAGGTGTTCAATATCAGGATATCTGGGCATATCAGCCCGGCACGCGCGGAACGTTGGCAGGGTCTACCGAAGGCATCGATGAAGATGTAAAGTGGCTCGATTCGGAACATGAAAAGCTGGGTTATCCGACGCAGAAGCCGGTAGGACTTCTTTCCCGACTCATTGAAACATCCTCCAACCCCGGCGACGTCGTGCTCGATCCCTTTTGCGGCTGCGGTACCGCAGTCGATGCGGCAGAGAAGCTCGGGCGGCAGTGGATCGGGATCGACATCACACATATCGCGATCGGCATGATCGAGAACCGGATGCGCGAAGGCTATTCCGGTATCCGGTTTGAAACGATCGGCGTGCCAAGAGATCTCGCTAGCGCCGAGCGACTGGCGGCGGACGATCCGCACCAGTTCCAGCAATGGGTAAGCTGGCAGGTCGGCGGCTATCCCCGCGACAAGAAGGGCGGCGACAAGGGCATCGACGGCTGGTTTAACTATCTCGCCGAAAGCGGCAAGGTGGAGACCGGCGTCATCTCGGTAAAGGCGGGCGATATCGTCAACCCGAACATGGTCCGCGATCTCGGCCGCGTCATGGAGCGCGACAAGTTCCGCTTCGGATTGTTCGTCATGAAATCGATGCCGACCAAGGGCATGCGCGAGGAGGCTGCATCGCATCCGACGATCGAGACCGAATTTGGGCGCTTCCCCGCACTGCAGATCGTGACGCTGGCCGAACTGATGATGGGGCTGAAACCCAAGCTGCCGCCGCTCATCAGCCCGGTGAGGAAAGCCGCGCGCGTCGAAACGCGGGTCAGCCATCAGAAGGGGGCGCAGGGGGCATTGTTGTGACAGACCCAGAGTGCATGTTTGTCCGGGATGCCATCGGACTTCATGAGGGGGAGTTTGAACCCAACATGATCCCTCATCCGAACCGCAGAGGGTTTGTATCGAAAGGCGGCCGGAGCAGATTTGGTCCGGCTGTCCGAAAGCTCGCCTCGCTTCATGAAAGCGATACGCAAGGCGGAGCCGGATGAAAAATTCCACTGGTAGAGTACACGAAGAACAAAGGGGCAGCACATCGCTGGACCGCCGCTTGAGTCTTGCACTGAACGCGTCGCGGCAAAGCCGCGACGTCGGACGGGGCTTCAGCCCCGCCGGCCGTTCGCGTTGAGAGGTTCGTTCGGATTTAGCTTGCGCTAAATCCTTACCTCAACGCGAATAGAATTCCACCACCAGGTTCGGCTCCATCTTCACCGGATACGGCACCTCGTCCAGCGTGGGCACGCGGGTGAAGGTGATCTTCGCGTTGCCGTCGGGGGCGACGTAATCGGGGATTTCGCGCTCGGCCAGGCCTTGCGCTTCCATCACCAGCGCCATTTCCTGCGCCTTCGTGCCGAGCGTGATCTCCTGGCCGGCGAAGACGCGGCGCGAGGCGATGTTGCACTTGACGCCGTCGACCCGGATATGGCCGTGGCTGACCAATTGGCGGGCGGCGAAGATCGTCGGCGCGAACTTCGCGCGGTAGACGATCATGTCCAGCCGCTGCTCGAGCAGGCCGATCAGGTTCTGGCTGGTATCGCCCTTCATCCGGGCGGCCTCGTGATAGCAGGCGCGGAACTGCTTTTCCGTCACGTCGCCATAATAGCCGCGGAGCTTCTGCTTGGCGCGAAGCTGGATGCCGAAGTCCGACACCTTGCCCTTGCGGCGCTGACCATGCTGGCCAGGGCCGTATTCGCGCTTGTTGACCGGGCTCTTCGGGCGACCCCAGATATTCTCGCCCATCCGACGGTCGAGCTTGTGCTTGGCGCTGGCGCGCTTCGACATGTAATATTACCTTTGCAAGTGCCAATGACGGATCCGCATCATCGCTGGCGCGGATCATTCCCGGTCATCGCCTGCTTGGACCTTTCGATCGGCAGGGCCACCGCTTCACCGGGGTGCGGAGCCATTCGCGAAGCCGCGGCCTCTGGCAGAAGCGGGTGCCGAGGTCAAGCTTGGGCGAGCGCGATCAATGTGCGCCGACGCTGCCGCGATGAAGGATGGCCCGTGCGCTTTCCAAGTCGCTCGCGTTTTGCCGATCGACCTGCGCCCATTCGGCGGCAGTGTGGCAGACCGACTTCCCCATCATGATCGATCCGGTGACTTCGCTCTGGCGGCAGATTTTCTCGTTCGGATCGGCCGGCTTCCTTTCTCCGGCCATAGTCGGCACCGTGATGAGTGCGGCCATGGCCACCGGGACGAAAGTGAAAGAACGCATATCGAAACTCTCCGAACCGGTGGAACCCCGGCGATCGCAAGCCGACCAGCCCGGCCAGGCGGGAATATCGACGGCGTCGCTGTCCTGCAAGCGCGATCGGGGAGGCTGGACAGCATCGCCTGCTCGATTATCAGGCGGCATGAACGTTCGCATCCCCGGCCCCGATTGTGCCTCCATGACGGACGTCCGCGCGGGCGTCGATCAGGTGGATCGCGAACTGGTCGCGCTGCTTGTCCAGCGATTCGCCTATATGGACGCGGCGGCGCGGATCAAGCCGATGCGCGGGGCTGTCCGTGACGAGGCACGGAAACGTCAGGTGATCGCCAACGCGGTGGCCGCGGCGACGGCGGCGGGGTTGCCAGGAGGCCCTATAGCGGAACTTTGGGAGCGGCTGGTGGAGGCATCGATCGCGTATGAACTCGCTGCGTTCGATGCGCGGGGGTTGAGCGGCGTCCGCTCGATCCGCCTTTAGGGCGTTTTCCTGCGAAAGCAGGAACCCGGGGTTACGATCGGCATCGCTATCGGCCCCGGGATCCTGCGTTCGCAGGAGCACGGACCCCATCGCCCACCCCCCTCACCGCCGCGTCCGCGGCCGGTCGAGCGTCGACAATATGCCGCGCATCGTACGCACTTCCTGGCTCGACCAGGCGGGCTTGGTCAGCAGCGTTCGCAGCGTTCGTCGGACCGTCGTCGCGCGGTCGGGCGGGTAGAAATAGCCTGTCTCGCCGAGCATCGCATCGAGTTGCGCGATCATCCCGTCCAGTTCCTCCTGTGGCGCGGGCGGCGACAATTCGGTCTCGGGCGGTTGCGCGAGCGCGACATGCTTGGACCATTCATACGCGACCAGGATCACCGCTTGTGCCAGGTTCAGCGATCCGAATGCCGGGTTGATCGGCACGGTGATGATCGACCGCGCGACCGCGACGTCGTCGGTTTCCAGCCCCGATCGTTCGGGCCCGAACAGGATGGCGGTGCGTGCCGGGCTCGCGTGGATCTCGCGTGCCGCCTGTTCCGGCGTCACGACCGGCTTGGTCACGCCGCGCTTGCGGACCGTGGTGGCGTAGACATTGGCGCAATCCGCGATCGCCGGGGCGAGATCGGGGTACAGGCCCGCCTCCGCCAGCACTTGGTCCGCGCCGCTCGATGCCGGTGCCGCGGCGGGGTTCGGCCAGCCGTCGCGCGGGGCGACGAGCCGCAATTCGGTGAGCCCGAAATTCAGCATCGCCCGCGCCGCCTTGCCGATATTCTCCGCCAGTTGCGGCCGGACCAGGACGATGACGGGCTTGGGCGCGAGGGCCGTCGGGTCGCTCGCGTCACCGGTCACTGGCGACCGATCTCCCCGACCGAACCGGCGAATTGTTCGAAATCGCGCGCCTCGCTGAAATCGCGGTAGACGCTGGCGAAACGGATATAGGCGACCGAATCGAGACCTTTCAGCCCCTCCATCACCATTTCGCCGATCCGCTTCGACGTCACTTCGCCGTCGCCGAGCGTTTCCAGCCGGCGCTGGATTCCGGACACCAGCTTCTCGATCCGGACCGCGTCGATCGGCCGCTTGCGCGTGGCGATCGATACCGAGCGGAGCAGCTTTTCACGATCGAATGCTTCGCGTCGCTCCTCGGATTTCAGCACGATGAGGTCGCGCAACTGGATTCGCTCGAACGTCGTGAACCGCGCGGCGCAACCCTCGCACTGGCGACGCCGCCGGATCGCGGCACCGTCCTCGGTCGGGCGGCTGTCCTTTACCTGGCTGTCTTCATGGCCGCAGAACGGACAGCGCATCAGCCCTGCTTCTTGGCCTTGTAATAGGCATAGCCGGCACCTGCGGCCGCACCGATGATCGGGCCGACGAACGGCAACGGGATCGCGACGACCGCGCCGAGCGCGCCCCATTTGGCCATGCTCTTGCCAAGGCCGGGGGTGTTCCTGATGTCGTTCTTCACGTCTTCGACGCCCATGTCATTATCCTTGATAGATGGGAAAGCGCGCGCACAGGGCCCGCACCCGGGTCCGAACGTCCGCCTCGACGACGGGGTCCCCATGCTCGCCCTTTTCGGCAAGACCGTCGAGCACGTCGGCGACCATATGGCCGATCTCGCGGAATTCCGCGGGTCCGAACCCGCGGGTCGTACCCGCCGGCGAACCGACGCGGATACCGCTGGTCTTCACCGGCGGCAGCGGGTCGTTGGGAATGCCGTTCTTGTTGCAGGTGATGCCCGCACGCTCCAGCGCCTCGTCCGCATCGCGGCCGGTGATGCCGAGCGGGGTGAGATCGACCAGCGCCAGATGCGTATCCGTGCCGCCCGATACCAGGTTCGCACCGCGCTCCTTCAGCGTCGCCGCCAGCATCCTCGCATTCTCTATGACCGCGGCGATGTACGTCTTGTAGTCGGGCTGCAACGCCTCGCCGAATGCGACCGCCTTGGCGGCGATGACGTGCATCAATGGTCCGCCCTGGAGGCCGGGGAAGACCGCCGAATTGATCTTCTTCGCGATCACGTCGTCGTCGGTCAGGATCATGCCGCCGCGGGGACCGCGAAGCGTCTTGTGCGTCGTCGTGGTCACGACATGCGCATGGCCGAACGGCGTCGGGTGCAGACCGGCGGCGACGATGCCCGCGAAATGCGCCATGTCGACCATGAAATACGCGCCGACCTTGTCCGCGATCGCGCGGAACTTCGCGAAGTCGATCTGGCGCGGATAGGCGGAGCCGCCCGCGATGATGAGCTTCGGCTGGCGCTCCATCGCCAGCGCTTCGACCTGCGCATAGTCGATCAGGTGCGTGACGGGATCGACGCCGTAATGGACCGCGTCGAACCATTTGCCCGACATCGCCGCGCGCGCGCCGTGCGTCAGGTGACCACCCGCGTCGAGGCTCATGCCGAGGATCGTCTCGCCCGGCTTGACCAGCGCCAGCATCACCGCGCCGTTCGCCTGCGCACCCGAATGCGGCTGGACGTTGGCGTGCGCGCACCCGAAGATCTGCTTGGCGCGGTCGATCGCCAGCGTCTCGACCGCGTCGGACGGTGCGCAGCCCTGATAATAGCGCTTGCCCGGATAGCCTTCGGCATATTTGTTGGTGAAGACGCTCCCTTGCGCCTCCAGCACCGCCTTCGACACGATATTCTCCGACGCGATCAGTTCGATCTGCGTCTGCTCGCGCTCCAGTTCCTGCGCGACGCCGGCGAACACCGCGGCGTCCGCTTGCGCCAGGCCGCGGGTGAAGAAACCGTCCGGCTGGACGTCGTGCAGGTCGGGACGGATCGGGATGGGCTGGCTGCTCATGCGGGGACCTTCATGGAGAGTTTGTCGACGCGGGCGCCGTGGCGGCCGCCGAGGAAATCGGTCGAGAGGAACGCGGCGACGCATGCCTTGGCCATGTCCTCGCCGACCAGCCGCGCGCCGATCGCGATGCAATTGGCGTCGTTGTGGCTGCGTGCAAGCTGCGCGGACAGCGGTTCGGATACCTGAGCGCAGCGGCAGGCCGGGTTGCGGTTCGCCGCGATCGCGATGCCGATGCCCGAACCGCACAAGGCGATCCCGCGATCCGCACGGCCGTCCGCCAGCGCATCGGCGACCGCGGCGCCGTAATCGGGATAATCCACCGGCGCGCCGCCATGCGTGCCGAGGTCGACGGGTTCGTGCCCGGCCTCCGTCAGCCACGCGACCAGGACGGTTTTCAGCGCGACGGCGGCGTGATCGGAAGCGATGGCGATGCGCATGCGCCGCCCTTACCCGGGAAGACCCGGAAAGGCCACCCATCGACGCTTGGCCGATCCTCGGCGAACCGCTAGAACCGTCGTGTGAACCCGCCCCAGACCGATGCCGATGCAGCGCGTGCGCGCCTGGCCGATGCGTTGGTCAAGACCGGCAGCGAGGATCGCGGCGCGTTCCGCGATCTCTACATCCTGACGCAATCGAAGCTATTCGGCATCTGTCTTCGTATCTGCGGTGAACGTCAGGCCGCAGAGGATGTGTTGCACGAAGTCTATCTCACCATCTGGCGCCGGGCGGGCGCGTGGGAGCCGGGGCGGGCGAGCCCGATCACCTGGCTCGCCACGATCGCGCGCAACCGGGCGATCGACTGGCGGCGCGCGCAGGGCGTCCGCCGGACCGATTCGCTCGACGGCGCGCCCGACATCGCCGACGATGCGCCGTCCGCCGAACAGATACTGTTGTCGAGCGAGTCGAGCCACCGGCTGGCGGTATGCATGCAGGCGCTGGACGATCGGCAGCGGACCGCGATCCGCACCGCGTTTTTCGACGGCGTGACCTATGCCGATCTCGCCGAGCGGGCGAACGTCCCGTTGGGCACGATGAAGAGCTGGGTCCGCCGCGGCCTCGCGCGATTGAAGGAGTGCCTCGATCATGGATGACGCGCTCCTGTCCGACAGCGGCGACATGACCGCCGCCGAACTGTCGCTGGGCCTGCTCGACGGACCGGAGCGGGCCGCCGCATTGCGCCGGGTGCTGGCCGAACCGGACTTCGCGCGCGATGTCGAAGCATGGCGGATGCATTTCGCGCAATTGTTCGATCTGTGGCCGGGCGTCGAGGCCCCGGAGGGGCTGATCGACCGGATCGACGAGAGCCTGGGCGGTCCCGTAACCGGTCGCCGGTCGCGGATGCCCTGGCCCGGGATCGCGATCGTGGCCAGTGCGATCGCGGCGGTGCTGCTCGTGATGGTGCTGGTGCGCCCGGTCGGGCCGCCGCCGGGGCAGCCGCCGGTATCGCAGCCGGTGCCGGTCGCCGCTGCGCCGGCATCGCGGACGATGCTGGTCGCGTCGCTCGGCGATGCGAAGGCACCGATCGCGGCGGCCTATGATCCGGCGGCCGGGTCGATCCGGGTCGCCGCCACACCGGCACAGACCGGACGCAAGGTGGCCGAACTCTGGCTGATCGGCGGCGATGGCGTACCGCATGCGCTTGGGCTGCTGGCCGTCCAGCCGACCACGATCAGTCTGCCGGCTGCGGCGCGCGCGAAGATGGGATCGGGCGTGACGCTCGCCATCTCGGTCGAACCGGCCGGCGGCGCGCCGGGTATTGCGCCGACGGGGCCGGTGATCGCGACTGGGGTGCTGGCGGCGGTTTGAGGCGTCGGACGGCGGGATCTACCTCCCGCTACCCATCCCGCGCTTCATCCGGTTGCGCGGGCGGCCCGGCATCCAGCGTGCCGCGAACGCCAGCCGGCGCGCGGTCTTGCCGACATGGATGTGGACCGCCTTGCCTTGCACCGTCTTCCACGCCGCCTCCGCCACGGCGTCCGCGCCCGTCAGTTCCGGTCCTGCGCCGACCACCGTCTCGCGGATCGATCGATTGGTGTCGCCGGCGACGCCGTCGAGCAAAGGCGTCTCGATGAAGCCGGGGAGGATGTCGCGGACCTTGATCCCGTAACCATGCCATTCGCCATCCAGCGCCTCGGTCAGCCCGCGCACCGCGAACTTCGTCGCCGAATAGGTGGCCAGCCCGACGATCCGTAGATCGCGGACGCGGATGCGGTGTTGAGCAGACACGACCCCGGCGTCTTCGCGAGATACGCATGGCCGATCCGCGCACCGTTCGGCACACCGGCGAAATTGATCGCGACCGTCCGGTCGATGTCCGCGAACCTCGCCTGCGCCAGCGGACCGCTGGTGGCGATCGCATTGTTGAACAGCACGTCGAGCCGTCCGCCGCTGGCGCCAGTGAAGGCGTCGAGACTGGCGACCCATGCGTCGCGGTCGCGCACGTCCATCACGTAACGCTGCGCCATCCCGCCGCCGATCATCGCGATCGTCTCGGCAAGCCCGGCTTCGTCGATGTCCGCTACGTCGGCGCGCCAACCGCGGCTGGCGAACAGCCGCGCGGTGGCACGGCCGATCCCCGATCCGCCGCCGGTAATGAAGATCGCCTTGATCTCGCTCATCATCCGCGCCTGTACGGGTTCGCGCCATCGCGTGAATCCGGCATTTGACCCTTGCCGCTGCATCCCCCATCGTCGCCGGCGATGCCAGCGCAATCGATCGCATTCGACACGCTCAGCAAACGCTACGGCGCGGTCGCGGCGGTCGACGGTGTGTCCGCGACGATCGATGGCGGCAGCTTCGTCGCACTGGTCGGCACGTCGGGATCGGGCAAGTCGACGCTTCTGAAGACGATCAACCGGCTGGTCGAACCGACGGGCGGGCGGGTCACGATCGACGGTGTCGATGTGACGGATGGCCCGGCTCCTGCGCTGCGGCGGCGGATCGGCTATGTGTTCCAGGGGATCGGGCTGTTCCCGCACATGACGGTCGCGGAGAATATCGCGATCGGCCCGCGGCTGACCGGCAAGCGCGTCGATGGGACGGCGATGCTCGACCGGGTCGGCCTGCCGCGAACGATGGCCGAACGGATGCCACACGAACTGTCCGGCGGGCAGCGCCAGCGCGTCGCGATTGCCCGCGCACTGGCACCCGAGGCAAAGATAGTGCTGCTCGACGAGGCGTTCGGCGCGCTCGATCCGGTCACGCGCGACGATCTCGGCCGATCGATCCGCGCGCTGCACGATGCACTGGGCCTCACCACGATCCTGGTCACGCACGACATGGCGGAGGCGCTGCTGCTCGCCGACCGCGTACTGGTGATGCAGGCAGGGCGGATCGTGGCGGACGAGACGCCCGCCGCGCTCGCGGGCGGGGCGGGCGGCGACGCGGCGCAGGCGCTGGTCGCGGTGCCGCGCGAACAGGCCGCGCGGCTGGCGGCATTGGCGGCGGCGTGAGCGGCATCGGCGACGCCTTTTCGCGCGTGCCGCCGCTGCTCGCGCAGCATGTCCTGCTCGCAGGGTCCGCATTGGTGCTCGGCATGCTGATCGCGGTGCCGCTCGGCGTGCTATCGGCGCGGCGACCCGCGGTGGCGCGGGTCGCGCTCGGGTTTGCGAGCCTCGTCCAGACGATCCCCTCGCTGGCGCTGCTCGCATTGTTCTACCCGCTGCTGCTGGCGCTGTCGGGGCTCGTCGGCGGGGGCATTCCCGCGCTCGGCTTCCTGCCCTCGCTGATCGCGCTGACGCTCTATGCCCTGCTGCCGATCCTGCGCAACGCGGTGACGGGCCTGCGCGGCATCGATCGCGCAGTGATCGAGGCGGCGGACGCGGTCGGCATGACGCCGTGGCAGAAGCTGCGGCTGGTCGAGGCACCTTTGCTCGCGCCCGTTCTCATCGCCGGCATCCGCACCGCCGCGGTCTGGACGATCGGGGCTGCGACATTGTCGACGACCGTCGGGCAGCCCAGTTTGGGCGACATGATCTTCGCCGGGCTGCAGACGCAGAACTGGACGCTGGTGCTTGCGGGCTGCATCGCCGCGGCGTTGCTGGCGATGACGGTGGACGGCACGATCGGGCTGGTCGAACACGGTCTGGCGACGCGGCGGCGCGGGTTCGTTATCGCCGGGCTGTCGATCCTTGTCGTCGGACTGGCGCTCGCGACCGCGCCGCTCCGGCATCGCAGCGGGCAGCGGACGGTCGTCGTCGGCGCGAAGAATTTCTCCGAACAATATATCCTGGCGCGGCTGATCGGCGACCGGCTGACCGCGGCTGGTTATGACGTGCAGTACCGCGACGGGCTCGGTTCCGCGGTGATCTACGGCGCGCTGACGACGAACGATGTCGATGTGTATGTCGATTATGCGGGCACGATCTGGACCAACGCGATGAAGCGCACCACCGTCCCGCCGCGTGGGGCCATGGTCGCGGCGATCGGCGGCTGGATGCGGGCGACATCGGGCACCCGGCTGGTCGGGCCGCTCGGGTTCGAGAACGCCTATGCCTTCGCGATGCGCGGGGACGAAGCGAAGGCGAAGGCAATCGCGACGCTCGACGATCTTGCGGCGGCGTCGCCCGGACTCAAGCTCGGCAGCGATCTGGAATTTCTCGAACGGCCCGAATGGACGGCGGTGAAGCGCGCCTATCGGATGCGCTTTGCCGCCGCGACACCGTACAGCCCGACCTTCATGTACAGGGCGCTGGCGAGCGGGACGGTGGACGCCATCTCCGCCTTCTCGTCCGACGGGCGGATCGCGGCGGACGGGCTGACGATCCTGACCGATCCCCGCCGCGCGATCCCCGGTTACGATGCGATCCTGCTGGTCGATCCGCGACATGCGCACGACGAACGCCTGATCGCGGCGCTGCGCCCACTGGTCGGGCGCATACCGGTCGCGACGATGCAGCAGGCGAATTACCGGGTGGATCGAAGCGACGGCAAGCAATCGCCCGAACAGGCCGCGCATTGGCTGGCGGCGGCGATCGGGCGGTAGCTGCCCGGCCATAGGCGTCCGCACCTGCCGGTCCTTTTTGCGGCGTCATCGAACCGTCACGGCCGTGTCGCCGATCCGTCTTTTCCTGTCCCTAGGCAACGCCCGGGCCCGGCGACGACCGGCAATGGGGAATCGAGACATCATGACCGACCATCGCAAGGCGACTTTGCTACTGGGCGTTGCGCTAACGACGTTCGCCGTACCCGCCGCCGCGCAGACGATGTTGGCAACGACTGCGGTCGATCCCGATCCGACTGGCGGCCCCGACACGCCGGCGGACCCGGCGCAGGACATCGTCGTCACCGCCAAGACCACCCGGTCGGTCACGCAGATCACCGGGGTCGAGATCCAGAAGATCCTGCCCGGGATCAGCCCGCTGAAAGCGTTGGAGACGCTGCCCGGCGTCACCTTCCTGACCGCCGATCCCTGGGGCAACAACGAACAGAATATCTCGCTGTTCATCCACGGCTTCAACCAGCAGCAGCTCGGCTATACGCTCGACGGCCTGCCGCTCGGCGACCAGCAATATGGCAATTACAACGGCCTGTCGCCGCAGCGCGCGATCATTTCCGAAGATGTCGGCCGGGTGACGCTGGCGTCGGGTGCCGGCGATCTCGGCACCGCGTCGACCAGCAACCTCGGCGGCACGATCGACACCTTCTCCAGCGATCCGCACGACCAGCGTGGCGTCACCGCGTCGCAGACCTTCGGCAGCTATTCGACGTTTCGCACCTATGCCCGGATCGACAGCGGCGACCTGGGCGACGGCACGCGTTTCTACGTGTCCGGCGTGCGCCAGGACGCGCGCGCCTGGGATTTCAACGGCAAGCAGGGCGGCTATCAGGCGGACGGCAAGATCGTCCATGACGATCAGCACGGCAAGCTGACCGTGTATCTCGCCTATTCCGACAAGACCGAACCCAACGAGGATTCGACCGCGATTGTCGTGCGGCCAGCCACTGCGACCACCGCGGCGATCGACAACCGCGCCACCGCACCGTACACGCGGCCATTCTATTATCCGGATTTCGCAGGGGTGGTCGGCTATTACCAATCGCCTGCCTATGCCGCGATCAACGCGGCACCCGGGTCCAACTATCAGAATTTCTACAGCGACGCACAGCGCACCGATTATATCGGATATCTGAAATACGACTGGAAGGCGTCGGATCATGTAAGCTGGTCGAACCAGCTATATTTCCATCATGACGACGGCGTCGGTGTCGTCGCCGGGCCGATCACCGCCGCCGGGCTGCCGCTGCTCTTCTCCTATTATTATCCGGGTCCGCAGGGGCCGGGCGTGAATACCACGTCGGCGGCGAACGTCGCGCGGCTGTCGGGCATCTTCGGCGGATCGGGGCTTGCCGCGCGCACCACCGAATACCGCATCGACCGCGAGGGGCTGGTCTCCACGGTGAAGGCGGAATTCGGCAACCACCAGATCGAACTCGGCGGCTGGTACGAGCATCAAAGCTCGTCCTCGTTCCGCCGCTGGTACGCGGTCAGCCTCAGCAATCCGTCGTCGCCCTATACCCGGCCGCATGATTACGAGACGCCGCTCATTACCCAATATGGCAGCGAGATCCGGGTCGACGAGATTCAGACGCATCTGCAGGATTCGTGGAAGATCGTGCCTCGCCTGACCTTGCTCGCCGGCTTCAAGAGCACGTTCCAGATGGCGTCGCAGGCGGTGCCGGTCCAGCCGATCCCCGGCTCGTTCACCGGATCGCTCGGCCTGCCCGTCGGCAAGCTCGACACGACGAAGCCGTTCCTGCCGGAGATCGGCGCGGTCTGGGATGCGACCGATCACGAACAGCTTTTCGCCAATGCGCAGAACAATGTCCGCCAGTTCCAGACCAGCGCCGCCGCCGGCCTGTCGCCGTTCGCGCTCGGCAGCCAGACGCTGTTCGATTTCTTCAAGGCCAATACCAAGCCAGAGACGAGCTGGACCTATGAAGGCGGTCTGCGCACGCATCATGCGCTGGCGCTTGGGCCGATCACCGCGTTCGAGGGGCAGATCAGCTATTATCACGTCGATTTCAGCAATCGCCTGCTCGCGATCAGTCCGACCGTCACGATCACCGCGATCGCCAGCGGGGCGACGATCCTGCAGAATGTCGGCAGCGTGACGACCGACGGCTTCGATGCCGCCGGGACGCTGCACTTCGGCAGCCATTTCTCGGTCTACAACGCGCTGTCGTATAACAATTCGCGCTACGACAATAATTATGTGACGGGCACGACGACGGTCCCGACCGCAGGGAAAAAGGTACCCGGCAGCCCCGACTGGCTGAACAAGACCGTGGTGTCCGCCAATGCCGGGATCTTCGACGTGCAACTGATCGGCGACTATCTCGGCCGGCGTTACACCACGTTCACGGACGATCTCGTCCCCGGCGACGGCGCGGCGAAGGTCCCGGCCTATTTCACGCTGGCGGGCCGTATCGGCGCGCGGATCCCGCTTGGCGACGGCGCCACCGGGCATGGTGTCAACGTCAGCCTCAACGTGACGAACATCACCAACAAGCGGGCCGAATCGTCGCTCGCCATCGCGGCTCCGAACGCGACCTACAATTTCTTCCCCGTCGCCCCACGGCAGTTCTTCGGTACGATCGGGGTGTCGTTCTGAGAAGGATTACCGCGATCCGTCACCCCGGCCGCGTGCCGGGGTTCATCGTGCCGCGAGATCGGAAGCGTGAGATTGCGCGGTACGGTGGCTGCCGGGGGCGAGCCCGGCATGACGGAAGGGGGCAAGCCTGCGATTCCAGCATGCGCCGCTTTGCGTTAGAGCCGACGCGATGCTGTCGCGCCTCGTCCTCACCGATATCCGCAACCACCCCGCGCTGACGCTCGCGCCCGGCAGCGGTTTCGTCGTGCTGACCGGCGAGAATGGTGCGGGGAAGACCAATATCCTGGAAGCGGTGTCGCTGCTCGCGCCCGGCCGGGGCTTGCGGCGTGCCGCCTTGTCCGCGGTCGCGCGGCAGGATGGACCGGGCGGCTTCGGGATCGCGGCGACGCTCGAGGCGGCGGGCGGGCCGGTGGAACTGGCGACCGGCACCGTGCGCGTCGCGCCCGAACGGCGGATCATCCGGATACAGGGCGCGACCGCGGCGGCGACCGCGCTCGCCGAATGGCTGACGATCCTGTGGCTGACGCCGGCGATGGACCGGCTGTTCGTCGATACCGCGGGCGAGCGGCGGCGCTTTCTCGACCGGCTCGTGCTGGCGCTCGATCCCGGCCACGCGGTCCAGGCCGCGCGCTACGACGCGGCGATGCGCGCGCGCAACCGCCTGCTGGCGAGCGAGGATGGGATCGATCCCGACTGGCTGGCCGCGCTGGAGACCGCAATGGCGGCGCACGGCGCGGCGATCGCGACGGCGCGGGCGGACGGCGTGGCTGCGCTGGGCGAACGGCTGGCGACCGAACCGCCGGGGCCGTTCGCGCGCGCGACGCTGGCGCTGGAGGGGTGGCAGGGCGATGCCGACCGGCTTCGCGCCGAACTGCGCGCCGGCCGCGCGCGCGATGCCGCGGCGGGGCGGACGCTGGTGGGACCGCATCGCAGCGATCTGATCGTCACCCACCGCGACAAGCGCCAGCTTGCCGGGCTGTGTTCGACGGGCGAGCAGAAGGCGCTGCTGCTCGGCATCGTCCTCGCACATGCCGATCTGGTCGCGGACCGTGTCGGCCGCGCGCCGATCCTGCTGCTCGACGAAGTCGCCGCGCATCTCGACCCCGCGCGGCGCGCAGCGCTGTTCGATCGGCTGGCGGGCAGGGGTCAGGTCTGGATGACGGGCACCGAGGACGCGCTGTTCGCGGGGTTGCCGAACGACGCCACCCGGCTTCGCCTGACGGAGCAGATAGGCTCCTCTGCCGGCCCTATTGAAACCATATAGGCACACCGCTATACCCTCGACCAGCGAGTCTTCCGACCCGCTGCGGCTCCCCGCTCGCTTGGGAGCTTGGGGCGTCCTCTTCATGCAACCGCTCGACACGTGGCTCGTGGGGTTCGGCCTGCGTTCACTGGCCTTGTTGTGCCTCGAACTCGGCTGTTTCCTGTTCGTCGTGCCGACATTGTTCGATTTGCACAGCGATCTGGCCGATGCCGCCGCCGCGATCCTGGCGATCGCCGCGCTCGTCGGCGGGTTCGTCGGCATCGTCGGGCTGACGCGTGAGGCGACCGCCCTCATCAGGGACAAGGACCAATGAATCCCCGTATCATCCGCTGGAGCCCGCTGCTGCTGCTTCCGCTCATCGCGATCGTGCCGATCACGTCGTGCAGTCGGGTCGAACCCGGGCATGTCGGGATCAAGGTCAATAATTTCGGCAGCGCCGCCGGGGTGTCGGACCATGCGCTGGGCGTCGGCTGGTATTTCACGCCGGTCGGATCGAACATCTACGAATATCCGATCTACACATCGACCTATGCCTGGACCGCGGGCAGCAGCGAACAGACCGCCGCGGACGAGGCTTTCACGTTCCAGGACAAGAACGGCCTGAACCTGTCCGCCGATATCTCCGTCGCCTACCGCGTCGACCCGGTGAAGGCGCCGATCCTGTTCCAGAAATACCGTACCGAAATGAGCGGGATCGTCGCCGGCCCGCTGCGCAACGCGGTGCGGTCCGCGCTGAACGAGGAATCGGCGATGCTCGGCGTCGAGGAGATCTACGGGCCCAGAAAGGCCGCGCTGATCAACGCGGTGCTGCGCGACGTGTCGAAATATTTCGAGCCGGTGGGACTGCATGTCGAACAGCTTTACTGGGCGTCGAACGTCCGCGTGCCGCAACAGGTGCTGACGCAGATCAACACCAAGCTCGCGAACGAACAGGCCGCGCTCGCCGCGCAGGCCAATGTCGCAACCGTGCGCGCCAATGCCGATGCGCGGATCGCGGATGCGCAGGGCAAGGCGCAGGCGTCGCACCTCGAAGGCGACGCGTTGCGCGCGAACCCCGAAATCCTGCGCCAGCGCGCGATCGAGAAATGGGACGGCAAGCTGCCGACCTACATGTCGGGGACGGGGCAATTGCCCTTCATCCTCGACAAATAACGCGCATCATGCGGCGCCCGGCATATGCGAACCATGTGCCGGGCGCTGCGGGCGCGGTGAACGACGGCTGTCGGACGAACTCACCCGCGGTTCAAGCGGCGATCCCTAATCCGTCCATCATGGCGGGGGCCAAGGGAGAAAAAGACATGAAG
>NZ_CAXTII010000021.1:0-36267 GCF_964244235.1 uncultured Sphingomonas sp.
AATCAGAACTATCGGCTCAGTGGAATCCCTAAAATGTCACCGCGTCCTAGTGCCTTAAGAGGATAGCCAGCGCGCATAGCGCCAGCGCAATACTCAAGATGAGCATCGTTGGGTTCCTTTCCTTAGAAGGTATCCGACCGGCCGCGGGGTGGATTCCCGAAGCCTTCAATCACGCCGGTCAGCCTGCAAGCTGACCGGCGTGAATTGTTTATGCCATAATTTATGGCCGCTGTCGAATCGACGCGCTCCATAACTCACTGAAACCATTGACAATTTAGTCAATGCCAGCAGCCCTTTGAGTCTGCACGATAATCCGCTATTCTATAATTATCGGCTCGGGTCTGAACAGCCTGAGACGGTGCGCACGGCGCTGAACGTAGGTCCGCTCATGTCGGGCGGCCCGCCAAATATAACAGCCCGAAAGGGCGAATAGGCGGGGCGTGCTCGCCTACGTTCGCACGTGTTCAACCACCCGACTCCGGCCGGGTCTGAACGTAGGACGACGTATGCGAGTGGTCTTTGTACTACTGGCAGCCATGGCGGCTGTCGCGATTGGAACGCATTGGGGGTCGGATGTACCGGCGATGCGATCGGCACAGGTCATTAAACCCTCTTTGAGCGACCTTGAACAGCAAGCGCTTGCTGACGCAGCCGAGTGCCAAGGGGGTGCACATTCGTTCGACGATGCCACGTGCCGCAAGCGAGACGCCGCTTTCGAAGACCTTAAGAACCGCGGAACGTGTTGGACTTATTCAGATGATCGCGTGCTGCCCGTCGATTATGATTGGCACGATTGCGATCAGTCAGCGCCGGTCGGTTTTTCACCACCCGCGCCGGTTGTCGAGGCGACGCCGGTCGACGAACATCTCGTTACCCGCGAGATATACGAACAGGTCCGTTTGGGTATGACTCACGATCAGGTGGCGGCTTCTGTAGGCACGCCAGGGGTTGAGCAGTCGTCCAGTCAGATCCCCGGCGTTGGTTCTTACCAGACATACACATGGGGCAACCCAGACGGCTCCAGCATGATCCTACAGTTTCAAAACGGCTTTCTCGCTAGCAAAACCCAAAATAGCTTACCGCTCTGAAATACCAGATTTGGATCATACGTACGTCAAGGGGATAAACCCCTTCTTGATTGTAGCCGGTTGACGACATTTCCGTCTGCGGAGCTGGATGCAGCTCAAACCCGGGGCAGGATCAGCAAATCGCTAGCTACTAAAATTGCGAACTACATCGAGGCCGAAAAGCCCTCAACTTTGAGAGCCGAGCAACAGGCTAAGATTATCGAGAACCTGCGCGCTCTGCCGTAATTAGCGGCGTTCGATATTGCGCCAGCCGCGGTATCTCATCGATCCGGCGCACGATCTCCGGATTAACAGCGCGACCGCCCCCCTTAGATGGTGTTGCCACGACCTGATCGATCAGTTTGCGTAGCCGAGGCACCCGCCTCAATCCGCATCTCGTCGTCGGCAAGGCAGAGCCCCAGTTCCTTGATTGACTGCCGATGCTGGGCGGCTAAGCGGATGCAGCATCAGTACGGGCAGAGCGTCCATGCTGGCGATCTCCCCCGCCAATCTGTCGCAATCGGCGCGACGTGGTCAGCAGCGCGGACTCCATGAACTCGCTTCCCCGGCGGCGATAGACTCCACCGGTGGTTGAACCTTGCGCCGCATCCTCGACTCTTCGGCACTAAGTGGACGAGCATGATCGTGCATACGCTCCACAAGCTGCAAGCTGAAGTCGTTGGGTCGAGAAGGACGGCCTTGAGCGAACGCGGCCATCATAACATCCCCTCGCTATGTTGGATTTTCCGTGCCACGTCCTCGCGCATGTCGGCGACATGCATCTCGCGGCGGTTCTCCTTCCAATACCCGTCCGACCTGTCGGGAGGTGATTTCCGGCGTGACGTGGCGTGTGGTTCCTCCACTTCCGAATGCATTTCGTGCAATCGTAGTGCGAATCAAGGGGGATTTGGCGGCCGCCCCACGCCGCCGGAAGCCACCCGCAGGTTGCTCTTTCGTTCCGTATCGCGCATCGTTCCGCGGTGCTTCCCCACCCCGCCCTCCACGCCAGTCATGCCGGCATCTGGATCGCCGACCGGACCGGAACGCGGCAGGTCGGGCGGGGCGAGGCGATCCGGATCGCGGCGGATACGCCGGTCATCCTGCTGAACGCGGCTCTGGTCGGGCAGCGGCTGGGCTATGCCGAATTGTCGGGGCTCGACCTGCTCGAGCTGTTCGCGTTCCTGCGGCCGGCACGCTTCATGGTGCCGACCGCGAAGGGGCTGGCGGCGGCGGCGGGGATCGATCCGCCGGTGGACGATGCCGCGGTCGCGCCGTTCCTGCTCGCCGCCACCGAAGCGCTGATGGGGCTGGCGGGCGGCGGCGCAAAGACCCCTTGGCCCGAGCGGGAGGGGGCGTGGACCGCGATGCGGTCGCTCGGGCGGCTCGGCTGGCCCTGGGCCCCCGCGCTGGCCGACCGCATCGCGAAACCGGCGGAGAACGAGCGCTGGCTGTTTTCGAAACTGCCGGAATGGGACGAGTCTGCCCCCCGCCCCGCCCCGCGCACCGTCGCGGTCGATCTGCCCGCGGTCGATGCCCGGCTGTCGCAGCTGACCGGCGACGGCGCGGAGGAGCGTCCGGGCCAGCGTGCCTATGCCGAGGCGGTTGCGGCGGCGTTCGGCCCGCGGGCGGTGCGCGATTCGCCCAATCTGGTGCTGGCGGAGGCGGGCACCGGGATCGGCAAGACGCTCGGCTATCTGGCCCCCGCCTCGCTTTGGGCGGAGGAGGCGGGCGGCGCGGTGTGGGTGTCGACCTATACCAAGGCGCTGCAACGCCAATTGGGGCAGGAAAGCGCGCGGCTGTTCCCCGATGAGGCGGTGCGCCGGACGAAGGTGGTGACGCGCAAGGGCCGCGAGAACTACCTCTGCCTGCTGAACCTGGAGGATGCGCTGCAGGGCGGGTTCCAGGGCCGCGCGGCGATCCTCGCGCAACTGGTCGCGCGCTGGGCGGCGTACAGCGCGGACGGCGACATGGTCGGTGGCGATCTGCCCGGCTGGCTGCCGACGCTGTTCCGCCGCAACGGCCCCGCAGCCCTTACCGACCGGCGCGGCGAGTGCGTCTATGCCGGCTGTCCGCATTACCGCAAATGCTTCATCGAACGCGCCGCACGCGCCTCGGCGGAAGCGGATATCGTCATCGCCAACCATGCGCTGGTGATGGTCAACGCCGCGCGCGGGCGCGAACTGGCGGCGCGGCCGACACGCTACGTGTTCGACGAGGGGCATCATCTGTTCGACGCGGCGGATGCGATGTTCGGCGTCGCGCTGACCGGCCAGGAGACGATCGAGCTGCGGCGCTGGATCACCGGCCCCGAATCGGGCGGGCGCGGGCGGCGGCGCGGGTTGGCGGCGCGCTTGTCCGATGTCGCGAGCTATGACGAGGGCGGCGCGCGCGCGATCGCGGATGCGGTCGATGCCGCGCGCGCGCTGGCGTCGGACGGATGGCTGCAGCGGCTGGGCGAGGGTCAGCCCTTCGGCGCGATCGAGGTGCTGCTGTCGGCGGTGCGCGGGCTTGCCTATGCGCGTGCCGAACAGGGCGGCGATGCGGGCTATGGGCTGGAGACCGAACTCGCCGAACCGTCACCCGAACTGATCGATGCCGCCGCCCCCGCCGCCGCCGCGCTGGACGCGCTGGTGCGCCCGCTGGTGACACTCGGCCGGCGGCTGGAGGCGGTGCTGGCGGAAGGGCCCGACTGGATGGACGGCCCGGCGCGCGCGCGGATCGAAGGCGCGATCGCCTCGATCGGCTGGCGTGCGGACACGGTCGCGGCGTGGCTCGCCCTGCTGTCGCGGATCGGTGGCCCGGCGGACGGCGATTTCGTCGACTGGCTGGCGGTCGACCGCATCGAGGGCCGCGAATTCGACATCGGTCTTCACCGCCGCTGGCTCGATCCGACCCGCCCGCTGGCCGAGGTGGTGCTGAAACCCGCGCATGGCGCACTCGTCACCTCCGCGACGCTGACCGGCGGCGGCGGGGGCGGCGCGGAGGGCTGGGACATCGCTGATGCGCGCAGCGGCGCGCGGCATCTGGCACGCCCGCCGACCCATTTCGCCGCCGCGAGCCCGTTCGACTATGCCCGCCAGTCCGAGGTGCTGATCGTCACCGACGTCAAGCGGGGCGACGTCGCCACGCTCGCCAATGCCTATGCGCGGCTGATCGTCGCGGCGGATGGCGGGACATTGGGGCTGTTCACCGCGATCCGCCGGCTGCGCGCCGTTCACGCGCGTATAGCCGACAGGCTTGCACGAGATGGCCTGCCGCTGATGGCGCAGCATGTCGATCCGATCGATACGGGCACATTGGTCGATATCTTTCGCGACGATCCGCGCGCGTCGCTGATCGGGACCGATGCGCTCAGGGACGGGGTCGACATACCCGGCCGGTCGTTGCGGCTGGTGGTGATGGAAGGCGTGCCCTGGCCCAAGCCGACCGTGCTCCACGCCGCGCGGCGGCTGGCGGCCACCGAAGTCGGGGGCGGCTCCGCCTATGACGACCGGATCGTGCGCGCGCGGCTGGCGCAGGCGTTCGGACGACTGATCCGCCGCGGCGACGATCACGGCGCGTTCGTGCTGCTGTCGGCGGCGATGCCGTCGCGCCTGCTGACCGCCTTCCCGCCCGGGGTCGGCACCCTGCGGGTGACGCTGGACGAAGCGGTACGACGCGTCGCATCGCGGCTTTCCTCCGGCTCCGCACTCGGGCAAGACCGCGGCGAACCGGTCCGGGAAGGCGCGCCATGAAGACCCTGACGCTGCTCCGCCATGCCAAGTCGGACTGGACCGACACGGTGGCACGCGATTTCGACCGGCCGCTGAACGGCAAGGGCAAGCGCGCCGCGGCGTTGATGGGGGCGCATCTGCGCAGTCGGTCGGCGGACTTCGACCATGTCGTCGCCTCGCCGGCGGTACGAGTCATCGAAACGCTCGATGAGGTGCAGCGCGGGCTGGGCCGGACGCTCGCCCCCGCCTGGGACCGGCGCATCTATCTGGCCTCCGCCGTCACGCTGCTCGACGTGGTCCGCGATCTGCCGGGGGCGGTGGGGGACGTGCTGCTGGTCGGGCATAATCCCGGGCTGGAGGATCTGGTGCTGTGGCTGGTGCCCGAAAGCGCAGGTGCTTTGCGCGACGCGGTCGAGGACAAATACCCGACCGCCAGCGTCGCGCGGATGACGTTCGCCGTCGATCGCTGGACCGATGTCCGCCCTGGCGGCGGGGCGCTCGAACGCTTCGTACGACCGCGCGACCTCGATCCGACGCTTGGGCCGGACGCGGACTGACCGCGATGACGCGCGCTCAGGCTTGCCCCAGCTTCGCCTTCAGATCCGCGAACGGTCCGTGGATCGCTTCGTCCTCGCTCACCACGCCCGCCGCCTTCAGCGCGGCGGCGGCCCCCGGACTGCGCGGAAAAGGGTCGAGCGCCAGCGCCATCGTATCCGCCGCCGCCTCGCCGAGATCGACGGCACCGTCCTCGATCGGCAGGATGTCGAGCGCATCGACCGACAGTTCGACCTCGTCACCCTCGCTCGTCATTTCGTCGGCAAAGCGAAGCGCGACGGGCTCCATGACGGTCACGGCGATCGGATCGCCGGTCACCGAACAGGCCTGTACCACCGATGCGCCGACGCTGCCCGAGGCGAGGATGCCGTCGCCTTCGCGCCGCACACCGAACGTCCCGCTCAGCCGATCGACCGCGACGAGCCCGAACCGGCGAGCGAGGGCGGCGCGTTCGCCTTCGTTCGCCTCGATCTCGACCGCACGATCGCGCTCGCCGATCGTATCGATCCGGACCGGCCGATGGAATTCCGGGGTCATGGCAGCATTCCCGCCAGGATCGCGGCGACGGGGGTCGCGGCGAGCGCGGCGTGGAATGGGCGCAGACGGCTTGCGACATGCGCCAATGCGGCCGGCGACGGCGCTTCGCCACGATAGACGTTGCGGATCAGCGCGCCTTCCAGATCGCCGCCCGGTGCGAGCCCGGCACGATACGCACCGAGGCGGCCGCCGAGCATCGACATCATCCGGCCGATATGCTTGCCGACGATGATATCGCCGATCCCGATCTCGCGCAGTTGCCCGTCCATGTCGTCGACGAAGCGTTCGGTCAGCCGGGCGGATGGCTCGGGTCCCTCCGGCGCGGTTTCCAGCCGCAGCAGGACGAACGTCAGGATACCCGCGACCATGTCGAACCGGCCGTCGACGGTGTCGGGCACCGCCCCCGCCTCGTACCAATGCGCCTCGCGCGCGCGCGCGACGCTCGCCTGGTACAGCGGCAGCGTCGCGGCGCGGGTCTTGCCGGACCGCCCGATCCCAAATCGCGTCGTCAACGTTTCGATCCAGCCCAATGCGTGTCGCTTCCGCTCGTGGTGTGACGGGCGCGGCTTGTCTGTCCGCGCTTCTGCGCATATCGAGGCGATCGGCCGCGGATGCAATCGCGCGACCGTGTCCTTGCGTGCCGCCTCGGAGAATATCATGACATCCCGTTTCACATGGCCGGGCCACTATGCCGGATCGGGGCGTATCGCCCGGCTGGGGCTGATCGCGGTCGCTGCGCTGGGTGCTGCGGGCTGCACGCAGATCCGGTCCCACCAGGGCTATATCATCGATACCGATCTGGTGAATTCGGTGCAGCCCGGCGTCGACAACCGCCAGTCGGTACTCCAGACGCTCGGCAAACCGACCTTCTCGGCGCAGTTCGACAAGGGCGACTGGTATTATCTGGCACGCGACAGCAAGAATTACGGGTTCCGCAATCCGCACGCGATCACCCAGATCGCGCTCGACATCAGTTTCGATCCGGCAGGCAACGTCACCACGATCCGGCGCAGCGGGCTCGATCAAGTCAATTCGGTGCATATGTATGGCAAGACGACGCCGACGCTTGGCCGAAAGCGGGGTTTCTTCCAGGATCTGTTCGGCAATATCGGCACCGTCGGTGCGGGTGGCGGCCCCGGGTCCAGCGATGGCGGCGGTTCGCCCAATGGCGGCGGCAGGGGTCGCAACACCCCCTGATCTGCGGGTCCCGCAATTCCATGGCTTGCCGATCGAGCCTCGAAATATAGGCTGCGCGGCATGTTACGCATCGGCGCGGCCGTGCCGTCCGGCACGGATAACGCACGATCCTGCGTTGATTTGCATCGATAACCGATCATGTTGTTGGACGCGGCCGATTGTTCCTCGAATGCCGGGCCCTATCGTCGCGTCGGCACGGGGGCGGGGGCACCAATGGACGAGGCGATTCGCGCGATCGACGCGGTTTTGCGTGAAATCACGCTGTTCGCGGCGGCGGGGCTACTGATCGGCGGCATCGACGATCTGCTGGTCGATCTGCTGTTCCTTCGCCATCGCTGGTTCGGGCAGGGCGCTGACACCCCAATGGCGAACCTGCCGGCACCGGCGTTGCGGTCGCGATTCGCGGTATTCGTCGCCGCGTGGGACGAGGCGGCGGTGATCGGGCAGATGCTCGCTACCGCCAGCACGACGCTGGATCACCCGGACTTCCGCATATTCGTCGGACTCTACCCGAACGATCGCGGCTCTATCGACGCTGCTGCGCGCGTCGCCGAAGCCGACCCGCGCATCATTCTGGTGATCGGTGAGAAGAACGGCCCGACGACAAAGGCGGATTGTCTCAACACGCTCTGGCGTGCGCTACAGCGTGCCGATGCGCGGACGGGCACCACGACGACCGCGGTTGTGCTTCACGATGCGGAGGATGTCGTCCACCGGGACGAGCTGCGCGTGTTCGAGACGTTCATCGTCGATCATCGCGTCGTGCAACTGCCCGTCGTGCCGCTGATCAAACGATCCTCGCGATTGGTGTCAGGCCATTATGCAGACGAGTTCGCGGAAAATCACGGCAAGGGTGTCATTGTCCGGCGGTCGCTCGGCGCGGGGATGCCACTGGCAGGGACCGGCTGCGCGATAGCGGTGCCGATGCTGGCGACGATCGCACGGATGCGCGGCGGCGACCCGTTCGATGCGAGCAGCCTGACCGAGGACTATGAACTGGGCCTTCGCATCGCCGAGCTTGGCGGTCGCGCAGCCTTTGCCCGGGTCCGCGATGCCGACGACATGCTGGTCGCGGTACGAGCCTTCTTTCCCGACCGGATCGACGCCGCGGTTCGGCAGAAGGCGCGCTGGATGACCGGCATCGCGCTGGCGGGGTGGGATCGCACCGGCTGGGCGCGGTGGCACCGGATCGGCGATCACTGGATGCGGATGCGCGACCGGCGTGCGCCGCTGGCGGTCATCGTCCTCGGCTTCGCCTATGCCGCGCTCCTCGGCTGGGGGATTGTCGGTGCGATCCACTGGGGATGGGCGGTCCGATGGCCGATGCCGGGAGGGCCCGACTGGCTGGTCGAGGTCAATCTCATGCTGCTCGGGTGGCGGCTGGCGATGCGGATGGCGTTTACCGGGCGGGCTTATGGATGGCGGGAGGCCTGGTGGTCGGTGCCGCGCTTCGTCGTCGGCAATTATGTCGCATTGCTCGCTGCCCGGCGTGCGCTGACCCGGTATGTCGCGATGCTGCGCGGCGCGCCGATGGTCTGGGACAAGACGCGTCACGCCTTTCCCGACGCCCACGACCTGCGCACCCGGTGAAGGACGGTCGGCCGCTGCGGTTCCTGGGGAGCGCCGCCGGCGGATGGACCCTGTTCCGCGTTGCCGCCTTGTGGCCCGCCGCGGAGACACTACCGCTTCGGGCGCTGGCGCGTGCGGTCCTGCCGCCGGTGCTCGCATCGACGATGCCGATGCCAGCACCGGAACCTACCCTCCAACCAGCGACGCGGGTCGAGCACACGCCGCCGACCGCCCCGATGGCCGCGCCCGTTTCGCTGCCCACGACCCGCGGTACCGCGGCGGATATCGCGGCGATCCAATCCGACCCACAATCGGTGCCTGCCCGCACGCCAGGCGTGATCGGGCCGCCGCTTCGCCCCGGGCCGGTCGCGGGACCGGGTCGCCTGGCGGGAAGCGCCTGGATGCTCGCGCGCGGCGGCCCGAGCGGAACGCTGTCGGGCGGGCAGCTCGGGGCGTCGCAGGCGGGGGTGCGGCTGACCTATGCGCTCGGCGACGCGCGCCGGGTCGCGATCGCGGCCCGCCTGGCGACGCCGCTTTCGGGACGCGGCAAGGAGGCGGCGGTCGGGCTCGACTGGAAACCGACGCGGCTGCCGTTCCATCTGATCGCCGAACAGCGGTTCGTCCTCGATGGCGGCAAGGGCGGACCGACGGTCGGCATCATCGGCGGCTATGGGCCGGGCCTCGTCGCCCCCGGCGTCCGGGTCGAGGCCTATGGCCAGGCCGGTGCGATCGCGCGCGACGGGGTCGAGGGATTCGTCGATGCCGCCGCGCGCGCGACGCACCCGCTGGTCGATCGGGGGCCGGTGCGGATCGATATCGGCGCGGGCGTCTGGGGCAGCGCGCAAAAGGGCGCGGCACGACTCGATCTCGGGCCGACGATCGGCGCGGTGGTCCCGGTCGGCCGCCGCACGATCCGGCTGTCGGCGGATTGGCGGGAGCGTATCGCCGGCGATGCGCGTCCCGGTTCCGGCCCGGCCTTCACGATCGGCAGCGACTTCTAGCCGCGTCGCGGTCCAGCGGCTAACATCGCATCCGTGAACGTGTATCTGCCAATCGCCAATCTGTCGGTCAACGCGATCTTCATCGTCGCGCTTGGCGGCGCGGTCGGGCTGTTGTCGGGCATGTTCGGGATCGGCGGCGGGTTCCTGACCACGCCGATCCTCATCGTCTACGGCATCCCGCCGACGGTCGCGGCGGCATCGTCCGCCAGCCAGGTGACGGGGGCCAGCGTGTCGGGCGTGCTCGCGCATTTCCGACGAAGCGGGGTCGATGTGAAGATGGGCGGGGTGCTGGTCGCCGGCGGAGTCGTCGGGTCGCTGTTCGGCGCATGGCTGTTCCGGCTGCTTCAGGCACTCGGGCAGATCGATACCGTGATCGGCGTCGTCTATGTCCTGATGCTTGGGTTCATCGGCATGCTGATGGCGACCGAATCGGTCCGCGCGATCGGCGTCCGCCGCGGCGGCAAGCCGCCACGCCCGCGCAAGCGCCGCCACCATCCGATCGTCGCCGCGCTCCCGCTACGGACGCGCTTCTACAAATCCGGGCTGTATATCTCGCCGCTCGCGCCGCTGATCCTGGGATTCGTGACCGGGATCCTCACGATCCTGCTCGGCGTCGGCGGCGGATTCATCCTGGTGCCCGCGATGATCTATCTGCTCGGCGTCGCGACGTCGGTCGTCGTCGGCACGTCGCTGTTCCAGACGTTGTTCGTCACCGCGGTCGCGACGATGGTGCACGCGACGACGACCAAGGCGGTCGATATCGTCCTCGCCGCGCTGCTGCTGCTCGGGTCGGTGATCGGCGCACAGGTCGGGACGCGCTTCGCGTCCAGGGCGCGCCCCGAATATCTGCGCCTCGCGCTCGCGGTCATCGTGCTGCTGGTTGGTCTGCGCATCTTTCTGGGGCTGGTGTGGCGACCCGACGAATTGTTCACGATCGAATTGTCGTGAGGAACGGCTATGCTCTGCCGCTGCTCGCGCCGCTACTGATGGCGGCGGAAAAGCCGGTCCTCGTCCCCGACGTGTCGCAGCGCGATATCGAGATCGCCTACAGCTTCCACGGTGCGGACATGCTGCTGTTCGGCGCGATCCTCTACCCTGGCGGACATCTGCCGCAAGGCGAATCGCCTGCGGATATCGTGGTCGTCGTAAAAGGGCCGACGCAATCGATCCTGATCCGCGAAAAGGAAAAGGTCGCCGGCATCTGGGTCAATGCCGATCGGTTGCGCTATCGGTCCGCGCCCAGTTTCTACGCGATCGCATCGTCGCGGCCGATCGGGCAGCTGGTCGACGATCGGACGCGTGCGATCTATGAATTGGGGCTCGACAGCCTGCAATTGTCCCCCGCCTCCAATGCCGCGACCGCGGTGCAGGACCGGTTCGCGCGCGGGCTGGTCGATGTGAAACGGCGGTCGGGGCTGTATTTCGAGGACCCGCATGCGGTCGCCGTGACCGATGGGGTGCTGTACCGCGCGCGCCTCACGATCCCGGCGCGCGTGCCGGTCGGACGGTTCACCGCGGAGACTTTCCTGATCCGCGACGGCCGCGTGCTGACCGCGGCGGTGCGCGATATCGATATCCGCAAATCGGGGTTCGAACGATTCGTCGCACGCGCCGCGGACCGATCGGCGATCCGCTATGGCCTGACCGCGGTGGCGTTGTCGGTACTGCTCGGCTGGGGCGCGGGATGGATCGCGCGGCGGGTCTGAGCATCCGTCCGAACACGCCGACGGCGCGTCCGCAAAATGCTCTGAACGCTAAATTTACCGGTTCGCGGCCATGACCAGCAACATGACCCGCAAGGACCCGATCCGATGAACATGATGCCGATGCCAGCGGCCTTCGCCAACGCCCTGCCGACGGGCGGCGCGGCGATGGCACCGATCGGGGTCGTCATCGCGATCGCCGGTGCGTCGAGCACGTTGCTGTTCCAGCGCACCGCGGTCGCCGCGCTCGCGCAGGACGGCGATCCGATGATCGCTGCGGCGGGCACGCTCGGCAGCCAGATCAAGATGCGTGTCGGCGGCCAGTGGCTGGTCGCCAATGTGCGAAGCCTGACGCTCGATCTCGACAATGACGGGGTCCGCGCCGAAATCGATTTTCTCGGCGAAGGCGACGAGGAGCGGTTGACGGGCAAGCTCTACAATTTCCGCCGCGGCGTCACCCGCTACCCGATTCCCGGCTGCGAGGTCTATCCGGTCGCGACCGCGGACCTGAAACAGATCTACGCCGCGGACGACCGCGCGCATATCGCGATCGGCAACGTCTATCCGACTCGTGACGTCCGCGCCGCGCTCTATATCGACGCGATGCTGGGGAAGCATTTCGCGCTGGTCGGCTCGACCGGTACCGGCAAATCGACCAGCGCCGCGCTGATCCTCCACCGTATCTGCGAGCTGGCACCCGAAGGCCATATCGTCATGATCGATCCGCACGGCGAATATGCCGCGGCGTTCCGCAACACCGGTGCGATCTACGACGTCACCAATCTGCAGATGCCGTATTGGCTGATGAATTTCGAGGAACATTGCGAGGTGTTCCTGACGACCACCGGGCAGGAACGGCAGATCGATTCCGACATTCTCGCCAAATGCCTGCTGATGGCCAAGGCGAAGAGCCGCCTGGGGCAGGAAATCGCCAAGCTGACGGTCGATGCGCCGATCCCCTATCTGCTGAGCGACCTGACCAGCCTCATCAATCTGGAAATGGGCAAGATGGACCGTGCGGGCGATACCGCCCCCTATCTGCGACTGAAGATGAAGATCGACGAGGTGAAGGCCGATCCGCGTTACGGCTTCATGTTCTCGGGCATGCTGGTCGCGGACACGATGGCGGCATTCCTGTCGCGCATCTTCCGCCTGCCTGGCGACGGCAAACCGATCTCGATCGTCGACGTGTCGGGCGTGCCGTCGGAAATCACGTCGGTCGTGGTGGCCGTCCTGTCGCGGATGACGTTCGATTTCGCGATCTGGTCGCGCAACGAACCCGAACGCCCGATCCTCCTCGTCTGCGAGGAAGCGCATCGCTACATCCCGAGCAACGGCGAGACATCGTCGGTCGGCCGCATCCTCAGCCGCATCGCCAAGGAGGGCCGCAAATACGGCGTCAGCCTGGGGCTTATCACGCAGCGTCCGTCCGATCTGGAGGAGGGCGTGCTGTCGCAATGCGGCACGATCATCGCGATGCGCCTCAACAACGAACGCGATCAGGCCTTTGTGCGCGCCGCGATGCCCGAGGGCGCGCGCGGGTTCCTGGATGCGATCCCGGCGCTGAGGAACCGCGAATGCATCGTCTGCGGCGAAGGCGTCGCGGTGCCGATCCGCGTGAGCTTCGACGCGTTGGAGGAAGGCAAGCGCCCGGCATCCGGCGATCCCCTGTTCTCGCAACTGTGGCGCAATGTCGGCGGCGAGGACCAGATCATCGCCCGCACCATCCAACGCTGGCGGGCGCAGGGGAAGTAAAACCGAGAGAGCGATCCGCCGGGGGCGGATCGCCGGTTTTACTCGGCTCGTGAAACGAGCCGCAGGCCGGCGTCATATGACACCGTCATGCCGGGCTCGGCGCGGCATCCAGAGCCGCAAACGTACACCTCAGTAACCCTGGATCCCGGGACAAGCCCGGGATGACGAAATTCAGACCCCCGGCTTCACCGCCAGCAACCCGGCCACATGCGCCTTGAACGCCCGCAATTGCGCGCCCGTCAGTTGCGCGACACTGTCGAAAGACAGCCGCCGCGGATCGACCGAGACGCCGCCGCGCCAGACCTCCCAGTGCAGGTGCGGACCCGTAGACATGCCGGTCGAGCCGACATAACCGATCACTTGCCCGCGGGCGACATGGCTGCCGGGCGACACTGCGATCCGGCTCATATGGCCATAGCCGGTCTCCAGCCCGCCGGCGTGCGCGAGCTTGACGAAATTGCCGTAGCCGCCTGCACGGCCGGCGAAGGATACGGTGCCATCCTTCACCGCATAGATCGGCGATCCATAGGATGCGCCGATATCGACGCCCTTGTGCAGCTTCATGAAGCCGAGGATCGGGTGCATCCGCCACCCGAAGGTGGACGTGATATGCCCCGCGACCGGGGTGCCCATGCCGCGGCGTTCGCCCGTCCCGGCGGCGTCGAACCAGCTGGTCCTGGCGTCATCGCCGTCGCCGTCGTCGCCCGACCAGCGAACGAGCTGGACCTTTTTCGATCCCTGATCGATGCCGGCGAACAGCAGGTCGCCGATCCGCTTCTCGCCGGTCGCGGCGCGCGCGCGGGCAATGACAAGGTCGAAGCCGTCCGCGGACGAAATATCCCGGCCGACCGATATCCTGGTGGCGATCGCCTTGATGAACGCCTCGACCGCGCGCGCCGGAGCACCCGCGGCACGGACCGAACGATAGAGGCTGGCGCCCACCAGGCCCTGCAGGCGAAGCGGGGTGTTGTCGACGGCGATCGGCTGGCGCGTCATCGTCAGTCCCTGCGCGGCGCGGCCGAGCGTCAGTGCGAGATCGAACCGCGCGCGCAGCGAGAGCGTCTCCAGCGGCCGCGCGACACGCTTGTCCGCTCGCCGGCCGAGCGTCAGCGCGATGCGCGTGCCGGCCACCAGATCGCCAAGCGGCACCGCCTGCGCCACCAGCCGCGCCGCGGCGTCGGCATCGAGGCGTCCCACCCCGGCGCGGACCAGCGCGCGGTCGAGCGAATCGCCGTCGCCGAGCGTCGCGGTCAGGTCGACGCTGGGCCGCTCGGGAACCTCGGCCAGCGGACGGACGAGGTCGTTCGCCGCCATCCGCCGCCCGGTATCGCCACCCCAGGCGAGCGGCGCGATCCCCTGCGCGCGCGCCTCGTCCCATTCGGACGACGTCATCGGGGCAGGCACCGCCGCCGGGATCGGTCGGTGCAGCGGCGGCGAAAGCGCCCAGGTTGCGGCGCACAGCGCGGTGCAGGTCGACAGCCCACGCCACCAGTCGCGCGTCCCGACCTGCATCCCGAGATCGGGCACCCAGTCGATCCCGCGCGTCCGGTCGCCGAGCGTGCGCCAGCCCGTGACGGGCAAACGGTCGATTGCCGGGCGAGCGAACCCGCGCGCGGCGGTGCCGCCGGCCAGTTCGAACCCAGATTCGTTACGCAAGAACAAGTCGGCCGCGCTCCGTCGGAACGTCGCCGTTTCCCCCGGCGCCGGATGCGACGCTATTGCGGGCGATTCGCTAAAGTCAAATTAACCTTGGTACTTGCGCGACCCGTGCTGCGGCGGAGCGTTTTGCGGATGCGCCGGTTCGTTTCGCGCGACGCCATTGCGCGCGCCTCCGCAAAGCCCGATGTTCGCATCCATGACCAGCCGCGATACGGGCACCGTCACCGCGGTGCTGGGGCCTACCAATACCGGCAAGACGCACCTGGCGGTCGAACGGATGTGCGCGCATTCCAGCGGCATGATCGGCTTCCCGCTCCGCCTGCTGGCGCGCGAGGTCTACGACCGGGTGGTGCGCGAAAAGGGCGCGTCGCGGGTCGCGCTGGTGACGGGCGAGGAAAAAATCGTTCCCCCCGATGCGCGCTGGTTTCTGTGCACCGCTGAATCGATGCCGCAACACGACGTCGCCTTCGTCGGCATCGACGAAGCGCAGCTGGGTGCGGACCCCGAACGCGGCCATGTCTTCACCGACCGGCTGCTTCGCGCGCGCGGGCGCGAGGAGACGATGATCCTCGGGTCCGAGGCACTGCGCCCGGTTGTGAAGATGCTGGTGCCCGAAGCGGAGATCGTCGGCCGACCGCGCTTTTCGACGCTGAGCTATGTCGGCGCAAAGAAGATCGGCCGCCTGCCCAAACGCTCCGCCATCGTCGCGTTCAGCGCGGAGGAGGTCTATGCGGTCGCCGAGATGCTGCGGCGGCTGCGCGGCGGCGCGGCGGTGGTGATGGGCGCGCTGTCGCCGCGTACTCGCAACGCGCAGGTCGCGATGTTTCAGGCGGGCGAGGTCGATTACCTCGTCGCGACCGATGCGATCGGCATGGGGCTGAACATGGATGTCGCGCACGTCGCGTTCGCATCGCTCAGCAAATTCGACGGTCGGCGGCAGCGGCGACTGACCACGCCCGAGATGGCGCAGATCGCCGGCCGTGCGGGACGACATCAGCGCGACGGGACGTTCGGCGCGATCGCCGAAGAAGGCCCCGGTGCGTTCCTGCCCGAGGAGGTGCTGGCGATCGAGGAGCATCGCTTCCCCCGGCTCGATCACCTCTATTGGCGCGACGGCGAACCCGATCTCTCAAGCATCGACGCGCTGGTCGCCAGTCTGGAAGCGCGGCCGCCCGCAGGTATGCTGCGCGCGGCACCCGAAGCGATCGACCTGTCGGTGCTGAAGCGGCTGGCGGAGGAAGGCTGGGTCCGCGACCGCACGCGTGCGCCGTCGATGGTCGCGCGGTTGTGGGCGGCGTGCGGCGTTCCCGATTTCCGCAAGGTCGGGCTCGATCCGCATGCCCGCTTCGTCGCGCGGCTGTTCGGATATTTGAGCGAGGCCAACGGCCATCTGCCGCACCAATGGTTCGCGGACGAGATAGCGCGACTGGATACGGTGGCGGGCGATGTCGAGGTGCTGGCGGGGCGGATCGCATCGGCCAGGACCTGGGCCTATATCGCGCAGCGTCCCGACTGGCTTGCCGACCCGGCGCATTGGGCCGAGCGGACGCGCGCAATCGAGAACCGGCTGTCCGACGCGCTTCATGCGAGCCTGACGCAACGCTTCGTCGACAAGCGCACCACCGCGCTGCTTCGCCAGATCGGCGCGGATCCGTCCGCGTTGCCCGTCGTCATCGGCGCGGAAGGCGAGGTGATGGTCGAGGAGCATGTGATCGGGCAGCTCGACGGGTTCCGCTTCACCGTTGCGGGCGACGCGCGCGCCGGCGACAAGCGGCTGTTGCTGGCGGCGGCGGAGAAAAGGCTGGCGGGCGAGCGGCGTCGGCGGGCCGAGGCGTTGCTGGCGGCTCCGGACGACGCGTTCGTGCTGGACGGCGCCGATGTGCACTGGGCCGGGCATGTCGTCGCGGCGGTCGCGGCCGGCCCGTCGCTCGTGCGCGCGAAGATCGCGCTCGACCGGTCGCTCGACTGTCTCGACCGGCCGATGCGCGACAAGGTCGACGCGCGGCTGACCGGATGGCTGTCGGCGCTGCTGGCGAAACGGCTTCCCGCGCTGGTGGCACTCGCCGCCGCGGCGCGCGACCCGCAGGCGAGCGCGTCGCTTCGCGCGGTCGCGGCGATGCTCGAGGCGGCGGGCGGGATCGCGCCCCGGCTGGCGCACCGCACCGCGATCGACGCGCTGTCGATCGAGGAGCGGCGCGGATTGCGGCGAATGGGTGTGGTGATCGGTGCGCTCGATCTCTACGATCCGCGCCTGTTGAAACCGCGCGTGGCGGGGTTACGGCGGATGTTGATGGGCTTGCGCGGGGCAGCGCCGGCGCTGTCGCCCGACGGCGCGACCGTCCTGCCGCGTGGCGCAGCCGCACCCGATGCGGGATTCCGTCCGCTTGGGCAGCAGGCTGTGCGGATCGACCTGGTCGAACGGATCGCGCGCGCCGCGCATGATGCACGGCAGGGCCGCGCGCCGTTCGCGCCCGACGCGGCCTTGTCGACGTCGATCGGGCTCGAGCCGGCGACGCTCGACCGGCTGATGACCGAATTGGGGTTCCGCGCGGTGGCGGGCGAAGACGTGCCGCGCTGGATATGGCGCGGACGCACGCCGGCGAAGCGCGCGGCGGCGACGCATGATCCCGACAATGCTTTTGCCGCGCTCGCGAGTCTCCGGCTGTATGGCTGAGGGGATGGTGACGATGCGGCTGGACCGCTATCTGTGGTGGGTCCGGCTCGCCGCATCACGCACCGTCGCGCAAGACATCGCCGAGGACGGCCATCTGCGGATCGACGGGCGCGCGGTGGACCGTGCGCATGCCGCGGTGCGTATCGGCAACGTCCTGACGTTCGCCGCGCATGGCCGGATCCGGGTGATCCGCATATCCGCCCTGCCGGTGCGGCGCGGACCGGCGGCGGAGGCGCAGGGCTGTTATGACGAGCTCATCGATGCGCCACATGGTGCGAACGTCTCGCAGCAAGCGCCGATCGATTGACGAGGCCGGGACCTGCGCATAGCAGCACGATTGTCGCCGCCGTCCATCGGCCGCCAGGGAGCCTCTCGCAATGACCTACGTCGTCACCGATGCCTGCATCCGCTGCAAGTACATGGATTGCGTCGAGGTTTGTCCGGTCGATTGCTTCTACGAAGGCGAGACGATGCTGGTCATCAATCCCAGCGAGTGCATCGATTGCGGCGTCTGCGAACCCGAATGCCCCGCCGAGGCGATCCTGCCCGATACCGAAAGCGGGTTGGAGCAGTGGCTGGAGTTGAACACGACGTTCTCGGCGCAGTGGCCCAATGTAACGCGCAATGCCGGGCAGACCCCCGCCGATGCCGACCAGCACAAGGGCGGGACCGACAAATACACCAAATATTTTACGCCCGAGCCCGGCAAGGGCGACTGATATCGTGCCGTGAAGCGCTGCAAAGGCAGTGCTGCTGACTCAGCCGGCTGGTAATTTTATTGCCGGTATGTTAAAGTCGTCGCAACGGGTGCACCGCGGCGTGCGGCCCGGTACGGAGACGTTCGACCCCACCTTCCTCCTGGCGACCTACGCCCCGCGGATGTTCCGCGCAGGCCACGCATCGCGGGAGTTGACCCGGAAAGGCCCAATATGGCTGTCAAGGCGCTGTCCTTCGATGTCGGTGACTATGTCGTTTACCCAAAGCACGGCGTCGGCCGCGTGATAGAGCTGCAACGATCGGAGATCGCCGGCATGCAGCTGGAACTGTATGTGCTTCGCTTCGAGAAGGAGCGGATGACGCTCCGCGTGCCGACCAACAAGGCCGAAAGCGTCGGCATGCGCAAGCTGTCGTCCGACAAGACGATGCGCGAGGCGATGGAGACGCTGAAGGGCAAGCCGAAGGTCAAGCGCACCATGTGGTCGCGTCGCGCGCAGGAATATGAGGCGAAGATCAATTCGGGCGACCTGGTGTCGATCGCCGAAGTGGTCCGGGATCTGTTCCGTGCCGACGACCAGCCCGAGCAAAGCTATTCCGAGCGTCAGATCTTCGAAGCGGCGACCAGCCGCCTCGCGCGCGAACTGGGCGCGATGGAAGAGATCGACGAGCCCAAGGCGCAGGAGAAGATCCTGGAGATCCTCCGCGCATCGGCTGCGATCTACAACAAGGACAAGCTGCCGGCCTGAGCCGATTGGTTCCGCCTGAACGATATGAGGGCGGGCCTGGCGACGGGTCGCCCTTTTTCGTGGCTTGCGTGCGTAACGACCCTGTGTATTATATAACCAATACACAGGAGATTTGCCGTGAACCGTCTGCGCCCCGCCGTCACCCTGCTGCTACTTGCCGCGCCCGTTGCCGCCTGTTCGGCGCATTGGAATACGGACGACGATGGAAAGCCCGGGATCGCCGCGGCCGGCACGGGCGGCGAGCGGCACTGGACGGTGTCAGGGTTCGACGCGATCGACATCGGCGGTGCGGGCGATGTCCAGGTGCATGTCGGCCCCGCTTTCTCGCTGACCGCGACGGGCAGCCCCGATCTGCTCGACAAGGTCAAGATCACGCAGGACGGCCATACGCTCGATATCGGTCGCCGCAGCGGCGACGGCTGGGGCGACGGCGGCAAGCTGCATTTCGTCGTGACGATGCCGGCGATTACGGGTGCCGGGATCGGCGGGTCGGGCACGATCGCGATCGACCGGGTCGAGGGCAAGGCGTTCGAAGGCAATATCGGCGGGTCGGGGAAGTTGGACGTGGCCGCGATGAAGGTCGGCAAGGCCAGCTTCAACGTCGGCGGATCGGGCGATATCGCCGCGGCGGGAACGACGCAGGCGCTGTCGGTGTCGATCGGCGGATCGGGCAGCATCAAGGCGACGCCGCTATCGGCGCAGACCGCGGATATCTCGATCGCCGGCGCGGGCAAGATCGCCGCGACCGTGACGCAGACCGCGGCAGTGACGATCATGGGATCCGGCGACGTCACCATTACCGGCGGCGCGAAGTGCAGCGTGACGAAGATGGGCGCGGGCGCGGTGCATTACGGATAGGCATGGCATCATGATCCGCGCCCTCCTCCTGCTCGCCCTCATCGCCACGCCCGCCAATGCCGCGGAGCGGCGCGTCGCGATCGGCAGTTTCGACCGGGTGCGGATCGACGGCCCGTTCGAGGTCCATATCGACACCGGCCGATCGCCGGGCGGGACGATCGCCGGCGAGGCGAGCGCGATCGAGACGGTCGAATTGCAGACCGACGGCAACACGCTCGTCATCCGGCGCGGGATCGGCGGCTGGGCTGAACAGCACCGCGCCGCACCGACCACGCCGATCGTCGTCCGTCTGGGCACGATCGACCTCGCCGGCGCGCTCGTCGTCGCCGGCGGAACGCTGTCGGTGACGAAAATGCGCGGCGACCGGATCGACCTGTCGGTCACCGGCGCGGGCAGCATCGTCGTCGGTGAGGCGAGCGGCGACTCGCTGAACGCCACGGTGATCGGCGCGGGGACGATCGGCATCGCGGGCCGCACCGGCCGGGCCCGGCTGGCGACGAACGGCACCGGCACGATCGACGCGGCTGCGCTCGATGCGGGCGACCTGTTCGTCCGGCTCGACGGACCCGGCACCATCCAGGCGCGCGCGCGCTATACCGCGACGGTGGACGATGTCGGGCTGGGGCGCGTTACCGTGCTCGGCGACCCGAAATGCACCGTCCGCGCCGCGGCCGGCGGGCCGGTGGCCTGCGGGCCCGCGCAATAACGCGAAGTGACCCGACAATTGCACGATTGCCGGATCAGATCAGCGCGAGTTCCGCCAGTTTCCCGACCAGAACCGCCGGCATCGCCGCGACGCCGCCCGCCCCTTCGCCCAGGTCGACGGGTGCGTCTGCGCCCTCCAGATACCGCCAGCCCTGGTGCGCCCGCTTGGGCCGCGGCTGCACCAGGACGAGACCCGGCGCGAGATGGATCGCGACTCGGCCGCCTTCCGCCTCGCCGAACGCGGTGATCGGCGAGCGGGCGACGAGCTGGTGCTTGATGATCCAGTACAGTGACCCCTCGCCGTCCGGCCCCGTGATCTCGGTATGCCGCTTCGGCAGATACCGGGTCGTCAGGAACAGCGGCCCCGCCTCGGCGCGCAGGTTCAACCGGTCGGTCAGGATTTCGAGGCTCGTCGCACCGAACGCGACCTTGGTGAGGTGAAGGGGCACGTCCGCCAGATGGGCCACGCTGCGTCTGCGATCAACCGCGCAATCCCCAGAGCGCGGCAAGCCCCAGAAACGCGAAGAAACCCGGACAGTCGGTCATCATCGTCACGAACACCGCGGACGATACCGCAGGATCGACCCCCGACCGCTCCAGCCCGATCGGGATCGGCACACCCGACAGTCCCGCGACCAGATTGTTGATCAGGATCGACAGCCCGAACACGATCCCCAACGGCACGTTGCGATAGATGAGGATCGTCCCGCCCCCGATCAGCACCCCGAGCAACATGCCATTGGCCAACGCGATGCGGAATTCGCGAAGGATCATCCACATCGTGTTCGAATTGGTCAGCTGGTTGGTCGCCATCGCGCGGACGACGACCGCGAGCGTCTGCGTCCCCGCATTGCCGCCATGCCGGATACGATCCCCATCAAGGCGGCGAGCAACGCAAACTTCGCGATCTCTCCCTCGAACAACCCCACGACACCCGCCGCCACCATCGCGGTGCCGAGATTGATGACCAGCCAGACGACGCGCGTCCGGACGGTCAGCCCGAGCGGTCATCATTTGCCAGCCGCGCCCCGGTTCCCTATCTGCGCGCGATCATTTCATGGAGACGAACGATGGCCGATACCCCGGAAACGCTGACGATGACGCTGGAAAGCGGGGACGTGACGATCAAGCTTCGCCCCGATCTGGCACCTTCGCATGTCGAGCGGATCGTCACGCTGGCAAATGACGGCTTCTACGACGGCGTCGTGTTCCACCGCGTCATCCCGGGCTTCATGGCGCAGGGCGGCGATCCGACAGGGACCGGCATGCATGGCTCCGACAAGCCGAACCTGAAGGCGGAATTCTCCAAGGAGCCGCATGTCCGGGGTGTCTGTTCGATGGCACGCACCAACCAGCCCGACACCGCGAACAGCCAGTTCTTCGTCGTATTCGACGATGCGCGTTTCCTCGACGGCCAGTACACCGTCTGGGGGCAAGTCACCGACGGCATGGATCTGATCGACGCGCTGCCCAAGGGCGAACCGCCGCGTGAACCCGGCAAGATCGTGAAGATGCGCGCGGCGTAAACCTGTCGTCACCCTTGCGTCGCGCCGGGGCGACGACGGCATCAGTCGTCCGCAACCGCGCCGGTCGGCGGATGCAGCCGCAGCCGGTTGATCCGCCGTTCGTCCGCCTCGGTCACCTCTAGCTTCCAGCCGCTGGGGTGATCGATGCATTCGCCGACCGCCGGTACCCGCCCCGCGAGCAGCGCGGCGAGCCCGCCCAGCGTGTCGACATCGCCGTCCGCCTCCGCCAGCCGCCGATCGACGGTTTCCGCGACATCCTTCAATTCGACCCGCGCATCGGCTTCCCATGCGTCACCCTCGATCGGCACGAGCAGCGCCTCGGGCGCGTCGTCATGCTCGTCCTCGATATCGCCGGTGATCTCCTCGATCAGGTCCTCGATCGTGACCAGCCCTTCGGTGCCCGAGAATTCATCGAGCACGATCGCCAGATGAACCCGCTTCTGCCGCATGTCGGCAAGCAGATCGAGCGCACCGCGCGACATCGGGACGTAGAGCGGTTCGCGGATCAGCGCCGCGATCGGCGGGTGCGGCGCACCGGTCGCGAGAATCGCGAACACGTCCTTCACATGGACCATGCCGATGATGGTATCGAGCTTGTTGCGGTAGACGGGCAGGCGGCTGTGCCCCGCTTCGGCGAAGATGCGGACCAGATCGTCGAACGACGTGCCCTCCTCGACCGCGACGATATCGGCGCGCGGGACACCGACATCGCCCGCGTCGCGCTCGCCGAAATGCAGCAGATTGCGCACCATCTGGCGCTCCAGCGGCGAGAGATCGCCGGCCGCGTCGGGGGCGGGATCGTCCTCGTGCCGGTCGATCACGTCCTCGAGCTGGTCACGGAGCGATTCCTCCACGCCGCCGCCGAAGATCAGCGCCTTCAGTCCGCGCCAGATTCCATTCTCGTTCGGGTCGCCGCCACCGGCGCTACTTCGGTCCTCTGCCATTGCGGCGGATCAATCCTCGATTACGAGATAGGGATCCGCAATGCCGAGCGAGGCGAGCGCTGCGCGCTCGATCTCCTCCATGGCGTCGGCCTCCCCGTCCCCCAGATGGTCATAGCCTAGCAGATGCAGGGTGCCGTGCACCACCAAATGCGTGGCGTGATGTTCGACCGACACGCCGTTCGCGGCCGCCTCCGCCGCGCAGATGCCGTACGCAAGGACGATATCGCCGAGCAGCACTTCACCGTCGTCGGAATTCTGTGTGACGGTCTCGAGCAGGTCGGGCTGGATCATCGGGAAGGACAGCACGTTGGTCGCCTTGTCCTTGTGCCGGTATTGCGCGTTGAGCGTACGGACTTGGTCGTCGTCGGTCAGGCGGATCGATATCTCGATCGTCGCGGGATCGGTGAGCAGTTCCCCATGCGGCGTGCCCGCGATCGCGGCGCTGGCCGCGCGCGTGGCGAGCGCGTCCCAGGCACCCTCGGGCCATGGATCTTCGCGCGAGAGTTCGATCTGGATCATCCGAGGTCCGTCCGGGCAAAATCGTCGCCCTTGTAGAGAAGGGCGGCACCGTTTGCCTTTACGCAGGCATAGGCGAAGCAGTCACCCATATTAAGCCGGGCGGGGTGGCCGCTGCCTTTGCCATACCGACCTTGGGCTGCAATCGCCATGCGACTTTCCACTTCGTCGATGGGCACAAGGCGAATGGTCAGGTCCGCCAAGAGCCGCAGCAATACGTCGCTCGCTTCTTCCAGAGAAACCTTCCGGATGCGAGCGATCGCAACCGTCGCCTCCCACGCGCCGGTTGCGCAGTACAGCCGCTCATTATGGGCATCGAGACGCTCGCTCAGCGCCTTCGCTTCGGGTTCATTCACGACCATGGCCACAAGGGCCGATGCATCGACGAAGACCGTCAATCGTCTTCTTCATCGTTGAGCGAGTCGTAGAATGCTTTGTCGGCCACGAGGCCGGTCGGCTCACCCAACGGATGATCTCGCCAGATTTTTTCCAGCAGTTCATAGGTCGATAAGCGTGAATGATCGCGACGATCGAGTTCCGCCTCACGCGCGGCCGCGAGTTCCCTGACCAACGCGGTCTTCGTCATCCCGCTGCGCATCGCCACGCGGCCGACCAATGCGGCGGTATCTTCGTCCTTGATATAGAGCGATGCCATCGAAAGACCTCCGGGATATTCAAAATATGCCTCGGAATATCCCGAAAATCAACCGTCCGTCCCCTCATACGCCTCGACGATCCGCCCGACGATCGGATGGCGCACGACGTCGCCGACGGTGAAGCGGCAGATCGAAATGCTCTCCACGCCCTCCAGGCGGGTTACCGCATCGCCCAGGCCCGAGGCCGCGATGCCGCCGGGGATGTCGACCTGCTTGGGATCACCGCAGATCACCATCCGGCTGTTCTGGCCGAACCGCGTAAGGAACATCTTCATCTGCGCCTGCGTCGTGTTCTGCGCCTCGTCCAGGATCACGAACGCGTCGGCCAGCGTGCGTCCGCGCATGAAGGCGATCGGCGCGACCTCGATTTCCCCGCTTGCGATCCGCCGCTCGACCTGTTCGGCGGGCAGGCAGTCGTACAGCGCGTCGTAGAGCGGCCGCAGATACGGATCGACCTTCTCCTTCATGTCGCCGGGCAGGAAGCCCAGCCGCTCGCCCGCCTCGACCGCGGGGCGCGACAGGATCAGCCGCTGCACGCTGCCGTTGATGAGCTGCGCCACCGCCTGCGCCACCGCGACATAGGTCTTGCCCGTGCCCGCCGGCCCAAGCGCGAAGATCATGTCGCTGGTCATCAGTTCGCGCATGTAATGCGCCTGCGCGGGCGTACGGGGAACGATCGTCTTCTTGCGCGTGCGGATCATGATCGGCGGCGCGCCGGGTCCGGCATCCGCCTTGATGATGCCGTGCAGCACCGGCTCCGCCGCCATCGCGATCGACGCATCGACCAGCCCGGTATCGACCTCGTCGCCGCGCCCGATCCGCGCGTACAGGTCGTTCAGCACGTCGCGCGCGACCGCGACCTGTTCCGCCGTGCCCTCCAAACCGACCCGATTGCCCCGCGCCGTGATATAGACGCCGAGGCGATTCTCCAGTGCGACCAGGTTGCGGTCATATTGGCCGAACAACGTGCTGAGCAGTTGCGGCTTGTCGAACAGAAGCTCGAGGCGGGAACGATCGCCGGCTTGTGCTGGCACTGGCTTGCGGCTCATGCGGTCCTTTCGAAGACGCTAAGGTTACAAAGTTTACGGAAGTTCGCTCGTTTCATCGCCGAACCACGTGAATGGCGACCGTCGACGGAGCGGTTCGGAAGAGCAAAGTCGGTTGAGCGCTGCTGCATTGCCGTCGATTGTGGCAGCGAGCCGCGCTGTAGGACAGTGCTAATTGGCAAAAGGCCCGATAGATGCTCGGGCTTCGTTCGAACGCCCCGCAACGTCAAGCGGCCCGGGCGGAGCGCTTGCAGCGACGGGTACTGGAGCGGTACCTGCCATCGAATTGGGATCGGCCCGGATCAAATTCACCTCTATCAGATCGCCGATCGCATGATCGCCGATGACATGAACCGATTGCAGCCAGGGCGATTTACCGAGTATCTGCCCGGGCAGTTTCCCCCGACGCTCGACCAGGATCGTGCACGTCCGGCCAAGCGTGGCCCGGTTGAACGCCTGCTGGTCGCGGTTCAGCGCCGCCTGCAGCCGCTGCAGCCGTTCATCCGACACCTCGGGCGCGATCTGGTCGGTCATGGTCGCGGCGGGGGTACCGGGCCGCCGGCTGTATTTGAAGCTGAACGCCTGCGCATAGCCGATCGCGTCGACCAGGCTCAGCGTGTCGGCGAAATCGGCTTCGGTCTCGCCGGGGAAGCCGACGATGAAGTCGCCCGACAGCGCGATATCGGGCCGCACCGCGCGAACCCGGTCCAGCACGCGCAGATAGGAGTCGCGCCCGTGCGACCGGTTCATGGCCTTGAGGACCCGGTCGCTGCCCGACTGGATCGGCAGATGCAGGAACGGCATCAGCGAGGCGACATCGCCATGCGCGTCGATCAATCCTTGCGTCATGTCGTTGGGATGGCTGGTGGTGTAACGGATACGCGCCAGCCCCGGCACGCGGTCCAGCGCGCGGATCAGATCGTGCAGGCCAAGATCTCCCTGCCCCCATGCGTTGACGTTCTGCCCCAGCAGCGTGACCTCGCGCGCGCCGGCATCGACCAGGGCCTTGGCCTCGTCGACGATCGCGGCGAACGGCCGGCTGATCTCGCTGCCCCGGGTATAGGGCACGACGCAATAGGTGCAGAATTTGTCGCATCCCTCCTGCACTGTCAGGAACGCGGAGGGCGGCACGCGGCGTCGTGCCGGCAGCCGGGCGAATTTCGACAGAGCCGGCATGTCCGTGTCGAGAGCCGCGGTGCCGCCAGCGGCCCTTGCCACCAGTTCGGGCAGATTGTGATAGGCTTGCGGTCCGACGACGATGTCGACCTTGGCGCGCGCGACGATCTCCTGACCCTCGGCCTGCGCGACGCAGCCGGCGACGGCGATCATCGGCGCGCGGCCCTGCTTTCCCGCGACCTTGCGGATCCGGCCGATGTCGGAATACACCTTTTCCGTCGCACGCTCGCGGATGTGGCAGGTGTTGAGAACAACCAGATCGGCGACATCCGCATCCGCCTGGGCCAGCCCGTCAGCGGCCATCAGCTCGGCCATCCGGTCGCCGTCATAGACGTTCATCTGGCAGCCGAAGGATTTGACGTGGAAGGTCCTGGGAGGCGATTTCATCCGGAGCCTTTAGCAACTCCTTCCCTGCAAGGGGAGGAGTTAAGCGGCTTCCATCCGCACGCGCGCTTCGGCGGCGATCGCCTTGCGCCCGCCCACCGCCGCCGGATCGAACGGCGCGCAGAACCGCAACGTCGCGGTGAAGGACCCCCGCCGCTGCAACACCCGCTTCGCATGCGCCGCACCCGGTTCGTCGCCCACCCAGGCCAGATCGCCGGTCGCATCGCCGTAATCGATCCGCACCGGCTGCACCCGCACCCCCGGCGGCGGCGGATCGAGCGCCGCCAGCAACGTCGCCTTGAACGGCAACAGCGTCCGCCCGTCCCCCGTCGTTCCTTCGGGAAAGATCGCGATCGGCCATGGCTGCGCGATCGCGGCGCGCATCGCGTCGATCTGCGCCGCGACGTTCAGCCGGTCGTCGCGCGCCACGAACAAGGTGTGGTTCAGCGTGGACAGCCAGCCGACCAGCGGCGCACGGCGCAGCTCCGCCTTGGCCACGAAGGCGGTGCCGGTCGCGCCCGCCAGCAACAGGATGTCGATCCAGCTCAAATGGTTCGAAACGATGACGGCATCGCGCGCCAGCGGCGTCCCGACGATCCGCGCGCGCGCGCCGACGATCCTGGCGCAGGTCCCGAGCAACCACCGCGGCCAGGGCGAAGGACGACGCACCAGCCGCCATCCCCCGTGAAGCACCAACGCCAGCCCGAGCGCGAGCAGCAGCAGCCCCGCACGCCGCCACAGACGCAGTGTCGCCACCGCGCGGTCAGGCCCTGCGGTCGAGGCTGACGCCGTACAATTCCATCCGGTGATCGACGAGACGGAAGCCGAGCTTCTCCGCGATCGCCTTTTGCAGCTGTTCCAGTTCCGGATCGACGAATTCGATGACCTTGCCGGTCTCGACGTCGATCAAATGATCGTGATGCGCCTCGGGCGCGGGCTCATAACGCGCGCGGCCGTCGCCGAAATCATGGCGGTCGAGGATCCCCGCCTCCTCGAACAGGCGGACGGTCCGGTACACCGTCGCGATCGAGATGCCCGGGTCGATCGACGACGCGCGCTCATAGACCTTCTCGACATCGGGATGATCCTCGGCTTCCGACAGCACGCGCGCGATCACGCGGCGCTGTTCGGTGATGCGCAGCCCCTTTTCGTTGCAGAGCGCCTCCAGGTCGATCTTGCGCGCCATGTCCGTCCGTCCCCGTTCCCGGCCACGTGTAGCGCGTCCCGGCTGTTGCGAAAAGCACGACCGACTCGCAACAAGAATCAGGCAAGCATCTTCAGATAGGTGTGGGCATCATGGGCCTGCATATCGGCACCGCGATAGTAATTGCGCCGTTCCCCGACCTTGGCGAAACCGGCGCGGGCGTAAAGCTTCACCGCCTCGTTCCCGGCGCGGACCTCGAGGTGCAGCTGGCGCACCCCGGCATCGCGGCCATCCGCCTCGACCGAACGGAGCAGGGCGGTCGCGATCCCCGCCCGCCGCGTCGCCGGCACGACCGCGAGCAACAGCAATTCGGCCTCGTCGATCACCGTTCGAGTCATCGCGAAGCCGACGGGTATGTCGTCCACATAAGCGAGCATCAGCCGCACCCCGGGCATCGCCATCACGCCGAGCGTCTGGCCCCTGTTCCACGCTTCGCCGAAGCGCGGATCGAACGCCTGCGCCATCAGCGTCTCGATCGCGGCGATGTCCCGCGCGTCCCCGCCGCGCAGCAATATGTTGCGAGTCGCCATCAGCGCGGACTTGCGGGTTTCGCGTCCGGCGGACGGCCATAGATCGGCCTGGGCGGCAGATCGCGCAGCCGCGCCGGCAGCAGTACCGCGTCGGCGGCGTCGGGCAGCGTATCGACCGTATCGATCGACGGATCGACCGCGATCAGATGCCGCACGCCGTTGCCGATCGCCGGCAACCCGCCGATCGCCGCGACCGCATCCGCCGGCTTCAGCGATACCAGCGGCGCGAGCGGCACGAGCATGGACGAATAGGCCTGCATGAAGACCTCGCCATGCCCCCCTTCGAGCACGACCGCAAGCGCGGCCCCCCGCTGCGCGATCCCGGCCGCGGCGACGATCGCCAGCGAGGAGAAGCCCGCAAGTTCCGCCTGCCAGCCGAGCGACAGCCCAAGCGCGGCGGCGAGCCCGACGCGGATGCCGGTGAAGCTGCCCGGCCCGCAATCGACGAGGACCCTGTCCGCCCGACCGCCCCCGGGCAGGTCGGCGATCATCGACACCAGCCGCTCGGCATGCCCGCGGCCGACGACCTCATGCGCTCGCGCGATCACGTCGGGACCCTCGATCAGCGCGACCGAACAGGCAGCGGTCGCGGTTTCGATGACGAGCGTACGATTGCCGACCACGACCGTCACCCCGGCGAAGGCTGGGGTCTCATGCGGCGAGCGCACGTCGTCGGCATCGGACCCCAGCCTTCGCCGGGGTGACGAGCAAAGTCACGCAATGCGGTTGAACTTCTCGAAGCCGGGCCGCGGCAAGCGGTCGTAGATCGTCGCCGGATCGCCATGGCCGAGCGTCGCGATGAAGTTCACATGCACGGCGGGCGTCTCGTGGAAGAACGCCGCGTCGACCTTGCCGCCGTCGAACCCGGACATCGGCCCGGTATCGAGCCCGAGCGCCCGCGCGGCGATGATCAGATATGCGCCCTGCAGGCTGGAATTGCGGAACGCCGACACCTGTCGCAGCTCGGCATTGCCGTCGAACCACGCCTTGGCGTCCACATGCGGAAACAGTTCGGGCAGATATTCGTGGAAGTCGTTGTCCATGCCGATCACGACGCTGACCGGGGCCTTCAGGATCTTGGGCGCGTTCTGCGCGCTGCAGCATTCGGCGAGCTTCGCCTTCGCCTCGTCACTGACACACCAGACCAGTCGCGCGGGCAGCTGGTTGGCGGAGGTCGGCCCCATCTTCATGAGGTCCCAGATCGCGTGCAGGTCCGCCTGGGATACGGGTTCGTCGGTAAAGCCGTTATAGGTACGCCCTTGGCGGAACAGCGCGTCGATCGCGGCGGGATCGATGGATGCGCGCATCAGACGGCCCTCACTTCGGTGACTTCGGGAACATAATAGCGCAGCAGCTGCTCGATGCCGTTCTTCAGCGTGGCGCTCGACGAGGGACAGCCCGCGCACGCGCCCTGCAGCTGCAGGAACACCTTGCCCTTGTCGAAGCCGCGGTAGACGATATCGCCGCCGTCGTTCGCGACGGCGGGCCGCACGCGCGTATCGATGAGGTCGCGGATCTGGATGATGATCTCGGCATCCTCCGGATGATCGGTCGGGATCGCGTCGTCCGCGGAAGGCACGGAAAAACCGGCACGTGCGCTGCGGAACAGCGGCATGGCGGCAGAGAAGTGGTCCAGCAGGATCGCGAGGATATCGGGCTTGAGGGCCGGCCAGCTGACGCCGGGCGCGGCCGTGACGGAAACGAAATCGCGCCCGAAGAACACGCCCGTGATATCGCCCAGACCGAAGATCGCCTCGGCGAGCGGGCTCGCCTCCGCCTCCTCGGGCGTCGCGAAATCGCGCGTGCCGGCTTCCATGACGGTGCGGCCCGGCAGAAATTTCAGCGTCGCCGGGTTGGGCGTGGGTTCGGTCTCGATGAGCATGGCCGGCATGTGGCGCGGCGACGGGTGCGATGCAAGCCGGGAGGTGGAAACGCCGGGTTTCCACCGCCTTTTCGCTCCGGCAAAAGGCCGGGGGTCTGAAGCGGCCGGCGTACGCTTCGCGCCGCGGCGAAACCGCGTCGTCAGTCGCCGCCTTCGGCGTCGCTGGCAAGGCCTCGGCGATCGTGCCGGGGTCGGCCTGGCTAATCCCGGACGCCGCGCTAGACGTCCAATTGCTTCACCGCGGCGTTCCAGCTGCTGATGTTGTCTCGCGCTTCCTGGACGAATGCCGACCGGCGGACGAATCCCAGGAAGAAATCCGCGATCCATTTGCCCGGATTGCGCAAGGGGCGCCCGAACTGGACGAGCAGGACGACGCGGGTGCCGTCGGTGTCGTTCCACACTTCGTGCTGATACGTGTCGTCGAACACCAAAGTCTCGCCTTCCGCCCAACGGACGATCCGGTCGTCGACGCGCATCCGGACGTCACCGTCGCGCGGCACGATCAGCCCGAGGTGACAGGTGATCAGCCCCTTGGTCACGCCGCGGTGGTCGGGGATGTGCGTGCCGGGCGCGAGGATCGAGAAGAACGCGCTGTTGAGACCCGGGATCTGCGCGACGATCTTCGCCGTTTCGGGGCAGCGCGCCAGGTTCTCGTCGATCGGGAAACCATATCCCCAGAGGAAGAACGACCGCCATTTGTTCACTTCCGCGATCGCGCGGTGATCGGGGGAGATCGTCGCGAGACTGGGCGCGGCCTCGCCCTGCAACGCCACCGCGACCGCCTCGTCGCGGATCGTCTCCCAATGGTCGCGAAGGATCGCGGTCCAGGCGAAATCGCGCATGTCGAGCACGGGGTCGTTCGTCACCAGCGACGACGATGCGATCAGCGTGTCGAACACGCCGCGCAGATGCTTGCCGAACTTGATGATGAAGGGTCGGTTGGGCTCCGCCTGCATCTTGCTGCCCGGCGCTGGCGCACCGGAGATGACGTTCAGATCGGGTACCCGGAGCGACCGCGCGCCGTCGTGGCCCACGCCGTCCTCGCCCGAATTCCGCCACATTGCCGCTCCGGAGCGGGACATGCGCTTCGTTTCAACCTTGACCGTCATTCCCACGTCCTCGTGCCGTCCGGCTCTTATCATGAACGGTGCCCGCGCATGCCCCATCACCGGCGCGACCGTTCCCAACGGGCCGACTACCCGCACTCTGGGTCGAAATCATGGCCGTTGCGTGCGAAGTTGGCGGGACCTAAGGGCGAGCGCAAGGGGGTGAGGAGCTTGGCAGGTCACATGGTGCACATCCCCCGCGCGTTCGTTGCGCCCCTTTTATTGGCCGCAAGCCTCACCGGCACCGCGACGGGCCGGTTGCCACAACAAGTTGCACCTTCCCAAGTCACCGTCCCCGCCACTGTCGCACCCGTCGATCTTTCAAAGATCGACACCCGCGCCTGGTTGTTCGCCGACAGCGACATCCCGCCGGACCCCGAATGGCATTTCGGCACTTTGCCCAACGGACTTCGCTACGCGGTTCGCAAGAACGGCGTGCCGCCGGGCCAGGTCGCGATCCGGGTCCATGTCGATGCCGGATCGCTGATGGAGACCGACAGCCAGCGCGGCTTCGCGCATTTCATCGAGCATCTGTCGTTCCGCGGGTCCGAATATGTCCCCGACGGCGAGGCGAAGCGGGTGTGGCAGCGGTTCGGCGCGTCGTTCGGCACCGACACCAATGCGCAGACGACCTATACGTCGACGACCTACAAGCTCGACCTGCCGTCCGCGACGCCGGCGGGGCTGGACGAAAGCCTCAAGATCCTGTCCGGCATGATGGCGCAGCCCGCGATCACCCCCGCCGCGCTGGACGCCGAACGGCCCGTGGTGCTGGCCGAACAGCGCGAGCAGCCGGGGCCGCAGGTGCGCATGGGCGACGCGATCCGCGCGACCTTCTTCGCCGGGCAACCGATCGCCGGCCGCGCGCCGATCGGCACGGTCAGGACGCTCGACGCCGCGACAGCGGACGCGGTGCGCGCGTTTCACGACCGCTGGTATCGTCCCGGCCGAACCGTCGTCATCATTTCGGGCGACATGGACCCGGACGTCTTCGCCGCCGGCATCGTCCGGCATTTCTCGCAGTGGAAGGGCGTCGGCGACAATCCGGCGGACCCCGATTTCGGCAAGCCCGACCCTGCCAGGCCAGCCGCCGGCGCGGTCGCCGAACCGTCGCTGCCCCCCGTCGTCGCGGTCGGCGTCGTCCGCCCCTGGCATTACAATTCGGACACCGCGATCTTCAACCAGAAGCGGCTGGTCGATACGCTTGCGACCCGGCTCATCAGCCGCCGGCTGGAAACGCGCGCACGCGCCGGGGGCAGTTTCCTCCAGGCCGCGGTCTCGCTCGACGACGTGTCGCGTTCCGCCAACATCACCTCGGTCAATATCATACCCGTCGGCAACGACTGGGAATCCGCGCTGAAGGATGTGCGCGGCGTCATCGAGGACGCGAAGACCAACCCCGCCACGCAAGCCGAGATCGACCGCGAATATGCCGATCTCGATACCGGCATGCGCACCGAGGTGGAAACCGCGAAGGTGGAAGCAGGCGGACGCCAGGCGGACAATATGAGCGAGGCGATCGACATCCGCGAAACCGTCGCCTCGCCCGCGGTATCGTACAAGATCCTGACCGATGCGCGCGCGAAGGGCATGTTCACCCCCGCCGCGGTGCTCGCCTCGACGAAGCGCATCTTCACCGGCGACGCGACTCGCGCGGTCGTCAACACCCGCGTCGCAGAGGACAACAGCGTCGGCAAGCTGGCGGTGGCGCTCAAGGCGGATGTCGGCGGGCTGGCGCAGAAGAAACGCGCGCAGGGGTCGGTCAGCTTCGCGCGGCTGCCGTCGCTCGGCAAGCCCGGGACGGTCGTGTCGCGCACGCCCGTCGACGGGCTGGACATGGAACAGATCGCGTTCGCCAACGGCGTGCACCTGCTGCTGTTCCCCAACAGCGGCGAAACGGGGCGTGTCTATGTCCGCATCCGTTTCGGCCGCGGCTACGACGCCTTGCCCGCCATGCATGAAAGCGCGGCCTGGGCGGGCGATCTGGCGCTGATGCAGGGTGGGATCGGGAAGCTCAACCAGGGCGACCTCGACCAGATGACCGCGGGACGGCGGATCGGCATCGATTTCGACATCGGCGACGATGCCTTCTCGCTTGCCGGGCTGACGTCCGCGCAGGACATGCCCGACCAGTTGAAGCTGATGGCGTCCGCGCTCGCCCGGCCCGGCTGGGACCCTGCCCCGGTCGCGCGCGCGCGCGGGGTCGCGCTGACCAGCTATGACGGCTATTCGGCCTCGCCCGACGGCGTACTGTCGCGCGACCTCGAACGGCTGCTCCACGACGGCGACCCGCGCTGGGGCACCCCGCCGCGCGCCGCGATCGACACGCTCACCCCGGGGGCATTCCGCGCGCTGTGGCAGCCGCTCGTCGCCGGCGGGCCGATCGAGGTCTCGGTGTTCGGCGATTTCAAGGCGGACGACGCGGTCGCCGCGGTCGCCACGACCTTCGGCGCGCTGCCGCCACGGGCGGTGGACGCCACGCCGGTGCCGCCGGTCCGCTTCCCCGCGCATGTCGATACACCGGTGATGCGCCAGCATGACGGCGCGGCGAACCAGGCGGTCGCGGTGATCGCATGGCCGACGGGAGCCGGGATCGACGACATCCGCGACAGCCGACGGCTCGACGTCCTGGCGCAGGTGTTCTCCGACCGGTTGTTCGAGAAATTGCGCCAGGCGGACGGCGCGAGCTACAGCCCCAACGTCTCGTCGAGCTGGCCGATCGGGCTGCCCGGCGGCGGGCGGCTGCTGGCGATCGGGCAGGTCGCGCCAGCCAACGTGCCACTGTTCTTCACCACCGCGCGCGCGATCGCGGCGGACCTTGTCGCCAATCCGGTCGGGCAGGACGAACTGGTGCGGATCATGGGACCGATGCGCCAGGTGCTGATGCGCGCCTCCACCGGCAATCCGTTCTGGCTGCAGCTGATGGCGGGCGCGACCTTCGATCCGCGGCGGATCGACGCGACCCGGTCGATCGCGAAGGATTTCGCCGCCATCACCCCCGCCGATCTGCAGGCGACCGCCGCGAAATATCTGGTCCCGGCGCGCGACTGGACGATGGCGGTGGTGCCGAAGCCGGTGAAGACGAGTGCGCAAGCCATGGCGGCACCCGCCGGGTAAGCGCGCGCGGCCGATCGGCCATACGCTTTTCCCTGTCCTACAGCGAACCTTTATGGTTCACGACTGTCGGACATACAGGGAGACGGCCGATGCCCGGGGACTTGGCGACGCTGATCGACGACGTGATCGATCGCGAAGGCGGCTTCGTCGACGATCCGGCCGATCCGGGCGGCGCGACGTGCTGGGGCGTGACCCGTGCGGTCGCGAGGGCGAACGGGTATGCGGGCGACATGCGCGCCTATCCGCGCGCCGCCGCGGTCGATGTCTATCGCCGACTCTACTGGTTGGCACCCGGGTTCGACCGGGTCGCCACGCGCGCGCCGCACCTCGCGGCGGACCTGTTCGATACCGCCGTGAACATGGGGGCGGCGGTCGCCACGGGCTTCCTGCAACGCGCGCTCAACGCGCTCAACCGCGGCGGGCGCGATTATCCCGATCGACCCGTCGACGGGAAGATCACTCCCCGGACGCTCGCCGCGCTCGACGCCTTCCTGGCGCACCGCGCGCCCGGCGGCGAGGCGGTGCTGGTCAAGGCGATCGAGGCGTTGCAAGGCGAACGCTATCTGACGCTCGCCGAGCACCGTCCGGCGGACGAGGCGTTCCTGTACGGCTGGCTCGCCAACCGGATCGGTTAGCCGTAGCGCGAATGGCGGGCGGTGGCGCTCCGGTGGCGAATGCCGTACACCGCCGGGGTGATCCGCCGCCGCCCCATCGCCCGCCGCCTCGCCATGCTTGGCATGGTGTTCGCCGCGGCGGGATGCTCGCCGCCCGGCATTCTCGATACGCTCAATTCGCTGACACCGGGTGATTCGGATGCGCACCGTGCAGCGACTGCGGTGGCCTATGGCCCCGCGCCCCGCCAGCGGCTCGACGTGTGGACGCCCAAATCGAACGGTACAGCTCTGCGGCCCGTAGTGATCTTCTTCTACGGTGGCGCCTGGGTAAAGGGATCGCGCGGCGATTACGGCTTCGCGGGCCGTGCCTATGCGGCGCGGGGCTTCGTTGCCGTCGTCCCCGATTACCGGCTGGTGCCGAGTGTGCGCTTCCCCGCCTTCGTCCAGGACGGCGCGCTGGCAATCAGGTGGACGCGCGACCATGCCGCACAGTTCGGCGGCGATCCGACGCGGATCACGATCGCGGGGCATTCGGCGGGGGCGTATATCGGCGCGATGCTGGCGCTCGACCCGCATTATCTGACCGACATCGGCGTCGCCCCGACGACGATCCGCGCCGCCGCCTTGCTGGCGGGGCCGTATGATTTCTACCCCTGGGACGACAGCCGCGCGGTCGATGCGTTCGCCAACTGGCCGCGTCCCGAGGAAACGCAGCCGATCCATTATGCCCGCGCCGACGCGCCGCCGATGTGGCTCGCCGCCGGCACCGCCGATACGACGGTCAAACCGCGCAACAGCGTTGCGCTGGCCGATCGCCTGAAGGCATCGGGCGCGCCGGTGCGCTTGCGCGAATATCACGGCAAGAGCCATGTCGATCTGGTCATGGGCCTGTCGAAGCCGTTCCGCGGCCGTGCACCGACGCTGGACGACAGCGCCGCGTTCCTGATGGCGCATTCGCGGTAGATTGCGGCACCCCGCAAGGCTTCCCATATCCCGGTCATGAGCGCGAACGAGACCTCCATGCCGGTCTGGCATGGCACCACCATATTGTCGGTACGGCGCGGCGGCACGGTCGTCACCGCCAAGGTCGATGAGCCGCTGGTCTCGACC
>NZ_CAXTII010000022.1:0-17569 GCF_964244235.1 uncultured Sphingomonas sp.
TCGCCGCGATCGACAGCGCGAGCAGATCGTGCGCCTCGAACACCGGCGGCTTGTCATCCTGCATGTCCTTCGAATAGGCGAGCGGCAGGCCCTTCATCGTGACCATCAACGCGGTCATGCACCCCATGATCCGCCCGGCATGCCCGCGCACCAGTTCGGCGGCGTCGGGGTTGCGCTTCTGCGGCATGATCGAACTGCCCGTCGACCATTGATCGCTCAGCGCCACGAAGCCGAACGGCTGCGACGCCCACAGTACGAACTCCTCCGCCAGCCGCGACAGATGCAGCGAGCATTGCACCGCCGCGGTCAGATATTCGATCGCGAAGTCGCGGTCGCTGACCCCGTCGAGCGAATTGGCCATCGGTCCGTCGAACCCCAGCGCCGCCGCGGTCGCGTGCCGATCGATCGGGAACCCCGTCCCCGCCAGCGCCGCCGACCCCAGGGGCGATTTGTTCATCCGTGCCCGCGCATCGCGAAAACGCCCCGCGTCGCGCACGATCATCTCGTGATAGGCCATCAGATGGTGGCCGAGCGTCACCGGCTGCGCCGATTGCAGATGCGTGAAGCCGGCCATGACGCTGCCGGCATGCTCCTCGGCGCGCACGAGGAGCGCCTGGCGGAAGCCTTCGAGCGCGGCCAGCACCTCGTCGATGGCACCCCGCACCCACAAGCGAAAATCGGTCGCGACCTGGTCGTTACGCGACCGCGCGGTGTGCAGCCGCCCCGCGACCGGCCCGATAGCCGCGGCGAGCTTCGCCTCGGTCTGCATATGGATGTCCTCGAGCGCCAGATCCTCCGCGACGCCGTTCGCTTCGTAATCCGCCGCGACCCGGTCCAGCCCGTCCGCGATCGCCGCCGCATCCGCCGCCGACACGATCCCCGCCGCGCCCAGCATTGCCACATGCGCCCTGGACCCGGCGATATCCTGCCGCCACAGCCGCTTGTCGAAGGGGATCGACGCGTTTATCGCGCGCATCACCGCCGCCGGCCCTTCCGCGAAGCGCCCGCCCCACATCGCATTGGAGCCTTCCGTGAAACCCTCGATGTCCTCGCGCGCCGCTATCGCCTGTCTCCTGGGTACGAGCCTGATGGCCGCGGGCTGCGATAGGAAATCGCAGGCCCCCGGGCAAGCCGACGCGGCGGCCGATGCGAACGCCGCGACCGCGATCTCGCCGGACGAGGTCCAGCCTGAGCCGACCCCGGGGACGAAGACCGTGACGTTCGACCGGTCACGGTTTGATCGAAGTCATCGGGGCCGGGCGGCACCGACGCTCAGCTTCACCGGTCCCGACGGCGCACCGGTCACGCTGGCCGCCTTCCGCGGCAAGCCCGTGCTGCTGAACCTGTGGGCGACCTGGTGCGCGCCGTGCGTGGCCGAGATGCCGACGCTCGACGCGGCGGCGAAGGCGCTGGACGGCAAGGTCGTCGTGCTGGCGGTCTCGCAGGATCTCGACGGCGCGGCCAAGGTCGCGCCCTTCTTCGCCCAGCACCGGTTCGGCACGCTGAAGCCGTATCTAGACCCGAAGCTGGGGCTGAGCCTGGCCTATCAGGCGAACCTGCCGACGACGATCCTGCTGGACTCGACGGGCCACGAGGTCTGGCGTCGCAGCGGCGGCACCGACTGGACGAGCGCGGACGCGAAGACGGCGATTGGGGAAGCGTCGTCATGTGCCTGCAAACCGGCTCTATTCATTTGCTACCAAACACTGAGGCTGGATGCCCCGTGAGGATTCGAACCTCAATAGGCGGTATCAGAAACCGCAGTCTTACCATTAGACGACGGGGCAACGCAGCAGCGCGGCCCTAGGCAAGGTGGCCGGAACTGTCAATGTCGCCACAGGGGATGGGCGCTTGTCGCGCGGGCGAGGACGCGCTACCCCATAGGGCAAGCACCGAACGGGCAAGCTCGCCCGCGCCGGACGATCAGACTGCGAGTTTCGACGGCATGGGGGACGCGCCCGCCAGGATGCCGTACCGGCCGGGGCTCCCTCCCCGTCCGGCACCGGGCAGCCCCGACAAAGGGGGCAATGGCGCGCGGCGCGCCGATACCGCCTATCCGGGCGCGCATGCCTATGCCGCGCTCGACCTCGGTACCAATAACTGCCGGCTTCTGATCGCACGCCCGCAAGGGTCGGGCTTCGCGGTGATCGATGCCTTTTCGCGGATCGTGCGGCTGGGCGAGGGGTTGGCCGCGAGCGGTCGGCTGAGCGACGCCGCGATCGAACGCACCATCGCGGCGCTCCGGGTATGTTCGGACAAGCTCCGGCGGCGCAACGTCACCTTGTCGCGGTCGGTGGCGACCGAGGCGTGCCGCCGCGCAGTCAACGGTCCCGACTTCATCGCACGCGCACTGGCGGAGACGGGGCTTCACCTCGACATCATTTCCGCCGAGGAAGAGGCGCGGCTGGCGGTGCTCGGCTGCCATTCGCTGATCGAGCCCGGCGAGGATCCGGCGTTGGTGTTCGACATCGGCGGCGGATCGACCGAACTCGTCCTCGTCGACACCGCGCGACCGATGCCGGTGGTGCTCGACTGGCATTCCGCGCCCTGGGGAGTCGTCTCGCTGACCGAACAGGCGGGTGGCGGCGAAGGGCCGGAGGGCCGCGCCGCCGCCTATGCGCGGATGCGCGCACTGGTCGCTGACAGCATGGCAGGGTTCGCATCCCGACTGCCGCGCGGTGTCCACGCGCCGCGGCTGCTCGGCACGAGCGGTACGGTCACGACGCTCGGCAGCGTGCATCTGGGGCTCGACCATTATGACCGCGCGGTGGTCGACGGGCTGATCGTCCCCGCGCCTGCGATGCGGCGGATCAGCGCGGACCTGTCGCGGATGTCGATCGAGGAGCGGGTGCGGCTACCCTGTATCGGCACCGAGCGCGCGGACCTGGTGGTCGCAGGCTGCGCGATATTGGAGACGATCATGGACCTGTGGCCCGCCGAACGGCTGGGCATCGCCGATCGCGGCATCCGCGAAGGGATTCTCCGCAGGCTGATGGGTGCCCCGCGCCCGGCGGATGCGCCCATGGTCAAGCCGTGAGCCGCGGCGGCGGCGGCGGCCATGTCCGCGTGAAGACGTCGCGCGGGCGTACCGCGCAATCGACGCGCTGGCTGGAGCGGCAGCTGAACGATCCCTATGTCCGCCGCGCGCGCGCGGAAGGGTATCGAAGCCGTGCGGCGTATAAACTGATCGAGCTGGACGAACGGTTCGCGCTGCTGAAGGGGGCGAAACGGATCGTCGATCTGGGGATCGCGCCCGGCGGCTGGAGCCAGGTGGTGCGCAAACAGGTACCCGCCGGCATCGTCGTCGGCATCGACCTGCTGCCGGTCGATCCGATCGACGGCGTCACCATCCTCCAGATGGATTTCATGGCGGACGAGGCCCCCGCGCGGTTGACCGAAGCCTTGGGCGGAGCCGCCGATCTCGTCTTGTCCGACATGGCGGCGAACACCGTCGGCCATCCCCAGACCGATCATCTGCGCACGATGGGGCTGGTCGAGGCGGCGGTGGATTTCGCGTGCGACATCCTTCGCCCGGGCGGTGGCTTCGTCGCGAAAGTGCTGGCGGGGGGCGCGGACAACGACCTGGTCGCGGTTCTGAAACGCAATTTCACCGCGGTAAAGCACGCCAAACCGCCGGCGAGCCGCAAGGGGTCGTCCGAATGGTACGTGATTGCGCAAGGTTTCAAGGGCCGCGCGGAAAGCTGAACCGTCACGTCTTGGCGCGGGGCCGCGCTTGCCCCACATAGGGGCGCACCTACAGGAGTATCCCTTGGCCACGTTAGGCATGTCCCCCGCCGAAAAGACCGCCGTCGAGACGTTCCGCCGCGACGTCGTCGAGCCGTCGATGGCCAGTCTCGTCGTTATCGATTTCTGGGCGGAATGGTGCGGGCCGTGCAAGGCACTGACCCCGCTGCTCGAGAAGGTCGCAGCGGACTATGCCGACAGGGGCGTGGTGCTGGCCAAGGTCGATACCGACAAGAACCAGTTCATCGCCGCGCAATTCCAGATCAAGTCGATCCCGACCGTCTATGCGATGTTCCAGGGTAAGCTGGTCGCAGACCTGACGCCTGCGCGCACCGAATCGCAGTTGCGCACGATGCTGGATCAGCTCCTCAAGCAGCTGCCGATCCAGTCCGACGCCGCCAGCGACGCCGCTGAACTGGAGCCGCTGATCGCGATGGGCGAGGACGTGCTGGCGTCGGGCGACGGCGAGCGAGCGGTCGGCATCTTCGACCAGTTGATGGAAATGGCCTCCGATCATCCGGGGGTCTTGTCCGGTCATATCCGTGCGCTGGTTGCCGCCGGGCGGATGGAGGAAGCCGAAGTCGCGATCGCGGCGCTGCCCGCGGGCACGAAGGACGCCGGCATCGACCGCGCCCGCGCCGCGATCGAACTGGCGAAGACCGCGCAACCTGTCGAGGACCTCGCCGCGCTGAAAGCGGAGGTTGCCGCCAACCCCGATGACCATCAATTACGCTTCGCGCTCGCCGGCGCGGAAATGGCGGCGGGGGACCGCGACGCGGCGTCGGACGACCTGCTGTCCATCGTCGCCGCCGATCGCAACTGGAACGGGGGGGCGGCGCGGACGCAGTTGCTGAAGCTGTTCGAGGTCGTCGGGCTGGAGGATGCCTGGGTGTCGGCACAGCGCCGCCGGCTCTCCGCGATCCTGTTCGGGTGATGGGCGTGGCAAGCGAGCGCACCACCACGCGGCTGTCGATCTTCCCGCTGCCCGGGGCGTTGCTGTTTCCCGGCATGCACTTGCCGCTGCACATCTTCGAACCCCGCTACCGCGCGATGATTTCCGACGCGGTGGCGCGCGACCGGCGGATCGGCATGGTCCAGCCGCGCCCGGTATCCGGCAGCGAGGACGTCCCGCCCGCCTTGTTCGACCTGGGCTGCGTCGGTCGGATCGCCGAGGTCGAAGCGATGGAGGACGGTCGCTACAACGTGATCCTGGAGGGGGTGTCGTTGTTCCGGATCGTCCGCGAACTCGATGTCGCGACCGCGTTCCGCCAGGTCGAGGCGGAATTGCTGCCGGTCGTGCCGGACGATACGCTGTCGCTCGGGCGGCGATCGTCGCTGGAGCTGGAATCGCGGCGCTTCGCCGATACGCAGGGCTATTCGATCGACTGGGACGCGGTGGGGCGGCTGGACGACGAGGCGCTGGTCAACGGCATCGCGCAGATCGCACCGTTCGATTCGGCCGCCAAGCAGGCGCTGCTGGAAGCGGGGGATATCGAGACGCGCGCGGAACTGATCATCCAGCTGATGCAGTTCTTCGGCCGGCATGACGGCGAGGACCGGGTGACGTTGCAGTGAGCGGCCAATGTCTCCCGTTCGTTTCGAACGGAAGGAGGGTATGAGTCTCGATCCCTGGCTGCTCGAACGCCTCGTATGCCCGGTAACGCGCACGCCGCTCCGCTACGACGAGGCGGCCGGGGAGTTGGTCAGCGTTGCGGCGGGATTGGCCTATCCGATACGCGACGGGATACCGGTGATGCTGGCCGAGAAAGCGCGTCGTCTCGGCGAGGACTGAGCGCGGTCAGCCGCAGCCGGACACGACACCCAGGACGCGCACGGCATGCCATGTGCCGTCGGACCGCGCGGCGACGTCTATCGCCGTCGTGCTGCGATACGTCCCGCCACCGATCGCCACATCCGTGACGCACAGCCGCTTCATGCGGCGGCCATCCTTCAGCATGAACACGCCGATCTGCCACGAATTGTCGGGCTCGGTCGAATAGGCCCAGCCGTCGTCGAACCCCTTCACGACGGTGAAGCCGTAATCGGCCAGCGTCCGCTTTCCCGCCACGCGCCGCGGTCCGATCGAGTTTGGGAACGACGTCATATCGAGCGTCCGGATCATCGCGCGCGCCGACGCTTCGCGGGCGCGACCCCATGCACGATCGCTGGCGCTGGTATCCGGCTCGTGTTGCGACATCGCAGGCGACGTCAGGCAGGCGAGCGCGAACATGGCGACGCCGACCGATCGCGCGGCCGGTCGAGTCACACCGTCATCCCCTGCAGCAGCTTCGGCAGATCCCCGCTCTCGCCGCGTGCCTCCGCCATGAAGCGGTCCTTCAGCGGGGGGATCGCGTTCACCGCCGAGATGCCGAAGCGCCGCACCGCGCTCGCGGTCTTGCCGGGGATACCGAACAGGCGGGTCAGCGAATCGGTCGCGAGCGCGACCATGAACGTGTCGAGCCCGCGCCATCGCTGGTAGCGCGCGAGCAGCGCCGCATCGCCAAGGTCCAACCCCAGCCGCTTGCCCTCGACCAGCACCTCCGCCAGCGTCGCCACGTCGCGGAAACCCAGGTTCAGCCCCTGCCCCGCGATCGGGTGGATGCCGTGCGCGGCATCGCCGACCAGCGCGAGCCGTTCGGCCGTAATCCGCGCGGCATGGTGGAAGCCGAGCGGATAACTTGCGCGCGGGCTGGCGTGCGACAGCGTGCCGAGGAACCCGCCCATTCGCTTCTCCGCCTCCGCCAGGAAAGCGCGATCGCCGAGCTTCAGCATGCCCGCCGCATCCTTCGCGTCGACCGTCCAGACGATCGCCGACCGGTGGCCGATGTCGTCGTCGGGCAATGGCAGCAGCGCGAACGGGCCGCTTGGGTAGAATATCTCGAATGCGGTATTGTCGTGCGGACGTTCGTGATGGAATGCGCCGACGATCGCGGTGTGGTCGTATTTCCACCGCGCGACGGTGATCCCGGCCGCTTCACGCGTCGGCGAGTTGCGCCCCTCCGCCGCGATCAGCAACGGTGCGCGGACGACCGCGCCCGTATCGAGCGTCGCGGTGACGCCCGACGCCGAGCGATCGACTGTCTTCGCGCGCGTCTGCATGCGCAGGTCGACCCTGGACGCCGCGTCCGCCGCCTCGAACAACGTCCGGCGCAGCAGCTTGTTTTCGTACATCGTACCCAGGGCCCCGTCGTCCGCATCGGGGGTGAAATCGAGCGCACCGGGTGCCAGTCCGTCGCTGACCCGGATACCCCGGATCGCGCAGCCCTGCCCGGCCAGTCGCGCCCCCACCCCGATCGCGTCGAGCAACCGCCCGCTCGCGCTCGCCACCGCCGACGCCCGCCCGTCGAATCCCGCCGCCAGCGTCACCGCCGGGTCCGCGGGATCGATCACGATCGACGACAGGCCGTGCGTGTCCAGCGCCACGGCCAGCGTCGCGCCGACCAGACCGCCGCCGAGGATGATGACGTCGCTATCCATGGCGTGGCTCCTACGCCCGTCCGCCTTGACTGCAAAGCCCGGGAAGCCGATGATTCGCCCCGGGCATTTCGACATTTTTACGGGGACGGGAACGATGGCGAGCCGGGCGCAGCCAGCCTTGTGGCGCGAGACGTGGCGGGCGGGCGCGGTCAGAAGCGGGGCGCTGCTGACCGCGATCGCGCTGCTGGCGGCCACCGCCATGATGGCAGCGGCGATCGCCAGCTATCATGCCGCCGATGCCGCCTTCAACACCGCGGCAGGCGGCGCGCCGGCCAATTTCCTGGGCGAACCGGGCGCATGGTTCGCCGATCTGGCGCTGACCGCCTTCGGTCCCATCGCGGCGTTGCTGCTGCCCGTTCCCGCGATCGTCGCGCTCCGGCTGTGGCGCGAACAGCCGGCGGGGCGTTGGGGACGGATGCTGCGCGGCGAGGCGATCGGCGTCGCGCTGATGGCCGCCGCGCTCGCCTTCGTATCGGACGCATCGGTGCTGGCTCTGCCGGCCGGGTGGGGCGGGATCGTCGGGCTGGCGGTGGCGCGCGGCGTGCATTCGGGACTCGCTTCGCTAGGCCGTCCCGTCGCCGAGATATGGGCGGCGCGCGGCGTCGGGCTGGCGCTCGGCATCGGCGGCGTCATCATCTGGGCGAAGAGCCTGGAAATCGATTTCATCGAACAGGGCCGCCGCCTGCGCCGCACCCGTGGCCGTGGCCGTGGCCGTGAAAGCGTCGCTGCTATCGACGATTTCGACGAACCGTTGACGCTGACCCGAAAGCCCGTCGCGCCGCGCGCGGTCGCCGAGCCCGACCCGCGTCCGGCCCCCGTGATCGCCGACCGGACGCTCGCCCCGTCTGCAGCCAAACCCAAGCTTAAACAGCAGCAGCTCGATCTCGGCCAAAGTTATGCGCTGCCCTCGATCGACCTGCTGACCGAGCCGCCGCCGATGCCGAAGAACACCATCGACAAGGCGGCACTGGACCGGAATGCGCGGCTGCTGGAAAATGTGCTCGATGACTTCAAGGTCGAAGGGTCGATCACGAAAGTGTGCCCCGGCCCGGTCGTCACCATGTACGAACTGGAACCCGCACCCGGCATCAAGGCGAGCCGCGTCATCGCGCTGGCCGACGACATCGCGCGCAATATGAGCGCGATATCGGCGAGGGTCGCGGTGATACCGGGACGTAACGTCATCGGCATCGAACTTCCCAACGCGAAGCGCGAGAGTGTCGCGCTCCGCGAACTGGTCAACAGCGACAGCTTCGAAGACATGACGGCGAGCTTGCCGATCATCCTCGGCAAGAACATCGCAGGCGATCCGGTCATCACCGATCTCGCGCCGATGCCCCACCTGCTCGTCGCGGGCACCACCGGGTCGGGCAAGTCGGTGGGGCTCAACTGCATGATCCTGTCGTTGCTGTACCGGCTGCGGCCCGATCAGTGTCGGATGATCATGATCGATCCCAAGATGCTCGAACTGAGCATGTACGAGGATATCCCCCACCTTTATGCGCCCGTCGTCACCGATCCGGCCAAGGCCGTCCGTGCGCTCAAATGGACCGTCGAGCAGATGGAGGATCGTTACCGGCAGATGTCCTCGCTTGGTGTCCGCTCGCTCGCGAGCTTCAACGAAAAGGTCCTCGCCGCCCGCGCAAAAGGCACGCCGCTCGGCCGCCGCGTCCAGACGGGCTATGATGCGGACACCGGTCGCCCCGTCTACGAGGAGGAACAGCTCGACTATCAGCCGCTGCCGAAGATCGTCGTGATCGTCGACGAACTCGCGGACCTCATGATGACCGCCGGTAAGGAGGTCGAATTCCTCATCCAGCGGCTGGCGCAGAAGGCACGCGCGGCAGGCATCCACCTCATCATGGCGACGCAGCGCCCCTCGGTCGACGTCATCACCGGCGTCATCAAGGCGAACCTGCCGACGCGGATCAGCTTCCATGTCACGTCGAAGATCGATTCGCGCACCATCCTGGGCGAACAGGGCGCAGAACAGCTGCTGGGCAAGGGCGACATGCTCTACATGCCCGGCGGCAAGGGCATCGTCCGCGTCCATGGCCCCTTCGTCAGCGACGACGAGGTACGCCTCGTCGCGGACCATTGGCGCGCGCAAGGGCAGCCCGACTATATCTCGTCGGTCACCGAGGAACCCGAGGACGGCTTCACGCTGGAAGGATCGCCGACCGGCGAGGATACGGCGGAGGACCAGCAATATCGAAACGCGATCCAGCTGGTGTGCGAATCGCAAAAGGCGTCGACCAGCTGGCTCCAGCGGCAATTGCGCATCGGCTACAATTCCGCGGCCCGCCTGATCGAGCGGATGGAAAAGGACGGCATCGTCGGGCGGCCGGATCATGTCGGCCGCCGCGAGGTGCTGCGCGATGCCGAGGGGCATGCGATCTGATCAGGCGCGGAATGTAAACTCGAATTGCCCGTTTTCGAAGATCAGCTTTCCTTGACGCAAAATATCCATTCCCAAGAGTACGTCGAAATTGCTATTTTTGACGAAGTCCGCGCCAGTGATCGCATCCGGGAAATAATGCGGACTTCGTGCTGCGCCGGGCGTTCCGTCACCTTCGTCAAGAAACCCCACCGAAAACCCATAGGCTCGCCGTCTTTCGAGCCCGCTAGGTGTCGCCACCAGCATCCGCGAATGCGAGTGCGCTTCCAATCCCAGCGCTTCGATTACGGTTCGAGCAAAGCAGGGTCTTGGTCGATCCGGTATCGATCAGAGCGATGAATTCATGCGAAACGGAGAATGGCCGTCCACCGAGCGGTGAAATCAGAATCTGAACGAGCGGCTGCCCGTTTTCAAGCGATCCGCGTATCGACGGCATGGCTGAAGAAACCCAGATCGGCGGGACGATCTGTCACTTCTTGAACAGAAAAAAGTTGATCGGCGAAGCGCGACGACCCCGCCTCGAAGGCTGAACGAAGATCGACAAACATCCCTCCAAGGCCCGGTGCCTAAGCAACGCAAACTGACCGATATGTTTTTGGAGCAATTGCGGCAGGATGGCATAGAATGCGTCAAAATTCCCGTCTACTTCGTCGTCCAGCGCGCTCTGCATCACCTGCCTCCTGTTCGCGAAGGTACACGCCTCGCGCGCGGCGCAAACGGATATCACGATTAAACGTGGCAAAGATGAGTCGAGGCTGGAGGTGCCCGCGATTCATGCCGCATTCAACGGCCCCTGCGCAAAAGCTGGCGCCACAGGAGAAATGCATGTTCCGCAACCCGTCCCCCGCAGTGGCGTCGATCGCGATCGTCATGGCTGCCCCCGTCGCCGCGCAACAGCCCGCCGGCGATCTGGCGCTCGTGCAGCGGCATTTGCAGGCGATGACTACGCTGACCGCGGATTTCGCACAGACCGATCGCGACGGGCGCGTGCTGAAGGGCACTTTGACGCTCAAGCAGCCGGGGCGGATCCGCTTCCAATATCAGAAGGGCGTACCGCTGCTGATCGTGGCGGAAGGCGGCGCGCTGACCTTCATCGATTATTCGGTGAAGCAGGTGCAACGCTGGCCGATCAAGAATTCGCCGCTGGGCGTGCTGCTCGACCCGAGTCGCGACATCGGCCGCTATGCACGCGTCGTTCCGACCGCCGATCCGCGGGTGGTCAGCGTCGAGGCGAATGACCCGAAGCATCCCGAATATGGCCGGATCACGCTGGTGTTCGCGCATGACGGGTCCGCCCCCGCGGGATTGCTGCTGCAGGGTTGGGTCGCGCTCGACAGCCAGAACAACCGGACGACGATCCGCCTGTCGAAACAGCTTTATGGCGGGCCGGTCAGCGACAACGCGTTCCGCTGGAACGACCCGCGACCGGTGACGGGGCGCAACTGAACGGGTTTGCCCGTGCCCATTCATCCGCGCGACAGGTTGACGCGGCTAGAGCCCGTCTTGCGGATGCGGGTCGGTTCCAGGTTTTCCCCCTGTTGCCTGGTCGGCACGTTTCCCGCCTGCGTGACGAACGCTAGGTCGGCCCTCGCTCCATGCCCCCGGAGCGGGGGCCTTTCTGCGAAGGGCGGCTTGCGGCATGCCGCCGCAAGACTCGCTCGAGCACGGCCAGCGGCGCAACGCCGTCTGACGACGCGGCTTTGCCGCGGCGTGGCGACCATGAAATAACGCCCTCAGACTTACCCGCACCGTGTCGGGGGTGACTCAGCGCGGGGTGACGAATGCCCCCGAACCCCCTAAACGCGCCCCGGTGAAGATCGTCTCCTGGAACATCAACTCCGTCCGCTTCCGGATCGCCATCGTCGAGCAGTTCCTGCGCGAGGTCGAACCCGACATCCTGTGCCTGCAGGAGACCAAGGTCATCGACGGCGACTTCCCGGCGGACGCGTTCCGCGCGATCGGCTACCGGCATATCATGCTCCACGGCCAGCGGATGCATCACGGCGTAGCGATCGTATCACGTGTGCCGATAGAGGCGGACGACCGGCTCGACTGGCAGGCGAACCGCGAGGCGCGGCATATCGGCGTGCGGCTGGCGAACGGTGTGCGGCTGGAAAATGTCTACGTTCCCGCAGGCGGCGACATTCCCGACCGCGAGGCGAACCCCAAATTCGGCCAGAAGCTCGATTTCATCGAGCGGATGACGCGCTGGTCCGAAACGCTCGAGGCCCCAACGATCCTGACCGGCGATTTCAACATCGCGCCGCTCGAATCGGATGTCTGGAGCCACAAGCAACTCCTGGATGTCGTCAGCCACACCCCCGTCGAGGTCGCCGCGCTGGACGCGCTGAAGGCATCGAACGACTGGACCGATCTGGGCCGGCATTTCCATCCGGCCCCCGCCCGCCTCCACACCTGGTGGAGCTACCGCGCGAAGGATTGGGCGGTGTCCGATCGCGGGCGACGGCTCGATCATATGTGGGCCACGGGCGATGCCGCCAAGGCCGCGACCGCCCACCGGGTGTTCGAGGATTGTCGCAGCTGGCTGAAGCCGTCCGACCATGTTCCGATCCTGACCGAGTTCGCGTTTTGACCGATCCGCGCAGCGCGGCGCGCGGGGTGGACGCGCTTCGCCGCGGATGGCCGATCGCGATCGACGGGATGGCGCTGCTGGCGATCGAGACCGCGGATGCCGGCCGGCTCCGCGCGTTCGATCCGTCGGGGCAGGCGCCGATCCTGATCTCGGCGGGGCGCGCGGCGACGCTGACGCTCGCGAACCAGATCGCCGCTGCGGCCCCCGACGCGCCGGTGCTGATCGACCGTGCGCCCTGGATCGATTTCGCCGGCGCGACCGCGCTCGCCGATCCGCAATTCGATCTCGCCTATCCGATGAAGGGCCCGTTCCGCACGCTGCCGCTGACCGATCGCGCGGCGGCGACGGCGGCGCTTCGGATCGCACGGATCGCCGGGCTGCTGCCTGCCTTCTTCACCGGCGGGGCCGATCCTGCGGTGACGCTGAGCGCCGCGGACATCGACGCACACGAGGACGCGACCCGGCTGACGATCGCGGCGCGCGCGCATCTACCCGTCGGCGGCGCGGAGGATGCGGAGATCGTCGCGTTCCGCTCCCCCGAAAGCGCGGACGAGCATGTCGCATTGCTGATCGGCCAGCCCGATGGCGACGCGCCGCTGGTCCGGCTGCACAGCGAATGCCTGACCGGCGATGTGCTGGGCAGCCTGAAATGCGATTGCGGACCGCAACTGCACGCCGCCATCGCTGCGATCCGGGCGAGCGGCTGGGGCATCTTGCTGTACCTGCGCCAGGAAGGGCGCGGGATCGGGCTGGTCAACAAGCTGCGCGCCTATGCGTTGCAGGACCAGGGGTACGACACGGTGGACGCGAACACGCGGCTCGGCTTCGCGGTCGATTCGCGCGATTTCGGCGTGGCGGCGCGGATGCTGGCGCTGCTGGGACAGGACCGGGTGCGGCTGCTGACCAACAACCCGGCCAAGGTCGCGGCACTTGCCGCCGCTGGGATCGACGTGGCCGAACGCATCGCGCACCATCTGCCGCCCAATCCGCACAACGAACGCTATCTGGCGACGAAGCGGGACAGGACCGGGCATCAGCTCTGAAAGCCCGCATTAGGCGAACCGAGGTTTGCGAGGGAGCGAGGATTTTTCGCACGAAGGCACGAAAGCACGAAGAACAAGGGTTTCCCCCATTACGATCGAAACGTGCGCGGCGCGGCTTATCGGCTACCAAAGAAGCCCTTAGCCTCCTTCGCGCCTCCGCGCGAAGCTCCTCTTCGTGCCTTCGTGCGATTCATATACTGAACGCTTATCCTTCTTGGATTTCAGCCAAGCAACCGCGCTACGTCATCGAAATCCGCCGCCACCGCATCCACCCCGATCGCCGCGAGCCGGTCGCCATGTCCGTCGCCGCAATGTCCGCCAACGGTGAGCCCGATCACATACCCGCCCGACGCCACAGCGCCGGTCGCACCGACGGGCGAGTCCTCGATGATCGCGCAGTCCTCGATCGCGACGCCCAGCGCATCGGCACCGTACAGATAGAGATCGGGTGCCGGCTTGCCGTTCGCGACATGCTCGCGCCCCGAATAGACATGGTCACCGAATGCGTCGGCCACGCCGATATGGCCCAGGTGGCAGCGTATCCACTCGGTCGAACTGGACGATACGACCGCGCGCGGCAGGTCGGCGGGGAGCGCGCGGACGAACGCCACCGCGCCGGTCACCGCCGCGATGCCCTCGGCCATTACCCGCGCATTCTCCGCGTCGCGCGCGACGTGGAATTCTGGCGGGACCGGCCGGCCGATCCAGCGTTCGATCGCCGTCAGGAAATCGCTGCCCGCCAGTCCCATGAACCGCGCCATCGATTCCTCGGTCGTCGTCGGGTATCCGGCGGCGGTCAACCATTCGGCGATCTGGCGATTGCCGGCATATTCGCTGTCGACCAGCACGCCGTCGAAATCGAACAGGATCGCCGCGAACTTGCAGCCAGTCGGTCCGGGGAATCGATTGCTTCGCGGCGATCCCTTGAACCGCACCCGCCTCATCCGCGTGCTCCGAACAGGGCGCTGCCGACCCGGATATGTGTCGCGCCGAGCATCGCCGCGGCCTCGAAATCGTCGGACATGCCCATCGACAGACCGGTCAGCCCCTCGTCGCGCGCCAGCTTCGCCAGCAGCGCGAAATAGGGCGCGGCCTCGGTATCCGCGGGCGGGATGCACATCAGGCCGACGACCGGCAGGTCCGCGACCCGGGCCTGCGCGAGCAGATGTGGCAGATCGGCGATCGCACAGCCCCCTTTTTGCGCCTCCTCGCCGATATTGACCTGGACGAAGCAATCGGGTCGCCGCCCGGCCTTGTCCATCGCGCGCGTCAGCGTGGCGACGAGCGAAGGACGATCGACCGAATGGATGACGTCGAACAGCGCGACCGCATCGTCCGCCTTGTTCGACTGGAGCTGGCCGATCAAATGGAGGACCGCATCGGAATTAGCCTCGCGCAACGCCGGCCATTTGTCCGCCGCCTCCTGCACGCGGTTCTCGCCGAAATCGCGCTGGCCGATCGCCAGCAGCGGAGCGATCGCCCCCGCCGGGTGCGTCTTCGACACCGCGATCAGCGTCGGGGGCGGTCGTTCGGCCAGCGCCGCGGCGCGGGCGATCCGCGCCAGCACATCGTCGCGGCGTCGGGTGATGTCTGCATCCATCGGCGCGCTATAGGGGGGCGGATGCCGCCCCGGAACCCTCTTGTCTGGCTGATGACCGACGAACGCACGGGCGATGCGCTGTGGCCGGCGCTGCGCCGGTTGCCGCCCGGGTCCGGCGTCGTCTTTCGCCATCATGCGACCCCGCCGGCCGAACGTCGGGCGCTGTTCGCGCGCGTACGGCGGATCGCCACGGCGCGGCGGCTCATGCTGGTCGTCGCCGGAACGCAGCGGCTGGGTCCCTACGCGACTCACGGCCGCGGCCCGGCGGGCTCGCGCCCGACGACCTGGCCAGCGCATTCCCGGCGCGAGGCGATCGCCGGCGTGGTGCGGGGGGCGGGGACGCTCTTCGTCTCGCCGGTCTTCGCCACGCGCTCGCATCCCGGCGTCCGACCGGCCGGTGTGATGCGCGCGGCGCGGATCGGCGGGGCGCTGAGCATCCGCATCGTGGCGCTCGGCGGAATGGACCCGCGCCGGTTCCGGCGGATCAGGCGGCAAGGGTTCGACGGCTGGGCGGCGATCGACGCGCTCCATCCGAGGGCGCGGGATCAGAAGTGGAAGGCGGTACCCAGATAGACGGCCTGGCTGTCATGCGTCGCATCGAGCGTCGATGGTGCCAACCGATCGCGATCCGCACGGTAGCGGACACCCGCGGTCACGTTCAGATTGTGCGTCAGCGCGTAGGAGCTGCTGACATCGACCGAATAGCTCGGCATCTCGGACGCCAGCTGCGGTCCGGACACCAGCGGATGCTCTGTAAAAGCCTTCAGCCGACCGCTCAGGCGACGACCGGCATAGGTGACCGCGACGTCCGCGGTATCGCGGCTGCCGGGTGCGCCGGCGAGATCGACATGACCCATGTCGCCCGAGATCGCGAGCCGCTTCCACCCGATCGCCGCGCCCAGATTATACGCGATCGGTGCGAGGCCGATACTCGTCGCCGGTGCCGCCGCGGCGAGCCGTGTCGTATCCGCCAGCGATACCTGGTTCGACCGGGCCCGCACCGCGATCGTCACGCCGCGGTTGCCGCGGCGCGACTCTGCCGGGGTGAAGTGGAAATCGGTCGGATCGATCCCGCCGCGTGCGAACAGCGCCGCCAGCCGGGGGTCGGCCGCGGCCGGCGTGAAACCCCCGAGCGCACGCGCCGCCGTCTGCGTCCGCTTCGCGGCGCGAGGAAGTTGTTCATAAGCACCGAAGGCGGGCGCAACGATCGTTCCGGCGGCCGCAAGCGCCCCCGCAACGATCCCGACGATGACGCCCCTCGCGTTCACGATTGCTTCCTCAGGTCCCTGCGCCAGCGTTGGTGCTGGTTCGGCCTTAACCCGGCTATACCGATTTAGACGAGCGTCGCCACCTTGGTCGGTGCGATTGTCCGTGGGTGTTGCAAACCGCCCACAGCGGCCTTGCCCAGGCGCGACTTGCGAGCGGGGCGCAGCGCCTGCTACAGACCACACACGCTCTCTTTCGTGTCAGGATATCGCCTCATGTACCGCCCGTTGCGCACCGCGTCCCTGGCCCCGCTCGCCCGATCGCTGCCCGCCCTGCCGTTGTTTGCCGTGTCGTTGGTAGCGCTCTCATTGGCCGGATGCGCGCGTCACGCACACCACCCGAAGGCGACGGCGATGGCACCGTCCAAGATCACGACGATCGGCGTCAACAGCTATCTGTGGCGCGCGACGCTGGAGACGCTGAGCTTCATGCCGCTGCTGCAGACCGACTCGAACGGGGGCGTCATCGTGACTGACTGGTACGTCAATCCGCAGACGCCGGGCGAGCGAATCAAGGTGACGGTGTCGATCCTCGACCAGGACCTGCGCGCCGACGCGCTGTCGGTCGCCGCGATCCGCCAGGTCCGCACCGGCGGCGACTGGGTCGCAGCACCGGTACGCGCCGCGACGGTGCAGAAGCTGGAGGACCTGATCCTGACCAAGGCCCGCGACATGCGCCGCGCCTCCGTGGCCGGCTGAGGGTTCGATCATGGCGTCGCGGTTCAACGCGCTGAAGGCGGACGCGACGTGGCAGAAGGTCTGGGACGAGCGCCAGACCTTCAAGGCTGACGATGCCTCGGCCAAGCCTCGAGCTTATGTGCTGGAGATGTTTCCGTATCCTTCCGGACGGATCCATGTCGGGCACGGGCGCAACTACGTGATGGGCGACGTGCTCGCCCGTTTCTGGCGAATGAAGGGGCGCGAAGTCCTGCACCCGATGGGGTGGGATGCGTTTGGTATGCCGGCGGAGAACGCCGCGATGGAACGCGCCATCAATCCCGGCACGTGGACCCGCGCGAATATCGCGACGATGAAGGCGCAACTCCGTCGGTTCGGGTTGGCGATCGACTGGAGCCGCGAACTCGCCACCTGCGAGCCTAATTATTACGGTCACGAACAGGCACTGTTTCTCGACCTGTTCCGCGCCGGGCTGGTCTATCGCAAGGAATCGGCGGTCAATTGGGATCCGGTCGATATGACCGTGCTGGCCAACGAGCAGGTCATAGACGGTCGCGGCTGGCGATCGGGCGCGCTGGTCGAGCAGCGCAAGCTGAGCCAGTGGTTCCTGAAGATCACCGACTTCGCGGACGAACTGCTGGAGGGACTCGGCGCGCTCGAGCATTGGCCCGACAAGGTCAAGCTGATGCAGGAGAACTGGATCGGCCGCAGCCGGGGGTTGCGGTTTAGGTTTGCGCTTTCTTCTTCCCCCCTCCCGCTTGCGGGAGGGGC
>NZ_CAXTII010000022.1:17669-34346 GCF_964244235.1 uncultured Sphingomonas sp.
GGTTGCGGTTTAGGTTTGCGCTTTCTTCTTCCCCCCTCCCGCTTGCGGGAGGGGCGCAGATAACGTAGAAGTCTTCACCACCCGTCCCGACACGATCTTCGGCGCGAGCTTCGTCGCGGTCGCGGCGGATCATACGATCGCGCAGGCGCTTGCCGCGACCGACCCCGATGCCGCCGCGTTCATCGAACGCTGCAAACAGGGCGGCACGACCGCGGCCGAGCTGGAAACGCAGGAGAAGCTGGGCTTCGATACCGGGCTCGAGGCGCTGCATCCGCTCGACCCGGATTGGCATCTGCCGGTCTACATCGCCAATTTCGTGCTGATGGAATATGGCACGGGCGCGGTGTTCGGCGTGCCGGCGCACGACCAGCGCGACCTGGATTTCGCGCGCAAATACGGCCTGCCTGTCAAGCGCGTGGTGTCCGAAGGTGACGAAGATGAGCCACAGTTCGTCGGCGATGTCGCCTATACCGGCCCCGGCAGCCTGGTAAATTCCGGTTTTCTCAATGGGTTGGATATCGAGAACGCCAAGCGGACCGTCATAGAACGCGCCGAGTCCGAAGGCTGGGGCACCGGATCGACCGTCTATCGCCTGCGCGACTGGGGCGTCAGCCGCCAGCGTTACTGGGGCACGCCGATTCCGATGATCCACTGCTCGGCCTGCGGCGTGGTGCCGGTTCCGGCGGACCAATTGCCGGTGATCCTGCCCGAGGACGTATCGTTCGCGATCCCTGGCAACCCGCTCGACCGGCATCCGACCTGGAAGCACGTCGCCTGCCCGTCCTGCGGCGCGGACGCGGTACGCGAGACGGACACGCTCGATACCTTCGTCGATTCGAGCTGGTATTTCATCCGCTTCGCCAGCCAACCGGATGCGAAGCCGTTCGACCGGGTGGGCGCGGAGAAGTGGCTGCCGGTCGACCAGTATATCGGCGGGGTGGAGCATGCGATCCTGCATCTGCTCTATGCCCGCTTCTGGACGCGCGCGCTGCGGCATATCGGCATGCTCGACATCGCCGAGCCCTTCGCCGGGCTGTTCACGCAAGGCATGGTGACGCACGAGACGTACAAATCCGCCGATGGCCGATGGCTGTCGCCCGACGAGGTCGAGGACGGCACCGAACGCGCGACGGGTCAGGCGGTCACGACCGGTCGCATCGAGAAGATGTCGAAGTCCAAGAAGAACACGATCGATCCCGAACCGATCGTCGATCGGTACGGTGCGGACGCGGTGCGGTGGTTCATGCTGTCCGACAGCCCGCCCGAGCGCGATCTGGAATGGAGCGAGAACGGGATCGAGGGCGCATGGCGCTTCGTCCAGCGGCTATGGCGGCTGACGCAAACGGAGAAAAGCCCAGAGGGCGAAGACCTGCCGCTGCGCAAGCTCGCCCACCGCACGACCGCGGGCGTCGCGGACGCGATCGAGGGGCTGCAGTTCAACAAGGCGGTGGCGTTGCTATATACGCTGGCCAACGCCGTCGAGAAGGCCGCGCCATCCGCCGATCGCCGCGATGCGGCGCGGACGATGCTGCTGCTCGCCAGCCCGATGGTGCCGCATCTGGCGGAGGAAGCCTGGGCCGAGGCCGGGAATGACGGCCTGATCGCCGATGCCGCCTGGCCCGCGGTCGATCCCGCATTGCTGGTCGATGACGAGGTCACGATAGCGCTGCAGGTCAACGGCAAGCTGCGCGACACGCTGGTGCTGCCGAAGGGCACGCCGCGCGAGGCGATCGAAGCGGCGGCCCGCGCGAATGCCGCGGTCCGGCGCGTACTGGCGGGTGTCGAGCCCAGGAAAGTGATCGTCGTTCCCGATCGCCTCGTGAACCTCGTCGCATGAAGCGGCTCGCCCTTCTCGTCGCATTCGCCCTGCCGCTGGCGGGGTGCGGGCTGCATCCGCTCTATTCGGGCGGATCGTCGGGTGCGGTCGCGCAGGCGCTGGACCGGGTCGAGGTGTCGCCGATCCAGGGCAAGTCGGGCTGGCTGGTCGCCAACGCGCTGAAGGACCGGCTGTCGACGCAGGGCGCGGCCCCACTGTACCGGCTCGATCTCCGGCTCGACGATCAGATCGCGGGGCTCGGCGTTCAGCTGGACAACAGCGTGACGCGGGAGCGGCGGACGCTTCGCGCGCGCTACCAACTGGTCGACCTGGCAAGCGGGACGACATTGCTCGACGCAACGTCGAGCTACGACGCCGGCATCGACGTCGTCAGTTCCGAATATGCGACGATCGCGGCGGAGAACACCGCGCTGGAGCGGCTGTCGGAGATCGTCGCGGACCGCGTCGTGGCGCGGATCGCGCTGTACGCGCATCGCCGGATCGCCGCGCCGCCCGCTACCAAGTGAAGGCGACCGCGAACCAGCTTCGCGTTGCGCTCGACAAGCCGGGCGGGGACATCCGCCTGTTCCTGCTCCACGGCCCGGACGAAGCGGTCGCCGCCGAATTCGCGCGCCGGTTGCAGACCGCGATGGGGGCGGATGCCGAACGGATCGACCTGGACGGCGCGACGCTGAAAAGCGATCCGGCGCGGCTGGCGGACGAGGCGGCATCGCTTTCCCTCTTCGGAGGCGCGCGGCATATCCGTATCGCCCCGGCGGGGGAGGAATCGCTTGAGGCGTTCCAGACGCTGCTGACGGCGACCCATGCGGGCAACCCGGTCGTCGCGATCGCGCCCGGCGTTCGCTCTACCGCCAGGATCGTGAAGCTCGCAATCGACTCGCCGAAAGCGATGGCGTTCGCCTGCTACGCCCCGACCGCCGCGGATGCCGAACAGATCGCGGTCCGCCTGGCGCACGACCATGGTCTGAGAACCAGCGGCGGCATAGGCCGGCGGATCGCGGAGGCCGCGGGCGGCGACCGCGCGATCATGGCGCGCGAGATCGAGAAGATGGCGCTCTATCTCGACGCCGCGCCTGACCGGCCGCAGGATCTGGAGGATACGGCGATCGATGCGATCGGCGCGGACCTGGGCGACGCGGAGATGCAACGTGCGGTCGATGCGGTGATCGAGGGGCGGCCCGCCGATCTGGGCCGCGAACTCGCGCGGCTGGCGGAGGCGCGGACCTCGCCGATCCCCTGGCTGCGCGCGATCGCACGGCAGCTGATCGCGCTGGCCGGGATGCGCGCGGAGATCGACCGCGGCGAGGGCGTGGACACCGTCATGAAACGCCACCGCGTGTTCTTCAAGGAGGAGGCCGCGACGGCGCGCGCGCTTCGCCGCTGGACCCCGGTCGCGCTGACCCGCGGTCTTGCCCGCGTTCGTGCCGCGGAGCGATCGGTGATGACACCGGGCAATGCCGGCGACGTGCTGGCGGAGGTCGCGGTCACCGAGCTGGCGCGGGCGATGGCGCGGCGGGGATAGGTGGACCTGTCGCCGGACGCCCCCTAGAGATTGGGTCATGAACCCCGTCCGCATCGCGCCGTCCATCCTCTCCGCCGATTTCGCCACGCTGGGCGAGGAGGTGCGCGCGATCGACGAGGCCGGCGCGGACTGGATCCATATCGACGTGATGGACGGGCATTTCGTCCCCAATGTCAGCATGGGCCCCGCGATCGTGAAGGCGATCCGCCCGCATACGAAGAAGCCGTTCGACGTGCACCTGATGATCGCGCCGGTGGACGCCTATCTCGACGCCTTTGCCGAGGCGGGCGCTGACACGCTGACCGTGCATGTCGAGGCGGGGCCGCACATCCACCGCTCGCTCCAGCATGTGAAGTCGCTCGGCAAGCGCGCGGGCGTCGTGCTGTGCCCGGGGACGCCGGCCAAGGCGCTGGATTACCTGCTCGATCTCGCCGATCTTGTGCTGGTGATGAGCGTCAATCCCGGGTTCGGCGGACAGAGCTTCATCGAAAACCAGCTGAAGAAGATCGAGGCGATCCGGCGGATGATCGACCAGACCGGCCGCGCGATCGACCTGGAAGTAGACGGCGGTATCGACGCACATCGGGCGGCGCGGTGCATCGCGGCGGGCGCGGATGCGCTGGTGGCGGGCACGTCGGTGTTTCGCGACGGCCCCGCCGGATACGCCGCCAATATCGCGGCGCTCCGGGGCGGATGACGGACGGCGCGTCCGACGTCCCGACCGACGGCGTCGAGGAAGGCAAGCGGCTGATCCGGCTGGGCGGGGACAAGGGCCTGTCGCTGGCAGAGCGCCTGTCCGAACGCTTCCACCGGCTGACCTGGCGGACGCCTATTCACAGCATGCGGCTGAAGGGCCGCTATCCCTTGAAGCTGATCGCGGTGCCCGACGATCCGATCGTCGGGGACGTCGGGCGTGGGCGTGCGCTGCTGGAGGGCGTGCTGTCGTTTCGCGGCGAACGGCACGAGATCGAGACGATCGACCTCGCCAGGCCGCAATTCGGACGGGCGTTTGCGGACCATCTCCACGGCTTCGCCTGGCTGCGCGACCTGTCGACGGTCGCGACGCGTGCACAAGGCGCGCCGGTCGCCGAATATCTGATGGCGCGCTGGCTGGAGGCGCATGCCGATACGGTCCAGGGTGTCGCGTGGCGTGCCGATCATTGGGGCCGGCGCCTCCTGTTCTGGACGAGCCATGCGCCGCTGATCCTGTCGTCGACCGATCTGATCTATCGCTCTCGGGTGCTGAACGCGCTGGCCCGCGGCGCGCGGCATCTCGACCGCGGTGCGGACAAGGCCCCTGCCGGCACCCCGAGGATCGCCGCGTGGACGGGGATCGTCGCGGCGGGGTTGCTGATCCCCGGCGGCGATCCGCGCCGGGCGTTGGGCGAGGCCGGACTGGCGCGTGCGCTGGCGACCGGACTGACCGACGATGGCGGCGCGGTGTCGCGCAGCCCGCCGGCGCTGCTGGATACGGTCGAGCTGCTCGCGATGCTGCGCGAGACCTATGCCGCGCGGCGGATCGACATGCCCGCACCGGTCGCCACCGCGCTCGCTCGTGCGGTGCCAGCGCTGCTGGGCCTGACGCTCGGCGACAAGGCGCTTTCCAGCTGGCAGGGCGGCGGTCCGGTCGGGGCCGAACGCGTCGCCGCGATCGTCGAGGCGACGGGCATCCGAACGCGGCCGCTGCGCCAGGCGCGCGACTGGGGGTATCAGCGGCTGGCGGCGGGCGCGGCAGTGCTGGTCGTCGATGCCGCGCCACCGCCCGTCGCGCGCCTGGTGGAGGGGGGATGCGCGTCGACGCTGGCGTTCGAATTCTCCGACGGCCTTGCACGGCTGATCGTCAATTGCGGTGGTGCGCGGGCGGCGCGGGCGACGATGCCGGCGGCGTTGCTCGAGGGGCTGCGTACCACCGCGGCGCATTCGACGCTGACGATCGCGGACAGCAATTCGACCGCGATCCATGCCGACGGCACGCTCGGCCGCGGCGTCGCAGCAGTCGAGCTGAGCCGCCAGGAATCGGATGCGGCCAGCCGGATCGAGGCGAGCCATGACGGCTATGTCCGCCGCTACGGCTTCGTGCATCGCCGGCAATTGATGCTGACCGGCGACGGACGCGAGTTGCGGGGCGAGGACGCGTTGCTGCCCGAAGGACGGCGGCGGCGGGCCAACACCGCGTTCGCGGTCCGCTTCCATCTCGGCCACGGGGTACAGGCATCGCCGACCGCCGACGGGCTGGCTGCGATCCTGCGGCTGCCGGGCCAAGGATTGGGTAGCGGGGCGTTGTGGCAATTCCGCTGCCGCGGCGGAACGCTCGGTATCGAGGACAGCGTGTGGGTCGATGCGGGCGGCCGACCGCTCCACACGCAGCAGCTCGTGGTATCCGGCGAGGCCCCGGCCGGCGGTGCGAGCGTGAGCTGGGCCTTGAAGCGGGCGTCGTGATGCGCCACGGCGCGCGGTCATGACCGACATCATGATCCGCCGCGCGCTGCTTTCCGTTTCCGACAAGTCGGGACTGGTCGATCTCGCCTGGTCGCTGGCGGGCAAGAGCGTCGAACTGGTTTCCACCGGCGGTACCGCCAAGGCGCTGCGCGATGCGGGGCTGACGGTGCGCGATGTGTCCGACCTGACGGGTTTTCCCGAGATGATGGACGGGAGGGTGAAGACTTTGCACCCCATGGTCCACGGCGGGCTGCTCGCGGTCCGCGACGACGCCGCCCATGTCGCGGCGATGGAGGCGCACGGGATCGGCGCGATCGATCTGGTGGTCGTCAATCTCTACCCGTTCGAGGCGACGGTCGCGAAGGGTGCGGACCGGCCGACGGTCATCGAGAATATCGACATCGGCGGCCCGTCGATGGTGCGGTCGGCGGCGAAGAACCACGCCTTCGTCGCGATCGTGACCGATCCGGCGGACTATGCGCTGGTCGCGGGCGGCACCACGACACTGGACGATCGCAAGCGCCTGGCCGCCAAGGCGTTTGCCCGGACCGCTGAATATGACGCGATGATTGCTAGCTGGTTCGCGTTTGCAGACCAGCGACAGATGTTCCCCGATACGCTGCCGCTGGTACTGAAGGCACCCGTCGTGCTGCGCTATGGCGAGAACCCGCACCAGCAGGCCGCCTTCTACCGCCATGCCGGACCCGCGGCGCGCGGCATCGGTCAGGCGCGACAGGTGCAGGGCAAGGAACTGAGCTACAACAACTATAACGACGCCGATGCCGCACTGGAACTGATCGCCGAATTCCGCGACGCCGCGCCGACCTGCGTCATCGTGAAGCACGCCAACCCCTGCGGCGTCGCGACCGCCGACACGTTGGGCGCAGCGTACGAGGCGGCGCTCGCCTGCGATACGGTGTCCGCGTTCGGCGGGATCATCGCGGTCAACCGGCCGCTTGATGCCGCGACGACGCGGGCGATCACCGGCATCTTCACCGAAGTCGTCGTCGCGCCCGATGCCGACGAGGAGGCGCTGGCATTGTTCGCCGCCAAGAAGAACCTGCGGCTGCTGCTGACCGGTGGCCTGCCCGACCCGGTGCGCGCCGGGCTGACGGCGAAGTCGATCGCCGGCGGCTGGCTGGTGCAGGGGCGCGATTCGGGGACGCCCGGCGATCTGACCGTCGTCACCAAACGCGCACCGACGCCGCAGGAACTGGCCGATTGCCGCTTCGCCTGGACGGTCGCCAAGCACGTCAAATCCAACGCGATCGTCTATGCCAGGGACGGCGCGACCGCAGGGATCGGCGCCGGACAGATGAACCGGCTGGAATCCGCGCGGATCGCGGCATGGAAGGCAAAGGACGCCGCGGACAAGGCCGGCTGGGCGACGCCGCGGACGATCGGTTCGGCGGTGGCATCGGATGCGTTCTTCCCCTTCGCCGACGGGCTGATGGCCGCGGTCGAGGCTGGCGCGACTGCGGTGATCCAGCCGGGCGGATCGATCCGCGATGCCGGCGTCATTGCCGCGGCAGATGCGGCGGGTTTGGCGATGGTGTTCACAGGAATGCGCCACTTCAGGCACTGAGCCGCCGTGTTCGTGCGGACTGAAGAACACCGGGCGGGCCTTAAACCGCCGACAGTGGCAGCGTCGCCTCCTCCGCGCGCGGCATCGTGCCGAACAGCGCGCGGTCGGCGGGGCCGAAGGCGTAGCGCCACAGGATGAACAGATAGGTCCCCGCGATCGCGGGTTCGCCGATCAGCAACTGCGCCCATTCATAGTCGTGCGGCAGCAGCGTGAAGCCGCCGCCGACCGCGGTCGCCGCCACCGCCGCCCAGATCAGCGGCCAACGCCACGGCGACACCTTCGCGCCGAGGATGCGCGACAAAAGCCGCATCTTGGCGATGCTCATCAGCCCCAGCGACACCATCAGCGCGACCGCGGGACCCGCCGCCTGCCAGGTCGCGGGCCAGCCGAGCCACCGCATCGCGAAGATGAGAACGAAGCTGAGCGCGATCTGGAACGCCAGTGTCAGGATCGAGATCGCGAGGTTTCGGTGCCGCGCGACATAGACCAGCGCCGATTCACTGACCGCGCCCGACGACGCGAGCACTTCTGCGATCAGCAGGAAGGCGAGCGCCGCGGTGCCCGCGACGAATTGCGGGCCCACGACGCCCATCACCGCCTTGCCCGGGATCGATCCCATCAGCGCCAGCCCCCCTTGCGCCGCGATGATCCAGAACGCGACCTGGCGCACCTGCCGCGCGATCGCGGCCTTGTCACCGATCGCCAGGCTTTGGGTGATGACGGGTCCGAGGATCGGGTCGAAGCTGGTCTTCAGCTTCTGCGGCAGGCTCGCGACCTGCTGCGCCATGTAATAGATGCCGACGATCTTGGGCGCGAACAGCACGCCCAGGATGAACCGGTCGACATTGCGCGTCCCCCATTCGAGCGCGTCCGCCCCCGCCAGCGGCACGTTCTTGCGCGCCAGCGTTAGCAGCGGCGCGATCCGCGGCTGCCAGCCCTTGGGCAAGCCATAGGTGCGAAGGAACGGCACGAGGCTGGCGATCAGCGCCGCGGTCATCGACGTGCAATAGGACAGCACCAGCCCGTCGCGGTGCGCGACGAAGGAAAAGGCCCAGGCCGCGACGGAGATCGTCCAGGGCTCGACCACCGCGCGCGCGGTCACCGTCGCCTTGACGTCGTGGCGGTACGCCAGCGCGGCCAGGCTGACGTCGGACCAGGCGACCGCGATGATGACGCAGGGCAGATACCGGTCGAGTCCGCGGATCGCCGAATTCGGGTACATGATCTCGGGAAACAGCCATAGAAAGGCGCTGGCCGCAATCGCCGCCAGGAACGCGACCGCCATGGCGTTCCACACGACCTCGACCTGCGGCTGGTCGCTGTCGACCAATGCCTGGGCGAGACCGCGCTTCAGCCCGAGCGTCGCCACGAGGGCGGCGAGTTCGACGACGACCACGGCAATGGCGAAGCGCCCGACGAGATCGGGACCGTAGATCCGCCCGGCGATGAAAAGGAAGGGAATCCGCGCCGCCAGCCGAAGGACGAAGCCCGCGATGTTGGTGCGGCCGCCTTTGGCCAGGGCGTCGATGTCTTCCTTGGGTTCGGTCATTCGACGGGGGACATCGTGCTGCCCTCACCCTTCCCACCGCTAACGCGGCGGGCCCCTTCCCTCTCCCAACGGGAGAGGGAAAAGACGCCGAAGGCGGCGAAGGGTGAGGACAGCCCGAGCGCACTCAATGCGCCGCGCCCCAGCTCAAGCCAGTCCCGATCTCGATCCCCAGCGGCACCGACAGCGTCATCGCCGGTTCCGCCGCGGTCGCCATCACGCGTTCGATCACCGCGCTGGCCGCCGCCACGTCGCCCGCAGGTAGTTCGAACACCAGTTCGTCGTGCACCTGGAGCAGCATGCGGACATGGCCGAGCCCCGTCGCGTCCAGCGCCGGCCCCATCCGGGTCATTGCGCGCTTGATGATGTCCGCGCAGGTGCCCTGAATCGGGGCGTTGATCGCGGCGCGTTCCGCCCCCTGACGCTCGTGCTGCACCTTCGATTTGATCCGCGGGAAATGCGTCTTGCGGCCGAACAACGTGGTGGTGAAGCCGCGCTCGCGGACGGACTCGGTGGTCGCGGCGATATAGTTGCGGATGCCCGGGAAGCGATCGAAATAGCGGTCGATCATTGCCTGCGCCTCGTCCGCGGTCACGTCGAGCCGCCCCGCCAGCCCCCAGCGGCTGATGCCGTACAGGATCGCGAAGTTGATCGTCTTCGCCCGGCCGCGGGTGTCGCGGTTGACCTCGCCGAACAATTCCTGCGCGGTGAGCGAATGGATGTCGTCGCCGTTCGCGAACGCCGCCCTCAGCGCGGGCACGTCCGCCATATGTGCTGCCAGGCGCAGCTCGATCTGCGAATAGTCCGCCGCCAGGATGACGTTGCCCGGGTCCGCCACGAACGCGTCGCGGATCTGGCGGCCGATCTCGGTGCGGATCGGGATGTTCTGGAGGTTCGGATCGGTCGAGGACAATCGCCCCGTCTGCGCCCCGGTCAGGCTGTAGCTGGTATGGACGCGGCCCGTCGCGGGATCGATCTGTTCCTGCAAAGCATCGGTATAGGTGTTCTTCAGTTTCGCCAGCTGCCGCCAGTCGAGCACCCGCGCGGCGATCTCGGCGCCGGGAGAATCCCGGTCGGCGGCGATCCGTTCCAGTTCGGTGACGTCGGTCGAATAGACCCCCGACTTCCCCTTGCGGCCCCCCTTGATGCCCATCCGTTCGAACAGCACGTCGCCCAGTTGTTTGGGGCTGCCGATGGTGAAGGACCCGCCCGCCAGCCCGTGGATCACCGTCTCCAGTTCGGCCAGCTTCACGGTAAAGTCCGCGGACAGCGCCGCCAGTTTCTCGCGATCGACGCGGATACCGTGGCGTTCCATGCCGGCGACGACGGCCACCAAAGGCCGGTCGACCATTTCGTAGACCCGCGTCGATCCCTCGGCTGGCAAGCGCGGCTTGAACCGCCGCCACAACCTGAGCGTGACATCGGCGTCCTCCGCGGCGTAGCGGGTGGCGGCCTTCAGATCGATCTCGTGGAAGCCGCGCTGCGTCTTGCCCACGCCGACCACGTCCTTGAACGCAATGCAGCTGTGCGAGAGATGCGTCGCGGCCAGCTCGTCCATGCCGTGCCCGTGGAGGCCCGCGTCGAGATCGAAGCTCATCACGATCGTGTCGTCATAGGGCGCGACATCGATCCCCAGCCGCGCCAGGATGATGAAGTCGTATTTGAGATTGTGGCCGATCTTCAGGACCGACGGATCCTCGAACAGATCCTTCAGCATCCCCAGCGCTTCGGCGCGGTCGATCTGCACCGGGACCTCGGACAGCAGGTCATGCCCGCCATGGCCGAGCGGGATGTAACAGGCGAGGTTGGGGTAGAGCGCCATCGACACGCCGACCAGATCGGCACGCATCGGGTCCTTCCCCGTCGTTTCGGTATCGACCGCGATCCAGCCCTGGTGCCGCGCCACGGCGCACCAGCGTTCGAGATCGGCGAGCGTCGTGACGGTCTCGTAGCCGTCATGGTCGCAAGGGGGATCGTCTTGATGCGGCACGCTGACGGGTTCGGGCACCGGCGCATCCGCCACGCCACCCGCGGTGCCGAGCTTGGCGAGCAGCGACTTGAAGCCGTGATGTTCGAGGAACGCCCTGAGCGGCGCGTCGGGGATACCCCGCAGCACCAGGTCGTCGAGCGGTTCGGGCAGCGCCACGTCGCATTTCAGGTCGACCAGCACCCGGCTCAATCGCGCCATCTCGGCATGCTCGATGAGATTGTCGCGCAGCTTGCCCGGTTTCATTGCCGGGGCTGCGGCCAGCACAGCCTCCAGATCGCCATGTTCGAGGATCAGCTTCGCCGCGGTCTTGGGACCGACACCAGGCACGCCCGGCACGTTGTCGACGCTGTCGCCCATCAGCGCCAGCACGTCGCCGAGCTGCGTCGGGGCGATGCCGAAGAACTTCTCCGCGACATGCTCAGCGCCAAGCCGGCGGTTGTTCATCGTATCATACAGGTCGAGCCCCGGCTCGATCAGCTGCATCAGGTCCTTGTCGGAGCTGACGATGGTCACTTCCCACCCTTGCGCCAATGCCGCCCTGGCATAGCAGGCGATGATGTCGTCCGCCTCCAGCCCCTCGGTCTCGATGCAGGGCAGCGAGAAGGCGCGGGTCGCGTCGCGGATCATCGGGAATTGCGGGACGAGGTCTTCGGGCGGCGGCGGACGGTGGGCCTTGTATTGGTCGTACAGATCGTTGCGGAAGGTCTTGGACGACTTGTCGAGGATGACGGCCATATGGGTCGGGCCATCTGCGGCGTGGACCTCGTCCGCCAGCTTCCACAGCATCGTCGTATAGCCATAGACCGCACCGACCGGCTCGCCATGCTTGTTGGTCAGCGGCGGGAGGCGGTGATAGGCGCGGAAGATATAGCCGGAGCCGTCGACGAGATAGAGATGAGGCATCGCGGCGAACCTAGCGGATGATGGGATGACGAACCACCAATTCCTCCCCGGTGAAGCGACCGATATCTCATCCTTCCCCGCCGCGGGAGGATTTAGCCAGCCGTCCCGGCCGCCGCATAGGCCGCCACCGCCGCCGCGACGGACTGGATCAACTGCTGGCGCGCCGACATCGATTCGCGGGTGTCGCCGATCATGACGGCGATCGTGAAACGACGACCGTCCGGCGCGGTCAGCAGGCCGACATCGTTGAACCCGGCGTTGCGTTGGCCGAGGTCCTGGCCGGTGCCCGTCTTGTGCGCGATCTTCCAGCCGGCAGGCAGCGCGGCGCGCAGGCGGGCACGACCGGTGATCGACTGGCCCATCGTGTCGAGCAGCACCCGCGTCGAGGTCTCGCTGAGCAGGTCGCCGCGCGCCAGCCTGGCCAGCGCATCGGCGATCGCCACCGGCTCCGCACCGTCCGGCGGATCGGCAACATAGGCGTCGAGCGCGGCGGCGCGCGCCGCGGGCGACAGGCGAGAGCGTGCCTGCTCGAACGCACCGCTGACCGCATAGCCCGGCTGCCAGGTCAGCCCGGCGGTGCGTGCCTGGAGCAGCCGCTCGCCGGGGCCAAAGCGGATACCGCCGAGCCGTTTGCGTTCGATCATCGACCGCACCGCCGCGGGGCCGCCGACATAGCTCAGCAACCGGTCGTTGGCGGTATTGTCGCTCATCGTCAGCGCGCGGTGGAGCAATTCCCCGAGCGTCGTGTGATAGCCGTCGCCCTTCACCAGCATCGCGATCGGCTGGTGGAAGAGCGTCAGGTCTTCGGACCGGACGACAACCGGATCGTCGAGCCGCGCCTTGCCCTGGTCGCGCAGGTCGAGCAATGTGATCGCGACCCACAGTTTCGATACCGATTGCTGCGGCAGGAACTGCCGACCGCCGGCCTGCACCGTCCATCCGGAGTCGACGCCGCGCACCGCAATGCCCATCTTGCCTTCGAACCCGGCGTGCAGCGCCTCGATCGAACGCGCCAGTTGCACGGGTGGCGGATGCGCGACGATCGGCACCGGCAGCGGGACCGGCAGCGACACCGCGACCGGATCGGCACGACCGGGCGCGGAGGCGCTGGCACCGGGGCGCGACGGGCTGCACGCCACAAGCGCGACGAGCGCGGCGGCGACGATGATCCGGCCCACCGGGCGCGTCGATCGCATGTTGATGGTCGTGCCCCTTTCGCGAGCAACCAGCCTTATCGTTTGAACTGCCATGGGAAACAGCCGGGTAGCCGCCCTGCGGTGAACCGCGCCTGAAGCGGGACGGGTGGAATCGGGGCTGATGATCATCCTTCCAACTTCCGTCACCCCGGACTTGCTCCGGGGTCCATCGGGCGGCGAGCGCAAGGACGAGGCTCCTGCCATCTCGCTCGCGGCACCATGGACCCCCGGCGCAAGGCCGGGGTGACGGATACCTCACGGCACCAATATCGTATCCTGCGCCACCGGAAGCGTCTCCGGCCAGTCGAGCGTGTAATGCAGCCCCCGGCTCTCATGACGGTGCAGTGCCGACCGAACGATCAGATCCGCGGTCTGCAACAGGTTGCGCAGCTCGATCAGGTCCGGGGTCACGCGGAAAAGTGCGTAATATTCTGCGACCTCGTCGTTCAGCAATTTGATACGGTGCGCCGCGCGCTCCAGCCGCTTGGTGGTGCGGACGATGCCGACATAATTCCACATGAAACGGCGAATCTCGGTCCAGGTCTGCTTGATGACGACCTCCTCGTCCGAATCCTCGACCCGGCTTTCGTCCCAGCCGCGGATCGCGGGGACCGGGGGCAGCGCGTCCCAATCGTCCGCGATGCTTCGGGCGACCGCCTCGCCGAAGACGAAGCATTCGAGCAACGAATTGGACGCGAGCCGGTTCGCACCGTGCAGCCCCGACTGGGTGCATTCCCCCGCCGCGTACAGCGCCGGCAGGTCGGTCCGGCCGTCGCGGTCGATCACGATGCCGCCGCAGGTGTAATGCTGCGCCGGCACCACCGGGATGGGTGCGCGGGTCATGTCGATCCCCAGCCCCATCAGCTTTTCATGGATGTTGGGGAAATGCCCGCGGATGAAATCGGCGGGCATGTGGCTGATGTCCAGATGGACGTAATCGAGCCCGTAGCGCTTGATCTCCGCATCGATCGCGCGCGCCACGACATCGCGCGGCGCGAGTTCGAGGCGCAGCGGATCGTAATAGGTCATGAAGCGATTGCCGGTCTTCGGGTTCACCAGCCGCCCGCCCTCGCCACGCACCGCCTCGGTAATGAGGAAATTCTTGACCTCCAGATTGTAGAGGCAGGTCGGGTGGAACTGCATGAATTCCATGTTCGACACGCGGCAGCCCGCACGCCAAGCCATCGCGATGCCGTCCCCGGTCGCACCCCGGGGGGCGGTGGAGAACAGGTAGGTCCGCCCCGCGCCTCCCGTGGCCAGCACGGTCGCGCGCGCGGTGTGCAGATCGACGCGGCCGGTCGCGCGATCCACCGCATAGACGCCCCAGACATGCCCAGCGCCCGAATAGCGTTCCTCGTGCCGACCGGTCGCGAGGTCGATCGCGACCTGGTCGGGGACGAGGCGGATATCGGGATGCGCCTCGCACGCACGCTGCAGCGCCTCCTGCACCGCCCAGCCGGTCGCGTCGTCGACATGGACGATGCGGCGATGCGAATGCCCGCCCTCGCGCGTCAGGTGCAGCGCATTCCCGTCCGTCGCGAAAGGTACGCCGAGCGACGACAACCGCTCGATCGCCGCCGGCGCGCCCTCGACGATCATCTCGACGATGCCGCGGTCGTTGAGCCCCGCGCCTGCGACCATCGTATCCTCGACATGGTTCTCGAACGTATCGCCGGGTTCCAGCACCGCGGCGATCCCGCCTTGCGCCCAGGCGGTCGATCCTTCGTTCAGCGCGCCCTTCGCCAGCACGGTGACGCTGAACCGGTCCGCGAGGTTCAGCGCCGCGGTCAGCCCCGCCGCGCCCGAACCGACGATGAGGACGTCGGACTGGTTCATGCGCGATCTCCCGAAACGGCGCGGAAGTGGACGAACCACGCGCTACGTCGGCGAGGGAATCGCGTTGCACGACGGGGCATTCGGGTCGGCGTGGTGAAGCAGGCGGCAAGGGAAGTCCGGAACATGGCGCGCGCTGTCGCACGAAACGGGGGGTGTAGGACAGGGGGATGGGGAAGGGATATGACGGCCGGGATCGGCCAGAGCGGCCACCCCTCACCCCTCCCCGGCGCAGGCCGGGGCCCAGGTGCGATGGTTTGATTGGCGAGGGCACCGCGTCGTCACGGCCACCGCTGCAACTGGGCCCCGGCCTTAGCCGGGGAGGGGAAGGAGGGAGGGAGGCGACAGGTTGCCGAGGCGTGGCGATCGGCACCGAGCCTTACCCTATGGTTTCGTTCACGGAACGGTCCTGCGAAACCGGCGTTTTGCCCGCGCGGTCCTGCGCGGTCCTGTTGAATCGTCAGCGCAACGTCATCGGAGAGATCCATGAAAACCATTCCCGCCATCGCAATTGCCGCCACCTTGGGCACGGGTGTTATTGCCGTCGCACCCGCCGACGCGCGCGATGGCTGCGGCCCCGGTTTCCATGCCGGACCGCGTGGCCGATGCTTTCCCAATCAGGCCGGCTATTTTGATGGCCATCGCGGCTATTGGGATGGCCATCGCTATTGGCAGCACCGCGAGCGTTTCCAGGGCGGCTGGCGCTATCGTTAAGATCAGACCGGCGTAGCGTTCGCGCTACGCCGCGTTTGCTGCGCGCGTCAGGCTGAGGAACACATCCTCCAGATCGGCTTCCTTGGTCGATACGTCGATGATTCCGAACCCATCACCTTGCACCGCGGCCAGCACTTCGCCCGCGTTCACCCGGCTCTTGTCGTAGGTGATCTCCAGCGTCCGCGCGCCCTTCAGCGCGATCTTCTGGAAACAGATCGCCTCCGGCACCGCGGCGACGTCGCGGTCGACGGTCACCGCGACGATCTTCTCCTGTGCCTTGCCCACCAGATCGCGGGTCGGCTCGTTCGCAATGACCCGACCATTGTTGATGATCGCGATCCGGTCGCAGAGCTGCTCCGCCTCTTCCAGATAATGCGTCGTCAGCACGACGGTCACGCCCCGTCGGTTGAGACCGCGGACATAGGTCCATAATTGCTGGCGAAGCTCGATATCGACACCGGCGGTGGGCTCGTCGAGCACCAGCACCGGCGGCGAATGCGTCATCGCCTTCGCCACCATCAGCCGCCGCTTCATGCCGCCCGACAAGGTGCGGGCATAGGCGTTGGCCTTGTCCTCCAGATGCACCGCGCTCAGCAGATCCATCGTCCGCCGCTTCGCCTTGGGCACGCCGTAGAGGCCGGCCTGGATCTCCAGCGTCTCGAAGGGGGTGAAGAACGGGTCGAACAGGATCTCCTGATTGACGATCCCGATCGACGCCTTGGCGTTGCGCGGGTGCTGGTCGATATCGAAGCCCCAGATGGCCGCGGTGCCGTCGGTCTTGTTGACCAGCCCGGCGAGAATGTTGATCAGCGTCGACTTTCCCGCACCGTTGGGGCCGAGCAGTCCGAAGATCTGACCGCGGGGGATGTCGATACTGACATCGTCCAGCGCACGCTTGCCACCGACATAGGTCTTGCAGAGGTGCTGGATGCTGATCGCGGCGTCGGTCATGGGAGGGGCGATAGGCGTGGCGACGCGAAATTCCAATCCTCCCCGCGCGCGGGGAGGGAGGCCGCGCTCACGGAGCGTGGTGGAGGGGGCTCTCCACGTAGGATAGCGCTTGCGGCCCGCCCCCCCCCCCCGGCCCGCGGGTCCCCCCCCCCGCGCGCGGG
>NZ_CAXTII010000023.1:0-33792 GCF_964244235.1 uncultured Sphingomonas sp.
TGCTTCAGCCGAAGACCGCGCTCGACATGGGCAATTCGGGCACCTCGACGCGACTGTTGATGGGACTGGTCGCGAGCCACCCGATCACCGCGACGTTCGTCGGCGACGCGTCGCTGTCGGGGCGTCCGATGGCCCGGGTGATCGAACCCTTGTCGCGCATGGGGGCGGACATCACCGCAAGCCCCGGCGGACGCCTGCCGTTGATGCTGCGCGGGCTCTGCCCCGCGGTGCCGGTCGAATACACGCTGCCCGTCGCTTCGGCGCAAGTGAAGTCGGCGATCCTCCTCGCCGCGCTCAATACGCCCGGCACGACCCGCGTGACCGAACCGGTCGCGACGCGCGATCACAGCGAACGGATGCTGGCAGGGTTCGGGGCCGCGTTGACGGTCGAACAGACGCCGGCGGGCCGCATCATCTCGCTGACCGGCGAGGCGGAGCTTCGACCCCAGTCGATTACAATTCCGGGGGACCCGTCCTCGGCGGCGTTCTGGATGGTGGCGGCCTGCATCGTTCCCGGATCGGACGTGACGATCGCGAATGTCGGATTGAACCCCACGCGTACCGGGTTGCTGACCGTGTTGCGTCTGATGGGAGCCAATATCGAGGCGATCGATCCGCGCATCGTCGGCGGCGAGCCGGTCGCCGATCTGCGCGTCCGCCACGCGGCCTTGTCCGCCATCGACGTGCCCGCCGATCTCGCGCCGGGCATGATCGACGAATATCCGGTGCTGTTCGTCGCCGCCGCCTTCGCAAGCGGCCGGACGGTCGCGCGCGGCGCGCACGAACTGCGCGTCAAGGAATCCAACCGGATCGCGGCGATGAACGCGGCGCTCAGTGCCTGCGGCGTCGCGGTCGAGGAATATGACGACGGTCTAGCCATCACCGGCAGTGGCGGCGAGGCCATCCCCGGCGGCGCGACGGTCGCGTCGAAGCTGGACCACCGGATCGCGATGAGCATGGCGGTTGCGGGGCTCCACGCGGCGAACCCCGTCACGATCGACGATGTCGCACCGATCGGCACCAGCTATCCCGATTTCCTCGTCGCGCTCGACCGGTTGACGGGGCGCGCATGATCATCGCGGTGGATGGGCCGGCGGCCAGCGGCAAGGGCACGATCGCGAAGGCGCTGGCACGGCATTACCGGCTGCCGCATCTCGATACCGGGCTGCTGTACCGCGCGGTGGCCTTTGCGGTGGGACAGCTCGACCTCGACCCCGAAAAGGAAGCCGATGCGGTCGCAGCATGCGATTTCGAAGAGCGGATGCTGGAGGACCCACGCTTGCGGGACGACCGGATCGGGCGGCTCGCATCGATCGTATCGGCGCACCCGCTCGTCCGCGCCGCGCTGCTGCAGCGGCAGAAGCGGTTCGCGCATCTGCCGGGCGGCGCGATCCTGGATGGCCGCGACATCGGCACCGTCATCGCGCCGGATGCCGATGCCAAGCTGTTCGTGAAGGCGACGCCGCGTATCCGGGCAAAGCGTCGACATGCGGAACTTCAGGGACGCGGCGGCCTTACGAGCTTCGACCGCGTGCTCGCCGATATCCGCCAGCGCGACGAACGCGACAGCAGCCGGTCCGCCGCGCCGCTCGTCATGGCGGCCGACGCGGCGCTGCTCGATACCAGTTTCCTGTCGATCGATTCGAGCGTGCAAAAGGCGATCGCCCTCGTGGAGGCGGCTCGGCTGCTGCAATAGGCGTTCCGATCTTGCGCGCCGGAGCCCCGAACGCTAAGGACGAACCATCCGGCGGACAGACGTTCGCGGAGGTAGGCGCGGAAGCATGGTCTTCACGCGCCCTTTTCGCATCTTGCGTCTAGCCCTCCGTGCATGTCCGATGTCGGATGCCGCGCCGGCACGGGGCCTGCGCGGCAGCGTGAAAGCCAAGACCGCCGGATACAACCGGCTGGCCGGCAACGAACGACTTAGGAATATTGGACTTTATGGCTACCCAGGTAATGCCGAGCCGCGATGACTTCGCCGCGATGCTGGACGAAATGTTCGGCGGTGCCGACAGCTTCGAAGGCCGCGTTGTGCACGGCACCGTCACCGCGATCGAAAACGACATGGCCGTCATCGACGTCGGGCTGAAGTCCGAAGGGCGCGTGCCGCTTCGCGAATTTGCAGCGCCGGGCCAGAAGGCGGAGCTGAAGGTCGGCGACGAGGTCGAGGTCTATGTCGACCGCGTCGAGAACATGCATGGCGAGGCGATGCTGTCGCGCGACCGCGCCCGCCGCGAAGCCGCCTGGGACAAGCTGGAGCAGGAATTCTCGAAGACCACCCGTGTCGAGGGCGTGATCTTCGGCCGCGTGAAGGGGGGCTTCACCGTCGACCTGAACGGCGCCGTGGCGTTTCTGCCCGGCTCGCAGGTCGACATCCGCCCGGTCCGCGACGTGACCCCGCTGATGGACATCCCGCAGCCTTTCCAGATCCTGAAGATGGACCGCAAGCGCGGCAACATCGTCGTGTCGCGCCGCGCCGTCCTGGAAGAGACTCGCGCCGAGCAGCGTTCGGGCCTGATCCTCAGCCTCGCCGAGGGCCAGATCATCGACGGCGTCGTCAAGAACATTACCGATTACGGTGCGTTCGTCGATCTGGGCGGGATCGACGGTCTGCTCCACGTCACCGATCTCAGCTACAAGCGCGTCGGCCATCCGAGCGAAGTGCTGAACATCGGCGATACCGTGAAGGTGCAGATCATCCGCATCAACAAGGACACGCAGCGCATCTCGCTGGGCATGAAGCAGCTCGAGAGCGATCCCTGGGATGCCGCGTCGACCAAATACCCGATCGGCGCGAAGCTGTCGGGCCGGGTCACGAACATCACCGAATATGGCGCGTTCGTCGAGCTGGAAGCGGGTATCGAGGGCCTCGTCCACGTCTCCGAAATGTCGTGGACGAAGAAGAACGTCCACCCTGGCAAGATCGTGTCGACCAGCCAGGAGGTCGATGTCGTCGTCCTCGAGGTCGATCAGGAGAAACGCCGCATCTCGCTTGGCCTCAAGCAGGCACAGGCCAATCCGTGGGAAGCGTTCCTGGCCGAGCATCCGGTTGGCTCGACGGTCGAGGGCGAAGTGAAGAATGCAACCGAGTTCGGCCTGTTCATCGGTCTGGACAACGACGTCGACGGCATGGTCCATATGTCGGACATCGCCTGGGGCGTCGCCGGCGAGGACGCGCTGAACCTGCACCGCAAGGGCGAGACCGTCCAGGCAATCGTGCTCGACATCGATGCCGAGAAGGAGCGGATCTCGCTCGGCATGAAGCAACTCGAGCGTGGCGGGCCAGCGGCCGGCGGTGTTGCGGCATCGGGTGATCGCCTGAACAAGAACGCGGTCATCACCGTCACCGTTCTGGAAGTCCGCGATGCGGGTCTCGAGGTCCAGGCGGGCGACGATGGCGCGACCGGCTTCATCAAGCGCACCGATCTCGGCCGCGACCGCGACGAGCAGCGGCCGGAGCGGTTCCAGGTCGGGCAGAAATTCGACGCGATGGTCACCGGGTTCGATCGGTCGAAGAAGCCCACTTTCTCGATCAAGGCGATGCAGATCTCCGAAGAGAAGCAGGCGGTGGCGCAATATGGTTCGTCCGATTCGGGCGCAACCCTCGGCAACATCCTCGGCGAGGCGCTGAAGGCGCGGGGCGAGACGACCAAGGACTGATCGACGCATCGATCGTTTCGGATGGCCGGGGTGTGCGATACGCATCCCGGCCGTTTTGCGTTTGAGATGCTTCCTGTCCGGTTCCGCGACAGCGGGATGTCGCGCCCGGTTTCCCGCGCAGGATTTTCGATTGACCTGGATCAATCGATTAGCGAGAGTACGACGGCAGCCGGGGATAGCTATGATGATCCGTTCCGAACTTGTCCAGAATATCCTCGACGCCAACCCGACGCTCGCCATGCGCGATGTGGAGGCGATCGTCAGTGCCTTCTTCGACGCCATCTCCGACCGGCTGGCTTCGAACGGCCGGGTCGAACTTCGCGGCTTCGGTTCCTTTTCGACGCGGGCGCGTGACGCGCGGAGCGGTCGCAACCCGCGTACCGGCGAAACCGTACCGGTCGATGCGAAGCGCGTGCCGTATTTCAAGCCTGGCAAGGAAATGCGCGTCCGTTTGAACGTGTAGGATGCGTGCCGCGCCTTGACGGTAGCGCTTCGCTGCGCTTCTCGTATCCCGGTGTGCGGACGTGGCGAAATCGGTAGACGCTGCCGACTTAAAATCGGTTTCCATCGGAGTGCGGGTTCAAGTCCCGCCGTCCGCACCATCCTGTTGGCGATCGCCCTGACCGGCTGCGACCGCCGTCCCGACAAGGGTCCGGTGATCGTCAGCGCGATCGGCGGGACGCCGGCGCTGGTCGATGCCGCGCGCGGCCGACCCGATACCGCGCAAAAACTGATGGTCGATTCGCTCGCACAGGGGCTTGTCCGGTTCGATGCCGGGGGGCAGATCGAACAGGGACTGGCCGAACGCTGGATCGTGATCGATGGCGGCCTGACCTACATCTTCCGGTTGCGCGATGCCGAGTGGCAGGATGGCAACCACGTTACCGCCGATCAGGTGGTCGCCATCCTGAAACGACAGATCGCCCCCGGTTCGCGCAATCCGCTGGCCCCTTTTCTCACCGCGATCGGCGACATCGTCGTGATGACGCCGCAGGTGATCGAGGTCCGGCTGAAACGCCCGCGGCCCGACCTGCTGAAGCTGTTTGCCCAACCCGAACTCGCACTGGTGCGGACGAACCCGCCGGGCGGCAGCGGTCCTTTCCGGATCGCGGTAGAAGGGCGCAGCCCCCTCCTGCGCCCCGCCTTCGACCGCGACCGTGCCGATCCGGACGACCTGCGGACACTTGCGCCGGAAACGGAGGTCCGGCTGATCGGCGAGCGGGCGTCGCTGGCCATCGCACGTTTCGCCCATCGCGACTCGGACCTGGTCGCCGGCGGCACGTTCGTCGACTGGCCGATCCTGGCGCAGGCTTCGATCGCCCCCGCCAACATCCAGGTCGACCCCGCGGCCGGACTGTTCGGGCTTGCGTTCGCCAATCGCGATGGCTTTCTCGCTGATCCCGTCAACCGCGCCGCGGTGGCGCAAGCGATCGACCGCGGTGCCGCGACCGCTGCGGTTCGTCCCAACTGGGCATCGACCGAACAGATCCTGCCCGAGGCGCTCGACTCCGCCGCGCCGCCGGTCGTTCCCGTCTGGGCGCAGGTGCCGCTCGCCGACCGCGTGGCGGCGGCCAAGGCGCATGTCGGCTTATGGCCGGTCCGACCGATGTTGCGGATCGCGTTGCCGACCGGGCCCGGGGCAACCTTGCTCTACGGCCAGATCGCGGCCTCGCTGATCGCGATCGGTGCCATCGCGACCCGGGTCGCGGCAACCGCGGACGCCGATCTTCGCTTGATCGACCGGGTCGCCCCCTATGACAGCGCGCGCTGGTATTTCGCGAACGCATGCGCGCCGTGCGGGGCTGCGGCGCTGACGGCGATCCTCGCGGCCCGCGATGCGCCGACGCTGGAGGAACGAAGCCGTCGGCTTGCGGACGCGGACCTCGCCCTGGCGCAGGACGTGGCTTTCATCCCGATCGCGCACCCGCTTCGGTGGTCGCTCGTGGCGACCCGGTTACGGCAGTTCCAGCCCAACCCTCGGGCATGGCACCCGTTGAACCGGCTTCGCGCCGACACCAGTTACCCGCAATGAATTTCGATCGGACCCGTATGGGCCAGACCCTTCTCGATCGGCTGCCGGTCGGCCGCGATCCCGTCTCGGTGCGTCGCCGGGTCGAGGCGATGGAGCATCTGCTCGAGGGGCTTTTCGTGATCCCCGGCATAAACCGCCGGATCGGGCTCGACGTCATTCTCGACGCACTGCCGTTCGCAGGCACCAGCATTGCCGCCGCCCTGGGCGCATGGATGGTGTGGGAAGCGCGCAATATCGGGATGTCGAAGCTGCAGATGGCGCGAATGCTCGGCAATGTCTGTGTCGACTGGGCGCTCGGCATGATCCCGCTGATCGGCGCGGTCCCCGATTTCTTTTTCCGGTCGAACAGTCGCAACCTGAAGATCATTCACCGTCATCTCGACCGGCATTTCCCGGCGAGCGTGACGATCGAGGGTTAGGGTGTCCTGCGCGCGATCCTGAGCGACGTACCGGGCGACACGCCGCCACGACCGGGGTCGCAGCGGACGAAGGCGAAGGTCTTGCCCAGGCACAGCCAGATCTCGTCGAGCCAGCCTTGGCGGTCTGTCGTGATCCGCATGCCGTCCGCGCGCAGACCGGGATTGGCCTTCGCCATCGCAAGCGCGAGATCGCCCGCGTTCGGCGGTGCGGCGGCGAGCGCGTCCATGTCGGGGAAGCGAAGCTTCGCATACAGCCCGGTGGACAGACGAAAATACCGCGCGGGATCATAGCCGGCCATGCACGTCCCGTGCTTCGCCCATTCGTGCTGCAGCAATTGCGCGGACGGCGTCGTGCACATCGCGCCGCGGATCACGCGCGGAGGCAACAGGGGCGTGGTCGTACAATATTGCGGCCAGGCCGCGCCGATCCCGTCCGGCCACAGTCCATGCAGCACGAAGCCGAACCGCCCTCCGGCGTGATTGCCGCATTCGAAGTCCGCGCCGGGTCTGGTACTTGTCTGGCGACAGAAATGCGGTGTCCAGGTAAGCGCGAGGGTATAGCCGCCGATCGGTTCCTGCCGCGCGGGCTGTTCCGCCGTCGGCAATTCGGGATGGACGGAGACCGGCGCGGTCGGCGGCGTGCAATCGCTGACCTGCGCCCGGCCGGCCACCGGCCATGCAAGCGACAGCAGCGCCGCCGCGCGGATTACACGCTTCATGCGAAGGGCTCCTCGCCGACCGGGATTTCGCCGAACCAATGCACCGCGTCGCGGCGGAACAACAGGGTCGCGGCCGCGATATAGAGGATGTTCACCGCCGCCATGAGCAACACCGGCATGCCCAATTGGATGCGCGCGGTAGCAAGCTGGAATATCGAAAACAGGATTCCCATCGCGGCGAAGACCGCGAAGACCGTGACGATCCATTTCGCCACGATGCTCGGCGTACGCGCGGTGAAACGCCAGAGCAGCAGCGAGATGACGATATCCAGCGCGAGCGTCATCCATAACAGCCAGGTCTTTCCCGCCAGCAGCGGGTTCATCGAAAGCGCGCCGGCGCGGGCCGACCAGGTCAGTACGGACGCGAGCAATCCCAGCGCGAACGAAGAAAGATACAAACGTTCGTAGCGAACGATCGACTGCGGTCGGACCATCTAACACCCCCTATGATAAAAGAGGGGTATCGCCTGTTGCGCGGATCGCCAAGCCCGATCGAACCAGCGCAAAGTCCAGCCCGATATCCGCCGCCGGCGCGGATTGCGTCAATCGCCCGACGGAAACATAGGTCACCCCCGTCGCGGCGATGTCGCGGATCGTTTCCAGCGTCACGCCTCCCGACGCCTCGGTCGGTACGCGGCCGCCGACAAGCGTCACCGCCCCGCGCAGCACCGCCGGCGTCATGTTGTCGAGCAGCAGATGCGTTGCGCCCGCCGCGAGCGCGGGTTCTATCTGATCGATCCGGTCGACCTCGACGATGATGCGGGCGATCCCGGCCGCCTTCGCGCGCGCCACCGCTTCGCCGACATCGCCGGCCACCGCGACGTGATTGTCCTTGATCATCGCCGCGTCCCACAACCCCATCCGGTGATTCTGCGCGCCACCCATCCGGGTCGCGTATTTCTCCAGCCGGCGCAGACCGGGTATGGTCTTGCGCGTGTCGAGCAGGATCGCGCCCGTCCCAAGGATGCGGTCGACATAGGCGCGCGTCAGCGTGGCGATGCCCGACAGATGCTGCACGGTGTTGAGCGCGGATCGCTCCGCCGTCAGCATCGCGCGCGCGCTGCCCTCCAGCCGCATCAGCACGCCGCCGGCCGCAACCGCGGCACCGTCCTCGACCAGCGGTACGATCGCCACTTCCGGATCGAGCGTACGAAAGAACCCCGCTGCCACGCCAAGCCCGGCGACGGTGATCGAGTCGCGGCTCGCCATCACCCCCCGAAACCGCGCCTCCGCCGGGATGACCGCCGCGGACGTGATATCGCCCCCATCGCCAAGATCCTCCGCCAGCGTCGCGGCGACGAAAGCGTCGAGGTCGAATCCGTCGAGCACGAACGCCATGTCAGTCGCCCGTCACGCGCGCCGGGCCAAGATCACCCTGCCCGATCGTGGCGCTCGCCATCGACAGCATCGCGTCGAGGCTCTTCTTCGCTTTCAGCCGCAACCCTTCCTCGATCTCGATCCGCGGTTCGAGATCGCGCAGCGCGACGTATAGTTTCTCCATCGTGTTCAGCGCCATGTACGGGCAGATGTTGCAGTTGCAGTTCCCGTCCGCCCCCGGCGCACCGATGAAGGTCTTGCCCGGCAGCGCCTTTTCCATCTGGTGGATGATATGCGGCTCGGTCGCGACGATCAGCGTGTCGCCCGGAAAGCTTTGGGCGAATTCCAGGATGCCGCGGGTCGATCCGACATAGTCGGCATGGTCCAGGATCACCGCGGGACATTCCGGATGCGCCGCGATCGGCGCGCCGGGATGCAGCAATTGCAGCTTCAGCAACTCGGTCTCGCTGAACGCCTCGTGGACGATGCACACCCCCGGCCACAATAACATGTCGCGGCCGGTCTTGCGCGCGAGATAGCCGCCGAGATTCTTGTCGGGGCCGAAGATGATCTTCTGATCTGACGGCAGCTTGGCGAGGATCGTCTCAGCCGAAGAGGATGTGACGATGACGTCGCTGAGCGCCTTCACGGCGGCGGAGCAGTTGATGTAGGTGAGCGCGATGTGATCGGGGTGCTGCGCGCGGAACGCGGCGAACTGGTCGGGCGGACAGCTGTCCTCCAGACTGCACCCCGCGTCCATGTCGGGTAGAACGACGATTTTCTGCGGGCTGAGGATTTTCGCGGTCTCCGCCATGAAGCGAACGCCGCAGAACGCGATGACGTCGGCGTCGGTCGCCTGCGCCTTTCGGCTGAGATCCAGACTGTCGCCGACGAAGTCGGCAATATCCTGGATTTCGGGCTTCTGATAATAATGCGCGAGGATGACGGCGTTGCGATCCTTGCGCAGTCGGTCGATCTCGGCGCGCAGGTCGAGGCCGCGCAGGACGTTGGGCTGACAGGTCATGTGCCTCAGATGGCGGCTTGGGCGGGTCCACGCAACCCGCTGGGTGGCGAGCCGAGCAGCCTGCCCGGAACGGCCGCCCCGGGCGCGTCCGCCGTCACCGCCACCCAACGCGACCGCCCAGCCCACGCCGATCCAGCCGAGTCGGCGATGGAGCGACGGCGTCCCACCCCGCACCCGAGTTGCGCCTGGATCGTGAACAACATCGTCCAGCCCATGAATGCGACGGCGTGAAGATGGATCAGAGGGCGGACATGAAAGCTCGAACGACCGGCGATCAATTGCGTCGAAAAGCCGATGACGACCGTCAGCGCCATGACGACTGCGAGATGGCCGAAGAACCGGTCTCTTTGGTCGGCGGTTCCAACCCGCTCCGCGATGGTCGCCATCGATCAAGGCCCCGTGAGAAGGTCGCCGTCTGTTGAGATCAGGAAGATAATGCAAGTTGACGCCGACTGTGCCATGAAAGCAAAGTCTCATGGCTCCCTCAGCACGTCTTCGATCGAGCGCGATACGTCCCAGCGGCGTTGGTCCTCGGACGGCCTCGGGTCGCCTGCGAGACGCACCCGGACCGTCACGCCGTGGAAGCCCGCCGCGCGGAGCGGGGCGCCCAGCAGATCGGCGATCACGACGCGGGCGTTGTCTCGGGCAAGCGCCACGTTCTTCGGGTCGCGCGCCCGCGCCTCCACCATCGTCTGCGCCTTGACGGCGGTGGCCCGGCTCATGTCCTCGAACGCGCCGCGGGTGACGAACAGACCGCGGTCGCGCGTTAGCGTGCGATGCGCCTCGTCGATGCTGGATGGGCCAACCGTCACGTCTGGCGCATCGACGAGCAGTGTGCGTGCGCTCGCGTCCCAGCGCATGGCCCCCGGCCCGATCTGGCCTGCATCGACGAAATAATCGACGGCGTACGGCGCCTTTACGACCCGATCGGACCGGAGCAGGCCGAGCCCGCGCGCATCGGTCGCGGTACTTTGCACCATGCCCGACAGCGTACCGACCCGCAGCGACGCGGATCGGGCAAAGCGCTCGGCAACGACCTTCGCCACCGCCACGCCGTCGTCCCGCGTCTCGACGACATAGCGTTCGCGATAGCGGAGCCATCCCGCATAGCCGACGCCGAGCAGAACGACGATCGCCAGCGCCTGGAGCAATCGCCTCACGTAGCCCAGCGCTCCCCGTCGCGGTGAACGCGGTCCCGACGTTCGAGGTCGATCAGATGTGCGAGCACCGAGCGCTCGGCCGCGGGCAGCAGCCGCTCGTCGAGCCCGGCATACATCGCCCGGGTCAACTCGGGCAGCGCCGACGCGCGCTCGCCGAGCAGTCGCAGCGCCTGCCTCTCGCGCTGGCGGCGGTGACCGATCATGTGCCGGACGAGCCGGCGCGGGTTCTTCACTGCATCGCCATGGCCGGGATAATAGATCGCCTCGTCGCGGCCCTTCAGTCGCTCCAGACTGGCCATATACGCCGCCATGTCGCCATCAGGTGGCGAGACGACCGTGGTCGACCAGCCCATGACGTGATCGCCACTGAACAGCGCGCCCGTGCCCCCCTGCGCTTCCAGTAGCGCGAAGGCGAGGTGGTTCGAGGTATGCCCCGGGGTCGCCAGCGCGGTCAGCGTCCAGCCGTCTCCGGCGATCCCCTGCCCATCCTCCAGCACCCGGTCGGGTGCATAGTCGGCATCGAACGCCGCGTCGGTCTGCGCCCTCTCGCCATGGATGGCGAACGGTGCCGCCCCGACGATCGGCGCACCCGTCGCGAGCGCGAGGGGACGGCTGGCAGGGCTATGGTCGCGGTGATGATGGGTGACGACGATCGCCCGCACCGGTCGCCCCGCGATGACCGCGGTCATCGCGGCCAGGTGGCCGGGATCGTCGGGCCCGGGATCGATGACCGCGAGGTCGGTCGTACCGACGACGTGCGTCTGCGTGCCGGTGAAGGTGTAGGGCGACGGATTGGGGGCCAGAACGCGAGTGACCAGCGGTTCGAGCGCGATCGGTAGTCCGGTGGCGTCGTCCATGGCAAACGAATTGGCGGTGAAAGCCACGGTTGGCAAGTCTTGCCGGGCCATCGGGCGCGCTGACGCTTCTCACCCGCCCGACGTCCGGTTGGCCCTCCAGACGGAGCAAGCCGAAAGTGCCGACCACGAGCATGATGTCGCCGTTTCTTACATGCGCAGATCAGCGGCCATGTCCATTAACCATCCGAACCCGCGCAAAACCGCCGACCGCCCGGGCTGGCACGAACGCTGCTACCTGTGAGGCAGCCGAGCGCAGCGCGCTTCAGCAGGGCGGGCCGACGCTGCTACCGATCTCGCGTCGCCCGCCCGCACCCGGCCTTTCAGCCCTTCTTGACGAGCAGATCGGCCAGTTCGCCGCTTTCGTACATTTCCATCATGATATCCGACCCGCCGACGAATTCGCCTTTCGCGTAAAGCTGCGGGATCGTCGGCCAGTCGGAATAGCCCTTGATCCCCTGACGGATCGCCTGGTCCTGCAGAACGTCCACGCTTTCGAACTCGACGTCCAGATGATTGAGGATCGCGACCGCGCGGCTGGAGAAGCCGCATTGCGGGAACAGCGGACTCCCCTTCATGAACAGTACCACGGGACTGGCCTTCACCAGCGTATCGATACGGGCGAGCGTGTCTTCGGTCGTCAGGTCGGACATCACGGAATTCCTCGGGAAGATGCGGTGGTCAGTTGCAGCGCGTGGAGGACGCCACCCATGCGGCCGCCGAGCGCGGCATAAACCTGCTGATGCTGCTTCACCCTGGTCATGCCGGCAAAGCCGGGGGCAACCACGCGGGCGGCATAATGGTCGCCATCGCCGGCCAGATCGGTGATCTCGACCTCGGCATCCGGGATGCCGGCGCGGATCATCGCGGCGATGTCGTCAGCGGCCATCGGCATGTTATTTCAATTCCATCAGCTGTCGGCGCGCATCGACGGTCTTGTCGGCCAGCGCCTGGCGCACCTGCGCGTCGTCGACCTCGATCCCCGCCGCGGACAGGTCCCCGACGAGCTTGCGCACGACGTCCTCGTCGCCCGCTTCCTCGAATTCGGCGTGCACCACGGAGCGCGAATAGGCATCGGCTTCTTCGGGGGTCAGCTTCATATGCGCCGCCGCCCATTGCCCGAGCAGGCGGTTACGGCGCGCGACGATCCGAAACGCCATTTCCTCGTCATGGACGAACTTGGCCTCGAAGCCGCGTTCGCGGTCGTCGAAAATGGTCATGGCGTCGCGCGTCCCCGTACCGGTCATCGCTTCATGAGATAGGACGGGTACCGAGGGCACGCAACCGCAGCGCGGTTCAGCGGCCGATCAGCCGCCGTGCGATGGCATCGGCGACATGCGCCGCGGGCGTGCCGGTACGCTCGCTTTCGTCCCAGATCTCGCTCAGCCGGGCGGGAATGCGGGCGATACGCGTCACCACCTCGGCCTCGTCGCCCTGGCCGAGATATTCCAGCCCGACATTGATGATGCCGCCCGCATTGATGACGTAATCTGGCGCATACAGGACGTCGCGTTCGTGAAGTCGGTCGCCATCCGCCGGCGTCGCGATCTGGTTGTTCGCGCCGCCGGCGATGACCTTCGCCTTCAGCGCGGCGATGCTGGCTTCGGTCAGGATCGCGCCGAGCGCGTTGGGGCTGACCAGATCGACGTCTGCCGACAGGATCGCCTCCGCCGAAACCGCGACCGCGCCCAGTTCCTCCGCCAGCGCCTGCGCGCGTATATCATCAACGTCCGCCAGCGTCAGCACCGCTCCGTCCTTCGCCAGCAACCGCGCGAGCCCGCCCCCGACCGAGCCGACGCCCTGGATCGCGACCCGGACGCCCTTCATGTCCGTCGCACCCAGCCCGCGCGCCGCTGCGGCCTTCACGCCCAGATACACCCCTTGCGCGGTGTAAGGGCCGGGATCGCCGCCCGCCGCCCCGCTCGCGACCGGCAGGCCGGAGACGTAACGCGTCTGGCTGGCGATCACCTTCATCCGCGCTTCGGACATGCCGACATCCTCGGCCGTCACGTAGCGCCCGCCGAGCGAATCGACGGCGCGGCCGAACGCCTGAAGCTGCGCGTCGCCGATCGTCGCACCCGGCGCATCCGCCAGCACGACACCCTTGCCGCCGCCGAGCGGCAGGCCCGCCATCGCGTTCTTGAAACTCATGCCGCGCGACAGGCGCAGCGCGTCGGTGATCGCCCCGTCGCTGTCCGCATAATGCCAGAAGCGCGCGCCGCCCGCGGCCGGCCCCATCGCGGTCGAATGGATCGCGATCACCGCACGCAGCCCCGAACTTGGGTCCGTGAAGAGGTGCACGCCCTCATGATCGTCGAAATCGGGAAAACCCCAGCCGCTGGTCATCGTTCAAAATCTCGGGAATTGGCGCAAGGGAATGGGGCGACCGACGGGACTTGAACCCGCAACATCCGGCATCACAAGCCGACGCTCTAACCAATTGAACTACGGTCGCCGCGAAGCCTGCGCCCCTAGCGGTCGCGTGGCCGCGGCGTCAAGGACGTAGCGTCAGGATGGGCCGTCAGGATTGGCGGAAGCGGCCGTCGATCGACAGCCGGTACGCGCCGCCCTGTTCGGCGAACCCCGCCCCCGTCAGCCGCGCCACCGCGGCCGGGTCGCCGGGGCGGAGCGACAGGTCGGCATGATAGCTGCCAGCACCCGTGATCCGGATCGTGATCCCCTCCGTCCCCGCCTGGCTGACGAGCGGCACGAGCAGCGATCCGCCGTCGCAGCGCGCGGGGCCGGACAAGGTCGCGGGCAGCGCGATACCGGCGATCCCCCCGCTTGCCAGCGTCGCGGTGACCCGGCCGTCCGCACTTTCGCATTGGCCGTCGCGGAAGCGGACGCTGACCGTATCGAGATCGATCGCGCTGACGGGTACGGGCGCGAACAGCGAGCCGGTCGGAACATGCGCGGTCATCGAATCCACCGCGACGCCGTGACGGCTAAGGCTCGCCGCGCCGTGAATCGCTTGGGCGGGATCGCGTCCGTCCAGCGCGATCCGCGCCCGCCCCAGCAACAGTGCGAAGGGCGAGACGGCAGCGTCCATGTCGCCAAGCGCAAGGCCGCCGAAGCGGACATCGGTCAGTCGCCCGTCCCACACGCTGCCGCTCGCCGTTCGCACGACCAGCCCGTCATCGTCCGCACCGATCCAGCCGAGCGCGGCGCGCATCGGCAGCAGTGCGAGCAGCATGACGACGAGCATCGCGCCGAACAGCGCCGCCGGGCGGGTGGCAAGCCGGATTCGCATCAGCTGCCCCGTGCCCTCAACGTGACCGTCACGCCAAGCGTCCGGTCGCCATTGTTCGTCAGCGATGCCGATCCCACGAGCACGCCCGACGCCTCGAGCTGTGCCAACCATGCGGCGAGCGCCGCCGGGCGCGCCGACTGGATACCGATCTTTACCGCGTCGGGTCCGGCAGGATCGAGGCTTGCGAGCGTGAAACCCGCCTGCTCGGCCGCAGCGCGGACCGTGTCCGCGATCGGGCCACTCGCTACTGCACGGCGCCGTGCGATGTCCGCAACCGCATCGACCCGCGCCTCGGTCGACCCAAGCCGCAACACCGCGTCCGCATAGCGTTCCCGTTCGCTTGACAGAGCATCGCCGACAGGCCGGACGACCCCGCCCCAAAGCAGCGCCAGCACCGCGAGCGCGGCGGCAACGAGCAGCAGCCGCTTTTCGCGCAGCGACCGGCCGTCGAACCAGGCGAACAGGGGTCTCATGGCATGCTCACCGTCATCTCGCCCGACACGCGTCCGGCCGCGGACTGGAACACGCCGGAGTCGACCTTGTAGCCAAGCGCCTCGATGGCGCTCTTCACGTCGAGCACGGCGGCCTGACGGTCGGTGGCGAGTGCCACGCGGAGCGTGCCGCCTGCGCCGAAATCGATCGCGGTGATCTCGCTGCCCGGCACGCTCCGCACCGCGGCATAGACTGCGGCGGTCGTCGCGGAAAAGCCCTGACCCGGCCCGCGCAATCGCGCCAATCGTTCGTCGAGCTGACGATCCGCATCGTTCACGCTTTCGCCGCGCGGCAGCCCGGTGCGCGCGAGCGCATCCGCGCGTTCTTCCAGCGCACTCGCCGCGAAGTCGTATTTGGCGATCTTCACCAGATCGATCGCGAGCGTCGCCGCCAGCACGACGAGCGCCATCACCGCCAGCCGCCGGATCAGCGCCCAGTCGGGCGCCCGCCTGCGCCGGCGCGCGAACATCCCCTGTCGCAGGTCGAGCGCGGGGTTGCTGGACCCCGCCGCGATCCCTTGTGCCAACGCATCGCGGTCCAGCACGTCGGGGGCGACGCCACCCGTCACCAGATCGGTCAGCCGCGCCTCGTCCGCGAAGCCGCTGCTGGTGCCGCGCACGACCCCCCGCCCGCCGATCTCGCCGCTGACATAGCCGGCCTCCGGGCGCGGCAGCAGCATCGGCGCGGGGACGATCGCGACCGGGTCGATGCCCTGCTCCGCCAGCGCCTCGAGCCATGCGCGCATCCGGCCCGCACCGACCACGCCGATCGGCCTGTCTGCCCGCCCTTCCTCACCGACCGCGACATGGAGTTCGGTTACCGGACCGGCACTCGCTTCACCGGCGAGAATGCGGGCGGCGGCGGTTGCCTGCGCCGCCGATCGCACCGGGAGTTCGGCCCAGTGCAGCGTCACCGCATCCGCCGGCGCGACCGCGACGGTATCGCCCTGGTCCGCGGGAACACCCTCCCCGCTCTCGACTCGCGCATCGGGGTGGATCCGCATCCAGGACCAGCCGCGATCGTCGCCGGGAAGGAAGAGCAGGGTGGTCACGGATCCTCCCCCCATTGCCGCGATACGAGCCGGACGGGAAGCCTGTTCGCGTCGACCGTTGCGTGTTCGGTCAGCGTGGTCGATGCTTGCGCGACGTCGATCCGCAACGCGAACCACGTCGTCGTCACCGCCGTACGCCCCTGCGCAGCGCCAAGATTACCGATCGACGCGAGCGATGGCTGCTGCCAGAACGCGCCGGTGTCCGAGAAGCCGGTCGGGGGCCGCCGCGACAGGGCCTGCTGCGCTGCACCGATCGGCAGCGTATCGGGGGCCAGCATCGCCAGCAGCGGGGCGCGTTCGGGGGCCAGCGTGTCGATGTTGATCGCGACCGGCCGCGCGAGCGGCAACGCACACACCCAGGGGCTGATCGCGCGGTAGATATCGGGCGTCACCCCGGCCACCGCGCGCAATTCGCTGGTATCTGCCATCAGCGTACCGGCGGTGCGGTAGGGCGTCGCCTGCGCCAGATAGGTGGGATCCTCGGCCCCGCCCGGCTGCACGTCCTGGTCGCTGTCGATCCAGTCCTGCGTGCCCGCCGCGATCTGGTTCGCCGCATTGCCGGGGACGCCGACGAGCTGCATCAGCCGGACGAATTCCAGCCGCGCGGGGGCGTAATCGACATAGACTCCGGGCCCGGTCTGCTGAACCAGCCCGTTGACGTTGAAGCAATTGCCGCCATCGGTCACCCGCGCGGTCGCACTGCCACCGCCGGGCAGCGGCAGGCCGAACGGTCGATCGCTCCAGCCGCCCAGCAACGTCACCTTGTCCCGGTCGAACGCCAGCAGGCTGGTCACGCGTGCCATCGCCATCGTCTCCGCGGCGTTCGCGAACGCGCGCGCCTGCCCGGTCGCGACGGTATTGCCCGTCAGCCGGGTCGCGACCCGCAGTTTCTCCAGCGCGGTGCCCGCCATCACCGCGACGACGGCCACGAGCAACAGCACGGTGAGCAGCGCCGCGCCGCGTTCCGACCGCTCAGGACGCACGGGACGGGCCCGTCGGGGTCGGTGTCGGGGCGGGAGTCGGCATCGGATCATACCCCGTCGACACGAGGAACAGCTGGCGGAACAGCGTGCCGTCGTCGCGCACGATATCGACCGCCATCGCCTGCGGCAGCGGCGGCCCGATCGCACCGGTCCAGCGGCCGGTCCAGGCCCCGGCGTAACGATAGCGCAGCGCGACACTCTTCACCCGCGTCATCATCGCGGCGGGGGCAAGCGGTGCCGCGCCGTCGATCATCGGATAGGCCTGCCGCACCAGTACGTGCCCGTCGAGCCGCCACACGACCTTCTGCGCGGTCGCGCGTGGGACCGCATCGATGTTCGTCCACCCGCCGCGCACGAGCGAAAGCATCGGCGCGACCGCGGAGCCGCCTTCGCCGGCGAAGGCTGGTCGAGGGGTCCCGCGCTCGTCCCTGCTCGGTCGCGCCTGCGCCTGGGCGAGATCGGCACCGAGCGTCGACATGGTGCGATCGGTCGCACCGATATCGTCGAGCTTCGCCCCCGTCGCTGCCTGCGCGCGGATGCTGAACGACAGGATCGCGATACCCGCGAGCGCGATCATGCCGAAGATCAGGAGCGACACCATGACTTCGATGAGGGTGAAACCGGCTTCGTCGTCCCCGATCTTCACGACACCACCCCGGGCCGCACCATCGTCAGCCGCCCGAGCACCTGCCCCCGCGGGTCCGCCACCGACACATCGACCCGCAATATCCCGCCGCCACCCGCCGGAGACACGACGCGCGTCCAGGTCCAGTTGCGGCCGCCGTCCACCATCGCGCCCTGCGTCGGCCCAAGCACCGGCGGCTGCGCGCTCGTCACCGCATCGACCGCGACGCTCTGCGCCACCATCTGCGCAAGGATCGTCCCGTCCAGCGTCGCCGCGCCGCGGATCGTCGCGGATTCGAGCCGGATCAGAGCGAGCGCCGCCAGTCCGAACACCGCGAGCGCGACCATAACCTCTATGAGCGTGAAGCCGTGTTCGGCGTAACGCCTTCGCAAAACGAAGCCGGTGTCGCGATCAGACCGCATCGGCGCGCACGCTGCCATCGGCCCCGATCCGCACCACCGCACCCGCGCCGCGGCGATCGAGGCGGATGTCGGCCGACCGATCCGCCAACCCCGTGGGATCGAACACCACCCGCACCCGTCCGCTCGTCTCGCCGACCGCCGCGCGGGTGCCTTCGGACCAGCGTTCGACCCGCAACGGCTTGTCCGCGATCGCCGACCATTGTCCGCTCTCCCGCCGCTCGAACCCATAGCCCGCGGTCGTCGCCCACAGGCTCACCGGCTTGCCGCCGACGATCGCCTCGTCGTGCGCCGCTCGGGCGCGCGCCGCGAACCGCGTGGCCTCGTCGAGCACGCGCCCATGGGGGTCGGGGATCGCCCACACCACCGCCGCGGACGCCAGCGCGATGATGGTCACGACGACCATCAACTCTACTAGGGTAAAGCCGCGCTGTGGAAACGCGGCCGCCCTATTCCCAGCTGCCGATATCGGCATCGATCCCCTCGCCGCCTTCCTTGCCGTCCGCGCCATAGGTCCAGACATCGGCGTCTCCGTGCTTGCCGGGCGATGCGTAGAGATAGGCGTGATGCCACGGGTCTTCCGGCAATTTGCCCTTCAGATAGCCACCGCGCTGGTACGTCGCGGCCGATACGCCCTCGGGCGGGGTGCTGAGTGCGGCCAGCCCCTGCGCGGTCGTCGGGTAAGCGCCGACCTGCAATTTATAGAGATCGAGCGCGCCCTGGATGTTGGCGATGTCAGCCTTGGCCTTCACCCCCTTCGCCTTGTCGCCCGCGGGCAGGACGTTGATCGCGACGATCGTCGCGAGCAGGCCGATGATGACGATCACGACCATCAGTTCGACCAGCGTGAAGCCGTGTTCGGCGGAACGCCTCACGGGCGTGAAGCCGTGTTCGGCGGAACGCCTCACGGGCGTGAAGCCGTGTTCGCGCTTTCTTTCGTCATGCCGGACTTGATCCGGCATCCATCGTGCCGCGCTATCGACGGCTTCTGGCTTGCGGACCGATAGACCCCGGCACGAGGCCGGGGTGACGGACGGGAAAGGAAACCGCATGAACATCCTCACAAACTCACTGCCCCGCCAGCGTGTTGAGCTGCAGGATCGGCAGCAGGATCGATAGCACGATCGTCGCCACGATACCGCCCATCATGACGATGATCGCCGGTTCCAGCAGCGACAAGGCGGTCGCGGTGAAGCGATCGAATTCGCGCTCCAGATAATCCGCCGCGCGTTCCAGCATCTCGTCCAGCCGTCCTGCCGCCTCGCCGCTTGCAGCCAGATACGTCAGCAGCGGGGGAAAGACGCCCGCGCGACGCATCGCGGCGGACAGGCTGCCGCCGCCGCGGATCGCCTCGACGATCTCGTCCGACGCCAGCCGCAGCCGCCGGTTGTGGATCGTGGAGGCGGTCAGCGTCAGCCCTTCGAGCAGCGGCAGTCGACTCGCGACCATCGTACCGAGCGTCCGCGCCATCCGCGCCGCGTGGAGATCGCGCAGCAGCCGCCCGAGCAACGGGATGCGCAGCAGCCGACCATCGAACGCCAGCCGGATCGCAGGATCCTTCAACAGCCGCCAGCCGCCGAACCCGATCATCGCGATGGCCACGAGCATGACCCACCACCAATGCACCAGCAGGTTCGACACCCCGATCACCATCCGGGTCAGGAACGGCAGCGTCTGGCCGACCGTATCGAACTGTTCGACGACCTGCGGCACGACGAACATCATCAATGCGGTCACCACACCCATCGCGACGATCGCGAGTATCGTCGGATAGGCAAGCGCGGTGATAAGCTTGCCGCGGATCTCCGCCTGACGCTCCAGCAGCACGGCGAGGCGGTCGAGGATCGTCGGCAACGATCCCGAACTCTCGCCCGCCGACACCATCGCGCGGTACAGCGGGGGGAAGCTCCTGGGCTCGCGCGCCATCGCGTCCGCGAGGCGGCGGCCCTCGACGACACCCGCATGGACGACCGCCACGATGTCGCGGACGCTGTCCTGCTCGGTCTGGCGCGTGATCGTCCGCAGGCTTTCCTCGAGCGGGGACACGCGGTTGAGCGTCGCGAGCTGGCGCGTGAAGAGGGTCAGGTTCTTGCCCGACATCTTGGGCTTGCCGAGCTGGAGGCCGAACAGCGGGCGGCTCTTCGCCTGCAGCGGCGCGCCGGGATCGATCCGGACGACGTACAGTTTCTGCCGGTCGAGCCGGTCACGCGCGGCGTCGATGCTAGTCGCGGCGACATGCCCGCGCTTTTCGGCACCGCGGGTGTCGATGGCGATGTAATCGAAGTCAGGCATTCGCCCTGTACTCACCCTTCCCACGGCCTTCGGCCGCGGGCCCCTTCCCTCTCCCAAAGGGAGAGGGAGTTCTCGTCCCTCTCCCTTTGGGAGAGGGAGGGAGGCGCGCAGCGCCGGAAGGGTGAGGGCGACTACGCATCGGCCCCCTCAACCTCAACCGCATCCCGCCGCGAAACCCGCACCGCCTCCTCCGCGGTCGTCGCCCCCGCCAGCACCAGCTCCCGCGCCGCACTCGCCAGCGTCGGCGCATTCCGGAACGCGTGCGCCGCGATCGCCCCCTCGTCGCCGCCCTCGTTCACCAACCGCCGGATGGTCTCGTCGACGCGCACCGCCTCGAACACCCCGATCCGCCCCTTGAAGCCGCTATGCCCGCATTGCTCGCAACCGTTCGCCGCGAAGACGATCGCCTCCGGATCGATTCCCAGCAGCGGCGCGACCGTCTCGCGTGCGGCGACCGGACGGCGGCAATGCGGGCACAGTCGCCGCACCAGCCGCTGCGCGATCACCGCGCGCAGCGTGGAGGCGAGCAGAAACGGCTCCACCTTCATGTCGCGCATTCGCGTGATCGCGCCGACCGCGTCGTTGGTGTGCACCGTGGACAGCACCAGATGCCCGGTCAGCGACGCCTGCACCGCGATCTCCGCGGTCTCGCGGTCGCGGATTTCGCCGATCATCACGACGTCCGGATCCTGGCGCAGGATCGCGCGCAACCCGGCGGCGAAGGTCAGCCCGACCTTTGGATTGACCTGCGTCTGCCCGACCCCGTCGATCGCATATTCGACCGGATCCTCGACGGTCAGGATGTTGCGGCTGCCGTCGTTCAGCAGGCGCAGCGCGGCGTAGAGGCTGGTGGTCTTGCCCGACCCCGTCGGCCCCGTGACCAGCACGATGCCGTTGGGTTCCGCCAGCACCCCCTGCAACAGCGCGTACATCGACGGCGTCAGCCCCAGCGCCTCCAGGTCGATCCCGGCATTGTCCTTGTCGAGGATACGCAGCACCACCCGCTCCCCCGCCCGGCTGGGCAGCGTGGAGACGCGCACGTCGAGCAGCTTGCCCCCCAGCGTCAGCCCCATCCGCCCGTCCTGCGGCACCCGCCGCTCGGCGATGTCGAGCCGCGCCATCACCTTGATCCGGCTGACCACGACGGGAGCGACATGCGCGGGCATCTTCAGCGTTTCGCGCAAGACCCCGTCGATGCGCATCCTGACGACCAGCCCGGTCTCGTACGGCTCGATATGGATGTCCGACACGCCGTTGCGCGCGGCGTCCGCGATGACGCCGTTGATGAGCCGGATCGCGGGCGCGTCGTCCGCGGTATCGAGCAGGTCCTCCGCGGTCGGAATGCCCTCCGCCAGGCTGTCCAGCTCGCCCATCCCGCCCATCGCCATCGCGGTCGCCTGCCCGTCCATGGCGTAGGTGTCCGAGAGCAGCCGGTCGAACGCGGCAGCGTCGACCACACCGATATCGAACGGCCGCCCCAGATGCCGCCGCACCTCGAGCAACGCCTTCGGATCGGCGCCTTCCCTTAGGGCAACAGTCAAATGGCTGTCGACGTCGCTATGCTGCACCACCACGCCGAATTTGCGCGCGAAGGCATAGGGCAGCGTCAGCTGCGGCAGCGGTGCGACATTGTCGATCCCCGCCGCGGTCGCCATCAATTGTCGCCCCGCCGGATGACCTTGGATGACCGCGTCTGCACCGGCACCGCGATGTTGGGATCGGCGATATTGCCTGGCAGCGGCGCGGACGGGATCGGCGGCGCGGCGTTCATGTAATCGCGCACCAGCTGGTCGATCGACGGCTCGACACCCGGCTGCGCATAGCCCTGCAGCTGGCGCAGATAGCCATAGCGTTGCTCGGTCAGGCGGCGGCTGTCGTCGGGGGTTCGCAGGATCGTCGGGCGGATGAAGATCATCAGATTCGTCTTCGTCCGCGACGTCGCCTTGGACCGGAACAGATTGCCGAGCACGGGCAGGTCGCCGAGGACCGGCGTCTTTTCGATCGTCCGCCGCGCGTCGTCGCTCAGCAGTCCGCCGATGACGACGATCGCGCCGTCGTCGACCACGAACGTGTTCTCGATGCCCCGCTTGTTGAGGATCAGTTCCGAGTTCGTCGAGGATACCGGCCCGGCGATCGAGCTGACCTCCTGCCGGACGAACAGCTTGATCGACCCGGAGGAATTGATCTGCGGCTTCACGTCCAGCGTGATGCCGACATTCTCGCGCTGGATCGTCTGGAACGCGTTGTTGAGATTGGCGGAGGACAGCGACAGCGCCTGCCCGGTCGTGACCGGGATTTCCTGCCCGACCAGCAGATGCGCCTGCTGATTGTCCAGCGTGATGAGGTGCGGGGTCTGGAGCAGGTTCGACGCGGTATCGCTCTTCACCGCGTTGACGATCGCGCCCAGGACCGTGCTGCCGATCCTGCCCGCGCCGCCGACGAACCCGCCGCTGGTGCCGAGGATCGAGGTCAGCGCGGACTGCGCGAGCGTATCGCTGATCGTGCTGTTGGTGCTGGTCGTGACGACACTGCCGTTGATCGTCGTGGTCGAGGTGTTCAGTGCGCGCGCGCCGATCGCACCGGCGATCGTCAGCAGGCTGGGCGCGGTGTTGGCATAGCTCGTCGCGGCGAACGCACCGCCACTCAGATTGCCGACCAGGATCTGCGCGCCCAGCTGGCTCGCCGTCGCGTCGGAGACTTCGGCGACGACCGCCTCGACTTCGACCTGCTCGCGCCGCGTATCGAGCTGGTGGATCACGTCCGCCAATTGTCGCTGCACCTCCGCCGGGCCGGCGATCACGATCGCGTTGGCGCCGGCGAAGCGGGTCACGACCGCGGCGCTTCGGCCGCCCTGCGTGCTGATCGCGGCCTGCTGCCCGCCCTGCGCGTTCGCACCGCCGCCGGACGCGGCGGGCTGCGGCTGCTGCACGACCGGTTGCGGCGCGGCCTGGATCGTGCCGCCGTTGATCCCCGAACTGGTACTGGCACCGCTGCTGCCGCTCGCCTGGCTGAAACTGCCGTGCGACAGCGTCGTTTCCTGGATCGAATCGGGCTGCTGTCCGACCAGTTGCTGGAGCACGGGCAGCATCTGCTCCGCGTCCGCATTCTCCAGGAACACGACCTTGATCTGCGTGCCGTTGCGCGCCTTCCGGTCGAGTTCCTGCGCCACGCCCGCCAGCCGCGACACGGTCTGCGGATCGCCGCGCAACAGGACCGAATTCGAGCTTTCGACCGCGGCGACGGTCGCGCCCGGTCCAGCACCCCCGCCAGGTGCGCCCGCCGCGCCGGCGGCACCCGCCCCCTGCCCGATCAGCGCGTTCAGCGCGGTCGCGATCTCGCGCGCGCCGGCATTCTGCAGCGCGACGACACGCGTCGCCGAACGATCGGTATCGATCCGGCCGATCACTTCGCGGATACGACGGATATTGTCCGCGAAATCGACGATCACCAGGCTGTTGCCGGCGCGGTTCGCGGTGACCGATCCTTGCGTGCTCACCAGTGGCCGGATCGTATCGACCGCAGATTGTGCATCGATCGAATGCAATCGCACGATCTCGGTCACGAAGCTGTTCCGGCCGACGCCCGCGGTGCCGACATGGCTCGGCTGCGACGCGGCATTGTCGATCGGCTGGACGCGCAGCGCGCCGTTGCCCGTCGGCACCGCGATCAACCCGTTCGAACGCAGCGTCGACAGGAATATCTCGAAATATTCGGATTTCGACAGCGGATGATCGGTGACGACGGTCACCTTTCCCTGCACCCGGTTGTCGATGATGAAAGTCCGCCCCGTCACCTTCGCCGCATCGGCGATGAACGCGCGGATATCGGCATCGCGGACGTTCAGCGTCGTCTGCGCATGTGCCTGCGCAGCAAGCGCGAGCGCGATCGGCAACATGAGGAGTGGACGAAATCTCATGCTCATTTGGTCGGCGCGATCGTGATGGAGAGGGGCAATGTCGTGCTGCCGCGCTCGACGGTGAGGGGAATCGCGCCGCCACCGGCGAAATCGCGCGCGACGCGGTCGACATCCTGCGGCCCGGTCACCGGGCGGCCGCCGATCGCGGTGACGACATCGCCATCGCGCAAGCCCGCCTGGCGGAACAGCACGCCACTGCCCTGCGACCGGACGACCAGCCCGCTGATCCGGCCGTTGTCGATCCGCGGGCTGAAACCGATATCCTGACGAAGCTGGCTGATCGGCGGCGTGATCGGTGGCGGCGTTGCGGGGCCGGGGGTCGGCACCATCGGCGGCGCGACACCCGATTGATCGATGTAGAGATCCTCGCTCGCGCCGCCGCGGTCGATCGTGACGTGATCGAACGCCACCGTCCTCAACTTCACCCCGGCGGTGATCTCCTCGCCGACCGCAATGCTTTTCTGCAGCTTGTCCGCGCCGGCGATGATCGCCGAGCCCCGGCCGGATGCCTCGTCGATCCGGGTACCGAACAAGGTCAGGTTCAGTGCGGTGGCGCTGGCGGGCTGGCCTGCGCCGCTCAACCGGAAGAACGGATCGAAGCCGGTCAGGATATCGCGCGCCGACCCCGCGACGCTCGGCTGCGCCGGACGCCAGTCGCCAACCGGCCCGACCGGCGTGACCACGACCCACAGCAACCGCGCGACCTGCACCGCCAGCGCGGCGAGCAAAGCCAATTCCAGGATCGAATAGACATTGGCCGTGGGCAATCGCGCCAGCAGGCGACGCGTCCGCGCATTCATCTTCAATCGCATCGGCCGGTCCCTGCCACTCGGCTCCCCATTGCCATGTTCCGGCCCGGCGGCAAAGGCGGGAAACGCGCCGGACGTCGATCGTCCCTGTCGCTTCCCCTCGTCACCGCGGGCTCGACCCAGTGCGACGGATGACGAGCGGTGTGTCGGAACGGCGCCCGCTTCCGATATAAGGCCAGCGCCTCGGAAATTGGTGGGCGCGACAGGGATTGAACCTGTGACCCCACCCGTGTGAAGGGTGTGCTCTACCGCTGAGCTACGCGCCCCGGAGCTCGTGTCGGAGCCGGAAGCGGGCCTTTAGGCGGCGGGGGCCGGACTGTCCAGCCCCGCCCGCCGGCCCCTAATTGACCGAGTCCTTAAGCCCCTTGCCCGCCTTGAACTTGGGCTGGGTCGATGCCTTGATCGTCATCGGCTCGCCGGTCCGCGGATTGCGACCGGTCGATGCCTTGCGCTTCGAGATCGAGAAAGTGCCGAAACCGACGAGACGAACCTCGTCCCCCTTCTTGAGCGACGACGAGATCGCGTCGAACACGGCTTCGACCGCCTTCGACGCATCGCTCTTCGTCAACCCCGACGTGTCCGCTACCGTCACGATCAGCTCCTGCTTGTTCATCCATACCCCCCATTCGACATTGGTGCGAGCCGCCGTTCCGCCAGGAATCGCGCACGCAGAACCTCCAATAAGGCGGTCCCCGCTGCCCGAGTCAAACGAAACCACCACGCGGGACGCAAAGTCCCGCGCGATCGTCTCCACCGCAATCGATCAATGATGGAGTTCGCCGCCGACGGGCAGGATCGGGGCGGGTGGCAGAGCGGCCAGCTCGTCCGCATCCGTCCAGTCGATCGCCGCAAGCGGTTCGGTCAGCGCCAATCGCAGCACCTCGTCGACATGCGCGACCGGAATGATCCGGAGCCCGTCCTTCACATTCTGCGGGATCTCCGCCAGATCCTTCTCGTTCTCCGCCGGGATAAGCACCGTCTCGATGCCCCCCCGAAGCGCGGCGAGCAGCTTCTCCTTCAACCCGCCGATCGGCAACACCCGGCCGCGCAGTGTCACCTCGCCCGTCATCGCGATCTCGCGCCGCACCGGCACGCCGGTCAGCGTCGAGACGATCGACGTCACGATCCCGATCCCCGCCGACGGTCCGTCCTTGGGCACCGCACCTTCGGGCAGATGGATATGGACGTCCTTGCGCTGGAACAGGCTCGGCTTGATCCCGTAGGACGGCGCGCGTGCCTTGACGTAGCTGAAGCCGGTCTCGATCGATTCCTTCATGACGTCGCCCAGCTTGCCCGTGATCTTCGCCGCGCCCTTGCCAGGCACCGTCACGCTTTCGATCGTCAGCAACTCGCCGCCGACCTCGGTCCAGGCGAGTCCCGTCACCGCGCCGATCTGATGCTCGGTCTCGCTCAGCCCGTGGCGATATTTCTGGACGCCCGCGAACTCGGCGAGATTGTCGGGCGTGACCGTCACGCTCGTCGCCTTGCCCTCAAGGATGCGGCGCAGCGCCTTGCGGCACAGCTTGGCGATCTCGCGCTCCAGCGTGCGCACCCCGGCCTCGCGCGTGTAGCGCTGGATCAGCGCACGCAGGCCGTCATGCGTCAGCTCGAATTCGCCTGCCTTCAGCCCATGCGCCTCGATCTGCTTGGCGACCAGATGCCGCTCCGCGATCTCCAGCTTCTCGTCCTCGGTATATCCTTCCAGCCGGATGATCTCCATCCGGTCCAGCAGCGGCTGCGGCAGGTTGAGCGTGTTCGCGGTGCATACGAACATGACGTCGGACAGATCGAGGTCGATCTCCAGATAATGATCCTGGAACTTGCCGTTCTGCTCCGGGTCCAGCACCTCGAGCAGCGCCGACGCCGGATCGCCGCGGAAATCCTGCCCCAGCTTGTCGATCTCGTCGAGCAGAAACAGCGGGTTCGACGCACCGGCCTTTTTCAGGTTGGCCACGATCTTGCCCGGCAGCGAGCCGATATAGGTCCGGCGATGGCCGCGGATCTCCGCCTCGTCGCGAACCCCGCCCAGCGACTGACGGATGAACTCGCGCCCCGTCGCCTTGGCGATGCTCTTGCCAAGCGACGTCTTGCCGACGCCCGGCGGGCCGACGAGGCACAGGATGGGGCCCTTCAGCTTGTTGGTACGCGCCTGGACCGCCAGATATTCGACGATCCGGTCCTTGACCTTCTCCAGCGCGTAATGATCCTCGTCGAGGACGATCTGCGCGGCGGCGATGTCCTTCTTGATCTTCGACTTCTTGCCCCATGGCAGGCCGAGCAGCACGTCGAGGTAATTGCGCACGACGGTCGCCTCGGCGCTCATCGGTGCCATCGTCTTCAGCTTCTTCAGCTCCGCCGTCGCCTTGGTACGCGCTTCCTTGCTGAGCTTGAGCGACGCGATCTTCTGCGCCAGCTCGGCGATCTCGTCGCCGTCGCCCTCGTCGCCCTCGTTCCCCAGCTCGCGCTGGATCGCCTTCAGCTGCTCGTTGAGATAATATTCGCGCTGCGTCTTCTCCATCTGGCGCTTGACGCGGCTCTTGATCTTCTTCTCGACCTGAAGAACGCCCAGTTCGCCTTCCATCAGCGCAAACGCCATCTCCAGCCGCTTGACCGGATCGCCCTCCATGAGCAGCGCCTGCTTCTCGGCGACCTTGACCTGAATGTTCGCGGCGACCGCATCGGCGAGCTTCAGCGCATCGACGATCTCGGACAGCTGTACCGAGGTCTCGGACGACAACTTGCGGTTCAACTTCGCATAATTCTCGAACTGGTCGACAACCGATCGCATCAGCGCGGCGACCTCCGGCCCCTCGATCTCCCGATCGAGCACGGGTTCGATTTCAGCGGTCAGGAAACCGTCCGCTTCCGACAAAACCTCCAGCGTCGCCCGCGCCTTGCCCTCCACGAGCACGCGCACGGTGCCGTCGGGCAGCTTCAGCAATTGCAGCACGGTCGCGGTGACGCCCATCGAATACAGGTCGTCGCGCGCCGGATCGTCGTTCGCCGGGTCGAGCTGCGCGACGAGGAAGATTTCCTTCTCCGCCGCCATCGCCGCCTCAAGCGCGGCGACCGATTTGTCGCGACCGACGAACAGCGGCACGATCATGTGCGGAAAAACGACGATGTCACGAAGGGGCAGGACTGGGTATTGGGTCATGAAAGCTCCGGTCGGCGATTCCGATACGCGGGACTGCCGTTGACCCCGTATATGGGTAGGATTGCGGTTCCATCAATCTCCGTTCCCCGGCGAAGGCCGGGGTCCAGCCCTGAACCAATGGCGATGCGGCAACATCGATCGGCGCGTTCGCGCCGAGCCTGGACCCCGGCCTTCGCCGGGGAACGAGGAAGAGCGATATCGCTGTCCTACACGGCGTTATTCCGGTCCACTCGCCCCATGACCGCCAACCGCCCGTCTCCGTTCCACGCAATGCCGTCGATCCTTCGCGCGGGGCGTTTCCCGCGCTGACGTGGCGTGTGGTTCGTCCACTTCCGATTGCATTTCGTGCGATCGGCGGCAAGCGAATCGAGGCTTTCGTTATGCCAGACTTGTTTCGGTAGGCAGGCAATCGGCGGGTTACGATCGCGGAAACGGGACCTCGTCCCCCCCTCCCGCGCGCGGGAGGGGGGATTGCGGAGACCCTTCGCATCACGCCGACAATCGCCTAGCTTGCCACGATGATCGCCCTCCTTCTCGCTCTCGCCGCCGCCGGCCCGCTCCCCAAAAAAGGCGAACCACCGATCACCGCTCAGACGCAAAAATCAGGCGGTCCGATCGATCCCGACCAGGCGAAGCTCGGCTTCGCCAGCGCGGACCTGTCGTTCGAGGTGCTGCCGGAAACGGAAACGCTGAACGGCGTCGCGACACTGGTGTTCACCGCCAAGGCGCCGCTCACGGTGCTCAAGGTCGATCTCGACCGCAACCTGCCGGTCAGCGCGATCGCGATCGACGGCACCGCGCTTGCCCGAACCGCGTGGAGCAATCCCGAGGGACGGTTGTCCATCACCCTTCCCGCCCCCACCGCCACCGGTCGCACCGTCACCGCGCGCATCACCTATGGCGGCCAGCCGCACGTCGCAGTCAAGGCACCGTGGGATTCGGGGATGGTCTGGGCGAAGACCCCCGACGGCCGCCCCTGGTTCGCGACGACCGCGGAAGGGATTGGCTGCGACCTGTTCTGGCCGTGCCTCGATTTCCCGACCGGCGAGCCGGGCGTCGTCACGCTGCACATCACCGTGCCCAAGGGCCTGAAGGCGCCGTCCAACGGCGTGCTGCTGGGCGTCGATACGCTTGGCGACGGGCGGACGCGGTGGAACTGGCGGGCGAGGCACCCGAACACCTACGCCATCGCGCTCAATGTGGCACCGTACGAGGTCATCAGCGGCACGTACCGAAGCAAGTTCGGGAACAGCATCCCGATGTACTATTGGTATCTGCCCGGCGAGGACGTCAAGGCAAGGGCGTTGTTCGCCGAATTCGCGCCGACGCTCGACTTCTACGAAGCCGTCGTCGGCCCCTACCCGTTCGGCGACGAGAAGGTCGGCGTGGTCGAGACGCCCTACAAGGGCATGGAGCATCAGACGATCAACGGCTACGGCAATGAATATGCCAAGGCACCCGAGGGATTCGACTGGCTGTTCCAGCATGAATTCGGCCATGAATGGTTCGGCAACCAGCTAACCGCCGGCAACTGGGATGATTACTGGCTGCACGAGGGTTACGAGGAATATATGCAGCCGCTCTACGGGCTGTGGCGCGAAGGCGACGCGCGCTACGCCGCGATGATGGACGGGCAGCGTACCCGGATCGAGAACAAGGTTCCGATCGTCCGCGGCCGCGTCATCACCGAGGAGGATGTGTACGAACCCTCGCGCGGAGGCTCGGGGCAGGACATCTATTACAAGGGCGCGTGGATGCTCCACACGCTTCGCTGGCTGATTGGCGACAAGGCGTGGGGCGAGGTGACCCGGCTGGCGGTCTATGGCCGCGTCGATCCGAAGCCAGGCAACTTCACCCCGCGCTACGGATCGACCACGGAGTATGAGCGCTTCGTGCGGCAGGTGACGGGAAGGGATTATCGCTGGTTCTTCGACGTGTATCTGCGCCAGGCGGCATTGCCCGAACTGGAGCAGACCCGGACCGGTACCCGGCTGACGCTTGATTGGGTCGCGCCGGGCGGCACGACCTTCCCGATGCCGGTCGAGGTCAGGGTCGGCGAACGGCTGCAGCGTGTGGCGATGACGGGCGGCCGCGCAATCCTGACGGTCCCCAGAAACGCGCAGGTCGTCGTCGATCCGAACGCGCGCGTCCTTAAGCGGTCGGAGGCGGTGGAGGCCTATCAGGCATGGCAATCGGCGCAGCGAAAGGCACGCAAATGAACGACTTGGTGGCAACGGGGCTCCGGCGATCGGCGGAGATGGCGGCAGTCTTCATGATCGGCGACGGATTGCTCGGGCTGCTCCAGCCCGAACGCCATGTCGATCTGTGGCGGAGCGACATCGGCGCGGTCGATGCATTGGTCCGCCCGTTCGGCGATCGTCCTGGGCGGCGGCGGCTTTATGGACTGCTCCAGATCGCAGGAGGCATCGCGATCGCCGCGGCACAGCGGCCGCGGCGGTGATGTGGCGGAACGACCCCGCCGGCCTGCCTGGAATCGCAGCGTTCGCGATCGGGTTACTGTTCTTTCTCGTCGTCGCGTTGCTGGCGGCCCGGCGGCGTGCGGGTGCCGAGGCCCGCGGCAACGCCACCCGGTCGCGGCGGTCGATGCTCGGTATCGCGGTACAGGCGCTCGGGGTCGTGCTTGCCGGGGCCGGTCGGATCGACGTGACGCTCGACCCGCTTGGAACGACGGCGTGGGCGGAGGCCACGATCGTCGCGCTGCTCATGGCGGGTACCGTCGGGCTGTTCACATGGGCGTCGCGGACGATGGGGCGCAACTGGAGCATCGTCGCACGGACCCGTGACGACCACCGGCTGGTCGCAACCGGCCCGTTCGCGATCATCCGTCATCCGATCTACGTCGCCTTGTTCCTGCTCATGCTCGCGATGGCGATCGCCTATGGCCATGTCAGCCATCTGATCGGTGCCATACCGCTATACGCCATCGGCACCTGGCTGCGGATCGGCGAAGAGGAACGGCTGCTCGGTGCGTTGTTCGGCGGCGCGTATGACGACTATGCGCGCCGCGTCCGGCGGTTCGTGCCGGGGGTGTTCTGAGACGCTACGGCCTGATCCCGTAATGCTCGGCCTGGCTCGCGATCCCCGGCCGGATCGCGACCGCGGCGGCGATGTCCGAGTCGCTGCCGGCCTTGTCGCCGCCGCGCGACCGGACGATCCCGCGCCCGTACAGCGACCAGGCCATTTTCGGGTTGATCGCCAGTGCAGCCTGGAAATCCTTCGTGGCGCGATCGAGGTCGCCGCGCCGCAGATAGGCAAGCCCGCGCGAATCAAAAGTCGCGGCGATGTGCGGGCGCAGCCGCAGCGATTTGTTGCAGTCCGCGATGGCGTCGTCGATCGCGACATTCGCCATCGTCCGCGCCCAGCACCGCGAGTTGAGCGCACCGGGCATACGGCTGTCGTCGGGATGCGCGGCTATCCACTGATCGAGCTGCTCGATCGCCGCCGCCTCCGCCCCGAGCGACGAATACCGGTTCGCGAGCGCGAGCCGGACATCCGCCGGCTTCGCCACCGCCGCGGATATCGCGTCCAGATCCGCCCGTGCGCCGTCGCGATCACGCGCCATGAAGCGGAGCGTGGCGCGCAGCATCAATGCATCGACATGGCCTGGCCGCAGCGTCAGCGCGCGATCGACATCCGCCCGTGCCGCCGGCAACTTGCCGCTGTCGGTCAATACGACCGCACGCTGATAACGATAGTCCGCATTGTCCGGCGCAAGCGTGGTCGCACGATCGAGATCAGCCAGCGCCGCGGCGAAGTCGCGCCGCGACGTCTCGGCCGCGCCGCGACGGGCGAACTCCTCCGCCGTCATCGGTGCTCCCGTCGGCACCGTCGCAGGTGTCGCGCTCGCACTCGCGATCGGCCGGGCTGCGGGCGGTGCGTCGGTGCCGCTTTCCGGCGCGGGCAGCCTGGTCTTCAGATCGAACACGGGTCCGCCATTATAGGTGAAGAACAGCCGGTGCCGGTGATTGTCGACATAGACGCGGTGCGACAGAAAGAAATCCGCGCCGATCAGCATGTCGAACCCGCCATCGCTCATATCGCCGAAGCGCAGGCGGATCTTCTGGATCTTCTCGTCACCGACGGTCAGTTCGTTGAAGGTGCCGATCCAGGTCTGGACGAACTTGCGGCCAAGTCCCCGGCTATAGCCCGCAGGGGTAACCCCGGGACTATTCGGCCGAACGCCCGCCCGCGCCGCCGCGGTGGTCGACAGCAGGGTCTGACCTGCACCAGTGTCGAACGTCGCGTCGATCTTCGTTCCGTTCAGGGTCACCGTGCCCTTGGTATGATTGCGCGCGTCGAGCAGCGGCTGGATCGACAGTTCGGACACCGGCTTGCCCACCTCCGCCCAGTAGGCGAGATCCGCCCGGTCGCAATCATGCGACCGCATCAGCCGGACGACGCCCCCCGCCAGATCATATTCGACATCTGCCAGACCGAGAAAGTTCTGTCCGAGCAAGCCGGCACCGCCGACTTCGCTGCCGGCCACCAGGAATTGCACATTGTGGAAATCATGACCGGCCACCGACAGCGTCTTGACCGTGCCGACCCGCGTGTTCGTCGCCTCGCCGCCGATCCCGCGCAAGTGAAAACCGGCCGGGGCGTCGGACAGATGCAGGCCGAGCTCGGCGGCGGTGCCCGGCGAGATCGTGCTGTAAAAGGCACCGCTGTCGATCGTGAAGCGCGCCTCATGACGATCGACCGTCGCGGTCACCATCGGTTTCAGCCCGACCATGGTGACCGGGAACTCCATGAGCTGGCCGACCGTGCACTTGGTTTCGGCAAGCGCGGGGGCCGACAAGGTCATCGAACCGATTGCCGAGATGATCGTGAGCGCACGCTGCATCCGAATCCTCCGTGCCCTGCCATCCTGCGCTATGTTAGGATAATGAACGACCGGGGAGAAGCGTGGAGGACCGATTGCGGTGCTTTCGGCGTCAAGCGACATCGTTCCGAACGAAAAGGGGCACCGGTCTCCCGACGCCCCCATTTATACCTGAAACACGCCGGCTATGCCGCGTCGCCGGTCTTCTTTTTCTCGGCATAGACACGGATCGGTTCCTTGCGGCCTTCGATCACGTCCTTGTCGATCATCACCTCGTCGACACCGTCCATCCCCGGCAGTTCGAACATCGTGTCCAGCAGAATCGATTCGAGGATCGAGCGAAGCCCGCGCGCACCCGTCTTCCGCTCTATCGCCTTGCGGGCGACCTGCACAAGCGCGTCGTCGGTGAAGTTCAGATCGACCTGCTCCATGTCGAACAGCTTCTGATACTGCTTCACCAGCGCGTTCTTCGGCTCGGACAAAATCTTCACCAGCGCATCGATATCGAGATCCTCAAGCGTCGCGATAACCGGCAGACGCCCGACGAATTCCGGGATCAGCCCGAACTTCAACAAATCCTCGGGTTCGGTCGAACGAAGCAGTTCACCCGTCCGACGCTCTTCGGGGGCAGCAACATAAGCTCCAAAGCCGATCGACTTGCCCTGCAACCGGTCGCCTATGATCTTTTCGAGGCCACTGAACGCACCGCCGCAGATGAACAGGATGTTGGTCGTGTCGACCTGCAGGAACTCCTGCTGCGGATGCTTGCG
>NZ_CAXTII010000024.1:0-33534 GCF_964244235.1 uncultured Sphingomonas sp.
GCGATCAGCGCGTTGATGACCGCGGACTGCTTGCCGGCGCGGTACAGCGTCTGCTTGATCGCGACGACGTCGGGGTCGTTCGCAGCCTGTTTCAGGAAGGCCAGTACGACGTCGAACGTCTCGTACGGGTGGTGGACGACGATGTCCTTCGCGCGGATCGCGGCGAAACAGTCGCCGCCGAATTCGCGGATTCGTTCGGGAAAGCGCGGCGAATAGGGGGTGAATTTCAGGTCGGGGCGATCTTCGTCGACCACGCCGTCGAGGTCGGAAATACCGAGCAGATCGCCGCTTTCGGTGATGATCGCATCCGCCCCCCCCAATTCCTCCTTCAGCGCCGCGGCCAGCGCATCGGGCAGGTTCGTTTCCAGCTCCAGCCGGATGACGCGGCCCCGCCGCCGCCGCTTGATGGCGTTGGCGAAATAGCGGACCAGGTCCTCGGCCTCCTCCTCGATCTCGATATCGCTGTCGCGCAGCACCCGGAACGCGCCCGCGCCAACCATCCGGTAACCCGGAAAGAGCACCGGCGCAAAACGCTTCACGATCGCCTCGATCGCGATGTAGCGCGCGACATCGCCCGGCAGGCGGACATAGCGCGCCATCGTCGCAGGCAACATCACCAGTTCGCGTACCGGTTCCTTGTCCGACAGGCGCACCAGGTCGAAGATCAGCGACAGCCCCTTGTTGGGGATGAACGGAAACGGGTGCGCCGGGTCGAGCGCCTGCGGGGTGAGTACCGGAAACAGCTGTTCGCGGAAATAGATCTCCAGCCAGCGCGAAGCCTCGTCGTCGACCTCGTCGCGGCGAAGGACATGGACGTTCGCCTCGTCCAGCAACACGCGGATCTGCGCCCAGACGGTCTGCTGGTCGCGCATCAGCTCGTCCGCCGCCGAGGTGATCGCGACCAGCTGTTGCGCAACGGTCAGCCCGTCCGCGGAGCGATTGTCGACGTCCTGCAGCTGCTGCCCTTTCAGCCCGGCGACCCGGACCATGAAGAATTCGTCGAGGTTCGACCCCGATATCGACAGGAACCGCAACCGTTCCAGCAGCGGGTGCGCGGTGTTGCACGCCTCGTCCAGCACGCGGCGGTTGAACGCCAGCCAGGATAATTCGCGATTGAAATAGCGGTCGTTCGGCTGGTGCACGAATGGATCGTCGTCGTGCCCGGCCAGATGCGCGAGATGGGCGGGGCGGTTCATCGGTCCTCCAACGGGTGGGCGTCGGCCAATAGCCCGGCGTCTCTCAAGGTGGCGCGGGCGAACGGGATCGACAAGCGCTTGCGGCGCTCGGTCGCTTGCTGTTCCAGCGTATCGACCGTGCGTATGACGGCGAGATGACTGCGTTCGATCCGGCTGGACATCCAGTCGATGAGATCGGGCCGCGCGTCCAGCCCGCGTCGGTCGAACAGATGCGCGAGCAATGCGCGGACCAGCGCGTCGTCGGGCGGATCAATCGCCGCTGCGGCACTGGCCGCGAGTCGTGATCGAAGGTCTGGCAACGCCACGCTCCAGGTGGGCGGTGCGACCTCCGCGACGATCACGAGCGGCCGGCGATCCGCCTGCGCGCGGTTCCAGGCGTGGAAGACATCCGCCTCGGCCGCATGATCCGCGTCGTCCAGGATCGCGCCGCCGCTCTTCGCCGCGAAAATCCGCGCGAGCAGGCTGCGCCCCGATTTGCGCGGCCCCGTCAGCAGCGCGGCCTTGACCGGCCAGGTGCCCCAATGGTCGAGGACATGCGCAGCGCGGGCGTTGCACGGCGTGATGATGAACGAATCGGCGCGCGGGTCCGCCGGCCAGCCGAGCGGAAGCGCGATCTGGCTCATCCCGCCGGCGCGCCGTCCGCGGGGAGTCCGGGGGGCAGTAACGACGGCGCTCGCCGGATGCGCAGCGACTGCTCCTCGCCGAGCACCTGATACCCCCGCACCTCGAGAGCGGATTTCAGCGATCCCGGATCGCCGTCATAGACCACGCGCAGTACCGACACGCCGCCCAGCGCGAGGCTGACCGTTGCCGCGGATCGGACGCCGGGTATCGCGCGAAGCACGCCTTCCGTCGCCGACACCGCTGCCGCCCCGGGCGTATCGAACTGTATGGTGACGGGGATCCCCTGCCCAGTCGTCCCCGTGTCCCCGACGATCTGTGCAAGCGTCTGATCGTCGCTCGCCACGCTGTCCGCGGTCGGCGTGGCGGTCGGCGACGGCAGCGGGAGCAGGCTGGCATCGGGGCGCAGCGCGCCGCTGCGCAGACCGCCCTGATAGAGATCGTCCAGCCGCTTGACCCCGGTATCGAGCAATTGCGGAACGCCCGCCGAATTGCCGACACGCAGCGTGAACTGGCCGAGAACCCGGTTGTCAGGGCCGAACCGCGCCTGGAACACGCCGATCACCGGGCCGCCGGGCCATTGGCGGTAGAGCCGGACGGTCGGGATCAGGATGTCGGTCGCACCATATTGGTCGATGATCGTACGCCACCACGCCCGGTCGGGACGGCCGGTCTGGCCGACGGTCAGCAGCAGCGAATCGGGGCCGGTCCCGGATGGCCGGACATAATCGATCGCGCTGCCACCGGTGCGGAACCGCGCCCAGGCCTGTTGCCACTCGGTCTGCTGCTCGAACACCTGGCCCACGCCGCCCGACCACAGGACGGGGATGACCAGCATCGGCGACGATCGATCGGCGTAAGCCGGAATGCCAAGGATCGATCCCGCGCGCGCGCGGTCGAACAGCACGCCGAGCTTCGCGATATAGCGGTTGGGGCCAATCTCCTCATGCTCGACGACGATGCCAGACACGATGCCGTCCAGTGCGCCGTCGGACAGCATCGCGCCACCGCCGCCGAGACGCCGCGACAATTGCACCCATCCCTTGCGCTGCGCGAGCCGCCAGCCGCCAAGCCGCGCGGCATCCGGGGTCTTCGCCGCGACATCCACAGCGATGCCGGCGACTTCGTAGCTGCTTGCGCTGTCGATCGGGGCGACACCGCGCGTGCCGTCGATCTGCGCAACCGCCGTCGCCGTTCCCAGCAGGAACACGGCCAGGCCGAAGGATTTGAGGGTCGGCCGGATACGCATCGCGTGCCTTTTGGCGAAGCGGCCATGGAAATCCAAGCGCGATGTGACTAGCACCCCGTCATGCCCGATAGCGACAGCCCGAAAACGCCCTATACCTATGCCGACGCCGGCGTTTCGATCGCGGCGGGCAATGCGCTGGTCCGTGCGATCGGCCCCCTCGTCCGCGCGACGAGACGAAGCGGTGCGGATGCGGAGATCGGCGGGTTCGGCGGGTTCTTCGACCTGAAGGCCGCGGGGTTCACCGATCCGTTGCTCGTGGCGGCGAACGACGGGGTCGGCACGAAGCTGAAACTCGCGATCGACTGGGACCGGCACGCAGGGGTAGGCATAGACCTCGTCGCGATGTGCGCGAACGACCTGATCGTCCAGGGTGCCGAACCGTTGTTCTTCCTCGATTATTACGCGACCGCCAAGCTCGACCCGGGGATCGCCGAGCGGGTCATCGCCTCGATCGCGGAGGGGTGCCGCCAGGCGGGCTGCGCGCTGATCGGCGGCGAGACCGCGGAAATGCCTGGCATGTATGCTGACGGCGATTACGACCTGGCGGGTTTCTGTGTCGGAGCGGTCGAGCGCGACCGGGTGCTGACCGGAGCGACCATCGCGCCGGGCGACGTGATCCTGGGGCTCGAATCGTCGGGGGTGCATTCCAACGGCTTCTCGCTCGTCCGGCGGCTGGCGACGGACAAGGGCTGGAAACTCGATCGGCCGGCGATGTTCGATCAGGACCGGTTGCTGATCGACCTGCTGATGGCACCGACGCGGATCTACGTGAAGGCATTGCTGCCCGTGCTGGCGAACGGACGGATCAAGGGATTGGCGCACATCACCGGCGGCGGCCTGCTGGAGAACATCCCGCGCGTGCTGCCCGAAGGTACGCACGCGGTGATCGACGCGGACGCCTGGCCGCAAAGTCGGTTGATGGCATTCTTGCAGGCGCAGGGTGCGATCGAGCCCGGTGAGATGGCGCGGACGTTCAACTGTGGGGTCGGGATGGCGGTCGTGGTCGGTGCGGACGACGCGGAGGAAGTTGCGGCTGCGTTGGCGGATGCGGGCGAGACGGTGCACCGGATAGGCACGGTGGAAGCTGGCAAGCGTGGTTGCACCGTGCGCGGGCCGGTCGAAACGTGGAGCGCGCGCGATGATTGGACCGCGACGCACGAGCATGGTTGATCCCCCCCTTCGTCACCCCGGCCTTGTGCCCGGGTCCATCACGCATCGAGTCCATTCGCGGGCGGGATTGGCGGCGCGATGGATGCCGGGGCAAGCCCGGCATGACGGAGGGGGCGGTAGTTGACGAACGTCGGCATCCTCCTCTCCGGCCGGGGATCGAACATGATGGCGCTTGTCGAGCAGGCGCACGGTTATGCCGTTACCCTAGTCGTATCGGACAAACCGGACGCCCCCGGCTTCGTCTGGGCCCGCGACCAGGGGATCGCAACCTTCGCGCTGTCGCCCAAAGGGATCGGCAAGGCGGCGCACGAAGCGGCGATCGACAAGGCGTTGCGAGGCGCCGGTGTCGAGACGATCGCGCTCGCGGGCTATATGCGGCTGTTGTCCGATGCGTTCGTCGCACGCTGGCGCGGCAGGATCGTCAACATCCACCCCTCCCTGCTGCCGAAATACAAGGGCCTCGACACTCATGCCCGCGCCATCGCCGCAGGCGATGCCATCGCCGGTTGTTCGGTCCATATCGTAACCGAGGAACTGGACGGCGGCGAGGTGCTCGGCCAAGGCGAGGTGCCGATCGAGCCCGGCGACACCCCCGATACGCTCGCCGCGCGCGTGCTTGCTGCGGAGCATGGCCTCTACCCGCGCATTCTGTCAGCGTTCGTGGCACGATGAGCCCCGATCCCGCCGCAGCAGTCGCCCAAGTCCGCGCATTGTGTCTTGCACTGCCGGAAGCTGCCGAGCGATCGTCGCACGGGGCACCCGGTTTCCACATCGAAGGCGGCCGCTTCTTCGCGTATTTCTGGCACGACCATCACGGCGATGACGAGACGGTCGTCATCGTGAAGACGAGCGGCGCGGAGGAACAGGCGATGCTGATCGACATGGACCCGGACTGTTATTTCAAGCCCGCCTATCTTGGCCCTTCGGGTTGGATCGCGATGCGGCTTGACCGGCCGGATACCGACTGGGACCAAGTCGGCGACCGGATCGCGATCAGTTGGGAGCTTATCGCCCCGCGACGCCTGCTGGAGGCGGGCGGGCGATGACCGACACTCCCGCCGAACGTGCCGAGGCCGCACGGACGCGGCGTCGCTGGGTATCCTTGGCCGAAGTGGTCGCCGTCGTCGGCGTCCTGATCGGTGCGCTGTCGCTTTATACGACCTGGTCGGATCACCGCGCGGACGATCGCACGCGGACGCAGGCTGAAGCCGCGGCGACACAGGAAAAGGGCCGGTTCGAACTGCGCGGCCTGGTATCGCATGACGGCGGGTCGATCGCGCTGCTTCGCGACGAGCGTCACGAACTGCGCGATGTGCGCGTCAGCTTCCCCACGACGCTTGCGATCGGCGCGAAGGATGCGGTGGACCAGACGATCGATCGCGACTGGTTCGAACGGCCGTTGCTCGACGCGACCCCGGCGAAGAGTGGCGATCAGGTCGGGCGGTTGCCGATCTTCATCACCTATACCTATGGCGATGGCAATGCCCAGCGCGCGAAGACCGGCATCTACGACATCGTCTGGCGGACCCGCGGCCGGTTCCTGCGCGGTCGGGCGCTGACGATCACCGGGTTCCGGTCTCGCGCGGCGGGGGGCTCACAGGCTGCGCTGGATGCGCTGTGGGCGGGGCTCCAAATAGCGTTTCGTCGCCATTGACCCAATCGGTTAAACATCCCGGCGCACTATCGATACACGCCGTTCTCCCGCGAACGCGGGAGCCCGGGGTTACGGGCGATGTCGCCTGTGGCGCCTGGGCCCCCGCTTTCGCGCGGGATCAGCCGGTACATGTTCAAACGTAGTCGGCCGAGTTCACCGGGCGAACGATCAGCCCACGAGTTCTTCGGGCTTGAAGAAATACGCGATCTCGATCTCGGCGTTTTCGTCCGAGTCCGAACCATGCACCGAATTCGCCTCGATCGACTCGGCGATCTCCTTGCGGATCGTACCGGGTTCGGCGTTCGCGGGATTGGTCGCGCCCATGGTGTCGCGGTTGCGCTGCATGGCGTTCTCGCCCTCCAGCACCTGGACGACGACGGGACCCGAGATCATGAACTGGACCAGATCGTTAAAGAAGGGGCGTTCCTTGTGGACCGCGTAGAAACCCTCCGCCTGGTCGCGCGACATCTGGATGCGCTTCGACGCGACGATGCGCAGCCCGGCATCCTCCAGCATCTTGGTGACCGCGCCGGTCAGGTTGCGGCGCGTGGCATCGGGCTTGATGATCGAAAAGGTACGGTTCGCGGCCATGATGGTCACGGGCTCCTGTGGTTGGTCGTGCTTGGAAAAGTGGCGTCGCCCTAGAGCCGGGCCGTCCCGAAAGCAACTAGGCGGCCTGTTCCCAGCGGCCGGCGTCATTCTGTTTCCAGTAGCGGCGCTCGACGCCTTCGCGGTCGGATAGCGCCTTCCAGGCGAGCCGCGCCTCGCGGATCGCCTCGTCGTCGAAGAGATTGAAGGCGCGGTCGAACGCCAGCGCCTCGTCGCGCCAGCGGCCGTCGACGATCGCGACGGTGCGCGCGCCGTTGGCCGGTTCGGGAGCGGCGGCGATCAGCACCGGCTGGTCGGCATCGCCATCGCCCCCGGCCTGGCCGTGCGGCAGGAAGCTTTCGGGGGCGTAGGTCCAGAACAGTCGATCGAGCGCGGCGCGCTGCGCGGCATTGTCCGCGACCACCAACAGCCGCGCGCCGCTCGCCAGCACCTTTTCCGCGATCTGCGGCAGGACGCGGTCGAGCGGGGTGGCGGTCAGGTGGTAGAAATCGACTTGCATCCAGCCATCCTCACCTCTCGAAATTGTCCGCCACAAACCGGTCGAGCAACCGGACACCGTACCCGGTCGCGCCCTTGTCGTAGGTCGTGCCGGCCTTGTCGGACCAGACCATGCCGGCGATATCGAGATGTGCCCAGTTCACGCCGTCATCGACGAAGCGCTGAATGAATTGCGCCGCGGTGATCGATCCGGCACCGCGCGGGCCGACATTCTTCATGTCGGCGATCGGGCTGTCGATCAGCTTGTTGTACGCGTCCGTCAGCGGGAAGCGCCACAGCAGGTCGCCGGTCGCCCGGCCCGCCGCGAGCAGCTGGTCGGCCAGCGCATCGTCGTTTGCGAAGATGCCGCCATGTTCGCTGCCGAGCGCGACGATCATCGCGCCCGTCAGCGTCGCCAGATCGACGATCGTCTTGGGCCGATATGTCCGCTGCACCCAGGTGATGCAGTCGCACAGCACAAGCCGCCCTTCGGCGTCGGTGTTGATGACCTCGATCGTCTGCCCCGACATCGACGTGACGACGTCGCCCGGACGCTGCGCATTGCCGTCGGGCATGTTCTCCACCAGGCCCATGACGCCGATGACGTTCGCCTTCGACCGGCGAAGCGCGATCGCCTTCATCGCGCCGGCGACCGCGCCCGCGCCGCCCATGTCCCATTTCATGTCCTCCATGCCGGCCGCGGGCTTGATCGAGATGCCGCCGGTGTCGAAGGTCACGCCCTTGCCGACCAGCGCTACGGCGGAATCCCCCTCGCCTGCGCCGTTCCACTTGAGCGCAAGGATACGCGCTTCGCGCCGTGACCCCTGGCTGACGCCGAGCATCGCGCCCATCCCGAGTTCGCCCATCTGCGGCTCGTCGATCACGATGATCTCAAGACCGAGGCCTTCGATATCCTTCGTGACCTTCTCCACGAAGCTTTCCGGATACAGGATGTTGGCCGGCGTCGCGACCAGCCAGCGGGTCAGGTCCATGCCCTTCGTGACCGCGTCCGTCCGACTCCAGGCGGCATCGGTATCCGCCGGAGCACCGGCGATCAGCACCTCGCCCAGCGTCGGCTTCGCCTTTTCGGGCAGCTTGGTACGATAGATGTCGTAGCGCCAGGCACGTTGCACGACCGCCCCCGCAAAGCGCGCCGCTGCCTTTGCGGAGGGTGCGTCGGGAATCGCCGCAAGATCCACTGTCGCGGTCGTCGCGCCCGATGTCAGCAGCTTGGCCGTCAGCGCGCCGCCCGCCTTTTCCCAATCCGTCTCGGCCCCGGCACCCACGCCGAGCAGGACGAGGTGGCGCACGCCGCCGCCGCCGGCATCGACGAACAGGTCCACCACGGCCCCCGCCTCGCCCTCGAACCGCGTCGCTGCGGCCGCACTTCGCGCGATCGATTGCGCGGCAGGCAGGGTTTCGGGCCAGCGAACATGCGTCAGTCCGTCCCTGGCAACCGGTAGGACCAGGATGGCAGGATCGGCGGCGACGCGGGAAACGAATTCGATCTTCATTGCAAATGCTTTCGGCAAGTCCCTCGGGGGAGGGTATCGGGGCTGTAGGCCCGTTCGCCACACGGGGTAAAGCGCGGACGATTGCAGCGCGGTCGATCGGGTGCGATAGGCGGATCGTGGTGCGTGGCCGTTCGGGACGGCTGGCGTGTTACCGCAGGGGGTTGGTCCGGGATCGTGTTGCGTTTCGATCTGTTGGCAGGCTGTGCGTTGGCACTTGCGCTCGCCGCCATGCCCGCCGGTGCGCAGGATCTGCAGTCGCGCGCGGTCGCCCCACCGCCGCCACGGACGCAACCCGCAGCGGGAACGCCGGCGGATACCGCCCCGCCCGTGCCCGACGATCAGGTGCAGTTCAGCGCCAATGCGCTGGAATATGATACCAACACCGAAGGCGTCACTGCGACGGGCGACGTACGGATGTACCGCACCGGCAACAGGCTGCGGGCCGACAAGGTCGCCTGGGATCGCAAGACCGGCAAGGTCGTGGCGACCGGCAATGTCGCGGTCACCAACCCGCAGGGCGATGTTGCCTATGGCGATTCGATCAACCTGACCGATTCTTTGAAGGACGGCATGGTCGACAACATGCTCCTGGTGCTGGAGCGCGGCGGACGGATCGCGGCGCGAACCGGGACTCGCGCGGAAGACGGCACGGTGAATTTGCGCGACGCTGCCTACACCCCGTGCGCGGTAACCAACGCGGCGGGATGCCCGAAGGAGCCGTCCTGGAAGATCACGGCGGTGCGCGTGACGTATCGCCCCGACAGGCAGCGCATCTATTTCGCGGGCGCACGGATGAACCTCTTCGGTTTGCCGACGGTGCCGCTACCGGTGTTCTCCGCTCCGGTCGGCGGCGGGAACGAACGCGGGTTGCTGAGCCCCGACATCCGGCTGGAGGCGGTCAACGGCCTCCAGATCGCCACGCCTTATCATTTTTCGTTCGGGCCCGATCACGGGCTGACGGTCACGCCGCATATCTACACCGCGGTTCTGCCTATGCTGCAGCTCGATTACCGGTCGCTCGGCGAGCTGGGCGCGTATCGGATGACTGGATACGTCACCGCCAGCCGGCGCAGCGACGATATCACGACGACGGGTGCCAGCACCGATACCGAACAGGCGCTTCGCGGCTATATCGACTGGGTCGGCCGCTTCCAATTGTCGCCCAACTGGAGCGTCAGCGCGTCGATCCGCTATACGTCGGACCGTACGTTCCTGCGGCGCTACGAGATTTCGACCGACGACGTGCTCCGCAACACGCTGAGCGTCGAGCATATCGACGCGAACAGCTATCTCTCGATCACCGGCTGGGCGGTGCAGACGCTTCGGGTCAACGCGATCCAAAGCCAGCAACCCGTCGCCCTGCCCGAGATCGATTATCGCCGGCGCATCGACGAGGACCTGACCGGCGGCCATTTCATGGTGCAGGTGAACACGCTCGCGCTGACGCGCAGCGAGGGTCAGGATACGCAGCGCGCGTTCGCCAGCGTGGAATGGGACCTTCGCAAGCTCACCCGTTGGGGCCAGGAGGTGACGTTCACTGCGTTCGCACGCGGCGATCTGTACAATACGGGCGATGTCGCGGCGACCGACGTTCTGGCCTATCGCGGAATAGAGGGATTTCATACGCGGGCGATCGGTGCGCTGGCAGTCGATATCAAATGGCCGTTCGTCGGCAATTTCCTTGGCGGTACGCAGCGTTTCACCCCCCGTTTCCAGATCGTCGCCGCGCCGAGCATTGACAATAATTCGGTTCCAAACGAGGATTCGCGCGCGATCGATCTGGACGACAGCAACCTGTTCTCGCTCAATCGCTTTCCCGGTTATGACCGGTTCGAGGATTCGAGCCGCGCGACATACGGCGCGGAATGGGCGGTCGATCTGCCCGGATTGACGTTCGACACCGTGATCGGTCAGAGCTACCGCTTGAACGACAGGCCATCGATCTTCTACCCCGGCACCGGCCTGTCGGATCGCCTGTCCGACATCGTCGGGCGAAGCGAACTGCGCTACCGCGACCTTGTCTCGATCGTCGCGCGGTACCGCATCGACAAGGGCGATTTCGCTTTGCGGCGCAACGAAGTGGACGCGACGATCGGTTCGCGGTCGACCTATATCCTGCTCGGCTATCTTCGGCTCAACCGCAATATCGATCCCGTCTACGAGGATCTGGCGGATCACGAGGAAGTCCGCGTCGGCGGTCGTGTCCAATTCTCCCGCTTCTGGTCCGCCTTCGGATCCGCGGTCGTCGATCTGACCAACCGCGTGGAGGACCCGCTGTCCACCGCCAACGGATTCCAGCCGATCCGCCACCGGCTGGGGGTGCAATATGAGGATGATTGCCTGCGACTGGGCTTTACGTGGCGGCGCGATTACCAGACTACGGGCGATGCGCGCGCCGGCAACGGATATCTGTTGACGCTGGCCTTCACCAATCTCGGTCGCTAAGCCGCGGTTCAGCCGCTGCGCGGCAATGAAACGGGTCGCCGGTGCCGGCGCGTTGATGGGGTATGGAGCGATCGTGAAGCATTTCTACCGTTCGGACACCGTCGGCCGCAAGGCGATGGGCTCCGTGATGCTGGCACTGATGGCCGGCGGTGCGATGGCGCAGACCGTGCCCGACAACAGCGTACCGTCGACCGGGCTCGACATCCCCGCGAACCTCCAGATCTTCGGCAAGCTCGACCCCAATATCCGCAAGCCGACCGCGGTGGTGAACGAAACCGTCATTACCGGCACCGATGTCGATCAGCGCGTCGCGCTGTTGGCGGTGGCGAACGGCACGGCGCTGTCGCCCGAGGATCGCGACAAGCTGAAGCTCCAGATCCTGCGCCAGTTGATCGACGAGACGCTTCAGATCCAGGAGGCCAAGGTCAGCGACATCACCATCACGACCGAAGAGATCACGCAGAGTTTCGACCGGGTCGCAAAGAATTTCGGGCGTACGCCGGCGGCGATGCGTACCTTTCTGCGCGACGCCGGATCGTCCGAACGCTCGCTCACGCGCCAGATCGAGGCCGAACTGGCCTGGCAGCGCTATCTGCGTCGCAAGATCGAGCCGACCACCAACGTGAGCGACGAGGAAGTGAAGGGTATCCTGGCGCGCCTGCAAGAGGCGAAGGGCACCGAAGAATATAACGTCAAGGAGATATTCCTCAGCGCGACGCCTGCGAACGGACAGCAGGTCTATGCCAATGCCCGTCAGTTGGTGCAGGAGGTCCAAAAGGGCCAGCAACCGTTCGAATATTTCGCGCGCACCTATTCCGAGGCCACGACCAAGGCGGTCAACGGCGACCTGGGCTGGGTGCGCACCGCGCAATTACCCGATCCGCTCGCCGACGCGCTCCGCACCATGCAGATAGGGCAGGTCGCCGGACCGATCGAGCTGCCCGGCGGGTTCTCGTTGCTGTACCTGACCGACAAGCGCCAGGTGCTGACCGCGGATCCGCGCGATGCACGCCTCAGCCTGAAACAGCTGACGATGCGTTTTCCCGCCGGTACGACGCAGGCGGAAGCGACCACGCGCGCCGCCGCATTCGGCAGGGCCACGCAAGCGCTGCAGGGTTGCGGATCGGTCGAGAAGGTCGCGGCGGCGATCGGCGCGGAGGTCGTGGACAACGACACCGTCCGCATCCGCGATCTGCCTGCGCAGCTTCAGGAAATCATGTTGAAGCTGCAGGTCGGCCAGTCGAGCCCGCCCTTCGGATCGCCGCAGGACGGCGTCCGGGCGCTGGTCCTGTGCGGTCGCGACGATCCCAAGTCCGGCACGCTGCCCCGTGCCGATCAAGTCCAGGACCAATTGGAGCAGCAGCGCGTCAACCTGCGCGCGCAACAGAAACTGCGCGATCTTCGCCGCGACGCGATCATCGATTATCGCTGAGGACCGCATCATGGTCGCACCGCTTGCCGTATCGATGGGCGACCCGGCCGGGATCGGGCCGGAGATCATCGCCAAGGCCTGGGCGGCGCGGCGCGAACGATCCCTCCCGCCCTTCGTTGCGATCGGTGATATCCGCGCGGTCGCCGCGGTCTGGGACGGCCCGACCCGATCGGTGACGGATATGACGGAGGTGACCCGCGTTTTTTCCGATGCGTTGCCGATCCTGTCGATCGACGAAGGGAGCGACGGCGTCCCGGGATCCCCCGATGTCGGGGGGGCACGCTGCGCGCTGCATGCGCTGGAAATGGCGACGGGGCTTGTCCGGTCCGGCGCGGCCCGGGCGCTGGTGACGGGACCGGTGGCGAAGGCGCAGCTCTATGCGATCGGCTTCACGCATCCCGGCCAGACCGAATTCATCGCCGAACGCTGCGGGATCGCTGGCGAGAATGCGGTCATGATGCTCGCGGGGCCCGGGTTGCGCGTGGTGCCGATCACGACTCACGTCGCACTTGCCGACGTGGCGGGGCTGCTCGATATCGATCTGATCCTTGCCAAGGCGCGCGCCACCGCCCGCGGGCTTCATCGCAATTTCGGGGTCGAACGCCCACGGCTCGCCTTTGCCGGGTTCAATCCGCACGCCGGCGAACAGGGCGCGATCGGGCGTGAGGAGATCGACCTGCTCGAACCGGCCATCGCGATCCTGCGCGAAGAGGGTATCGACGCGATCGGCCCGTTCGCCGCGGACACCATGTTCCACCCAAGAGCACGCGCCAAATATGACGTCGCTCTATGCTGCTACCATGACCAGGCGCTCATCCCGATCAAGACGCTGTATTTCGACGACGGGGTCAACATCACGCTTGGCCTGCCCATCGTCCGCACCTCGCCGGACCACGGCACGGCGTTCGGGATCGCGGGTCGCGACGAGGCCAACCCGGGCGCGATGATCGCCGCCATCGCGATGGCGGGCGAAGCGGCGGACCGTCGGAGCCGCGACGCCGCGGCGGCGTGAACGACACGCCGCTATTGCCGCCGCTGCGTGACGTCATCGCGCGGCACGGGTTGGCCGCGAGCAAGGCGCTTGGCCAGAATTTCCTGTTCGACGGGCAATTGCTGGCGCGCATCGCGGCGGTGCCGGGCGGTCTGCGCGATGTCCCGGTACTGGAGGTCGGTCCGGGTCCGGGTGGATTGACTCGTGCGCTGCTGGCGGCGGGAGCGCGGGTGACGGCGATCGAGAGCGACCGGCGTTGCATCCCCGCGCTCGCCGAGCTGGCGGCGGCGTATCCCGGCAGGCTGACCGTCATCGAGGGCGATGCGCTGGCGATCGATGCGCCCGGACTGTTCGCGCGGGCACCGCATATCGTCTCGAACCTGCCTTATAACATCGGCACCGCGCTGCTGGTGAACTGGCTGTCGGCGGCGTGGCTGCCATGGTGGCGGTCGCTGACGTTGATGTTCCAGAAGGAGGTCGCGGACCGGATCGTCGCGACGACCGCCGGCGACCCCTATGGCCGGCTGGCGGTGCTGGCACAGTGGCGATCGACCGTGCGGATCGCGATGCCGGTCCACCGATCCGCCTTCACCCCGCCGCCCAAGGTCATGTCCGCGGTCGTCCATATCGTTCCCACCGATGCGCCGGACGGCGTGGCGCTGGCCGATCTCGAACGGTTGACCGGCGCGGCGTTCGGCCAACGCCGCAAGATGCTGCGGCAAAGCCTGAAGACGGTGCCCGGTGCGCTCGCCGCGCTGGAGGCGATCGGCATCGATGCGACGCGGCGGGCGGAAACGCTGTCGGTCGCAGACTTCACCGCCCTCGCGCGCGCTATTCGGGCGTAGTCGTCGGCTTCTTGTCCGTGACCATCGCAGTCGAGACCGGGGGCCCCTTTGCGATCGTCGCGGCCAGCATCGTAGCGGGCGTGCAGTTCGTCTTGCACAGCGTCCTGATCCTGGCGAGGTTCGCCTGCGCCAGCGTCACCGCGCCCTTGGCGACCAGCGCCTCGCCCTGCCCCTCGAGCGCGGCGATATCGTTGGGTTCGAGCAGCAGCGCCTCGCGGTAGAGCCGGATCGCCTTGCCGGACAGCCCGAGCCCCTGCGATATCTGCGCGAGTTCGACAAAGGCCGCGCGGTTCCGCGGATCGACTGCCAGCGCGGTCTCCAGCGTATCGGTCGCGGCATCGACGTTGCCCGCCGCACGCTCGGACTTCCCTTCCGCCAGCAACGCCAGCGAACGCTGGTCGATCTGGTCGTCGGGACGCTGCCCGTGAAGCGAGGTCGATACGCAGACGATCGTCAGCGCGACGGCGAGGGCAACGGAGGAATAACGCATGATCGGCTCCGGACGAAACACGAGGACCGGCTAGCACGGTGCCCGCAGGCGCGCGACAAAAAAGCCGTCGGTGCCGTCGAGCGCGGGATCGAGCCGCCAGCCCGCGCCATGCGATCGACCCGCGGGCAGCGCCGGCGGCTCGGCGACCCAGCCCGGATGCGCGGCGAGGAAGACGTCGATCTGTTCCGCTCCTTCCGCATCCAGCAGCGAACAGACGATATAGGCGAGCGTACCGCCCGGCCGCACCAGCGTGGCGGCGAGCGCCAGCAGCCGGGCCTGCGTAATCGCCAGCCGGTCGATCCGGTCGGGCGTCAGCCGCCACCGCGCCTCCGGATTGCGCCGCCAGGTGCCGGTGCCCGAACACGGCGCATCGACCAGCACGCCGTCCGCCGTGCCCGTCCAGTCGGCCAGCGCCTCGGCCTCGCGATTGGGGTCGAGCAGCAGCGTCTCGGCGATCGCAACGCCCGCGCGCACCGATCGTGGTTTGAGCCGCGAAAGCCGCGTCCGGTCGACATCCGCGGCGAGCAACAGGCCCTCGTTCGCCATCGCCGCGGCCAGCGCCAGCGTCTTGCCGCCCGCGCCCGCGCACAGATCGACGATGCGGTCGCCCGGCTTCGCGCCCAGCGCCATGCCGACGATCTGGCTACCCTCGTCCTGCACCTCGACCAGCCCGTCGCGATAGACCGGCATGGCCTCGACATTGCCGCCGCCGGAGAGCCGCAGGCCGTCCGGTGCGAAGGGAGTCACCTCGACTTGAGGCACCATCGCCAGCACGTCCTCGCGGCTCGCTTTCAGCCGATTGACGCGCAGATCGAGCGGCGCGCGGCCGACCAGCGCCGCCATCGTCGCCTTCGAGACGCCCGAGGCGACGAGTGTCTCCACCAGCCAGTCCGGTGCCGAGCCCGCCACCGCGCGCGGTTCGTCGGCTTCGATCGGCGCAGGGCCGTGCGCGCTGCCGTCGAACGTCGCCGCCAGCGCGGGGTCGTCGTCCGCCAGCGCCACCATTGCCGCCCGCCCGCTCGTCGGCCGCTCGCCAGCGCGCCGGATCGCGGCATAGACCAGATCGCGCACCGCCCGGCGGTCCTTCGACCCGGCATAGCGCCGGATATCGAAATAGCGCGACACGAGCGTGTCCGCGGCGGCCCCGCCTTCGCTGGCGGCGGCGATGATCTGATCGAGGATCTCGACCGCGGCTTCGGTGCGGGCGGCGGGGGTCATGCGGCTAAGTTTACAAAGGTTACGGTGGTGCGCGTGTTTGCGGGGGCGATTTGTCTCATGCCATCCCCGGCGGAAGCCGGGGCCCGTGTGCGACGCGGGCGTGGCGAGACGGGGGGCGCACCAACGGAAATCGGTGTAACTGGGCCCCGGCCTAAGCCGGGATGGGGGAAGTGGATGGCACCTCCGCCATGCCGGACTTGATCCGGCATCCATCGTGCCGCCATTCCAACGACTTTCGAATGCGCGGCACGATGGACCCCGGAATAAATCCGGGGTGACGGCAGGATGTTTCGCAGCAAGTTCATCCCCCGCCCTGACACGTCCTACCCGTGTAGGACACCCCCTCAGCGCGTCGGATAATTCGGGGCCTCGCGCGTGATCGTCACGTCATGCACATGGCTCTCGGTCAGCCCCGCCCCGGTGATCTGCACGAACCGCGCGCGCTTCTGGAGGTCGGGGATCGTCGCAGCGCCGATATAGCCCATCGCCGCGCGGACGCCGCCGACCAGCTGGTGGATGACGTCGCGCGCCGGGCCCTTGAACGCCACCTGCCCTTCGATCCCTTCGGGCACCAGCTTCATCTGGTCCTTGATATCGCCCTGGAAATAGCGATCCGCCGAGCCGCGACCCATCGCGCCGACCGATCCCATGCCGCGGTAGGACTTGTACGCGCGGCCCTGGTACAGGAACGTTTCCCCCGGTGCTTCCTCGGTGCCCGCGAGCAGCGATCCGATCATGCACGAGGATGCGCCGGCCGCGAGCGCCTTGGCGAGATCGCCCGAGGTGCGAAGGCCCCCATCCGCGATCACCGGTACGCCCGATTTCCGCGCTTCTTCCGCCGCGTCCATCACCGCGGTCAGCTGCGGCACGCCGACGCCCGCGACGACGCGGGTCGTGCAGATGGAGCCGGGCCCGATCCCGACCTTGATCGCGTCGGCACCCGCGCCGATCAGCGCCTTCGCGGCCTCCGCCGTGGCCACGTTGCCGGCCATGACCTGCACCGAATTGCTGAGCCGCTTCACCCGTTCGACCGCGCGCGCGACGTCGATATTATGGCCATGCGCGGTGTCGATGACGATCAGATCGCATTCGGCATCGACCAGCGACCGGGTGCGCTCGAACCCGCGGTCACCGACCGTGGTCGCGGCGGCGACGCGCAGGCGGCCCGCGCCGTCCTTCGTCGCATTGGGATAGGTCACCGCCTTCTCGATGTCCTTGACCGTCACCAGCCCGACGCAGCGATAGGCTTCGTCGACCACCAGCAATTTCTCGATCCGGTGCTGGTGAAGCAGCCGCCGCGCTTCCTCCTGACCCACGCCCACCGCGACGGTGATGAGGTTGTCGTGAGTCATCAATTCGCTGACCGGCTGGCGCGGGTTTTCGGCGAAGCGCACGTCGCGGTTGGTCAGGATGCCGACCAGCCGTCCGCCCGCCTCCACCACCGGGATGCCGCTGATCCTGTGCCGTGCCATAAGCCCCTGCGCATCCGCCAGCGTCGCGTTCGGCAGGATGGTGATCGGGTTGACGACCATGCCGCTTTCGAACCGCTTCACCGCGCGCACCGCATCGCACTGTTCGGGCACCTCCATGTTACGGTGGAGCACGCCGATCCCGCCCAGCTGCGCCATGACGATCGCCATGTCCGCCTCGGTCACGGTATCCATCGCGGACGAAATGACCGGGATGTCGAGCGCGATCCCGCGCGTCAGCATCGTGCGCGTGTCCGCCTGGCTGGGAAGAACGCTCGACTCGCCCGGCACCAGCAGCACGTCGTCGAAGGTGAGGCCGAGGCGGATGTCCATGGGGTGCCGGTTCCTGCGCGTGTGGAAGTGGCGGGCCATGTAACCGCATGGGAGCCGGGGCGCTAGGCCCCCTCCCCTGCGCCTGCTAGGACGGGTGGAACAACCGAGGGATTCGACCGATGGGATTGATCGCTGCTGCGCTGCTGCTGGTGCTCGTGCTGTTCTACCTGATGAATTCGATCAAGATCGTCCGCCAGGGCTATCAATACACGATCGAACATTTCGGCCGTTTCACCACCGTCGCGCGGCCGGGGTTCAATTTCTACCCGGCGTTCTTCTATCGCGTCGGCCGCAAGGTGAACATGATGGAGCAGGTGATCGACATTCCGGGTCAGGAGATCATCACCAAGGACAATGCGATGATCTCGACCGACGGGGTCGTGTTCTTCCAGGTGCTCGACAGCGCGAAGGCGGCGTACGAGGTGTCCGACCTGTATCTGGCGCTGCTGCAGCTGACGACCACCAACCTGCGCACCGTGATGGGGTCGATGGACCTCGACGAGACGCTGTCGAAGCGCGACGAGATCAACGCGCGGCTGCTGACCGTGGTCGATCATGCGACGGTGCCGTGGGGCGTCAAGATCACGCGCGTCGAGATCAAGGACATCCGCCCGCCGGCCGACATCGTCAACGCGATGGGCCGGCAGATGAAGGCGGAGCGCGAGAAGCGCGCGAACATCCTCGATGCCGAAGGCACGCGCGCGTCGGAGATCCTGCGCGCCGAGGGGCAGAAGCAGGCGCGCATTCTCGAGGCGGAGGGCCGCAAGGAATCCGCGTTCCGCGACGCCGAGGCGCGCGAGCGCGCGGCGCAGGCCGAAGCGACGGCGACGAAGGCGGTGTCGGAGGCGATCGAGGGCGGCAGCACGCAGGCGATCAACTATTTCATCGCACAGAAATATGTCGAGGCGATCGGCAAGTTCGCGACGTCGCCCAACGCGAAGACGATCCTGTTCCCGGTCGAGGCGACCCAGCTTATGGGTACGCTGGGCGGCATCGGCGAACTGGCGCGCGATGCGCTGTCGGTCGTGCCGACCAAGGCGGGCGGGGTTGCCAAGGCCGCGCCGCCGACGACGCCTGCGAAGCCGGGGCCGTTCGAGCTGCCGGGTCAATAAGTCGGTCCCGGCCCGTGCCGTTCACCCCACCCCGGCGAAGGCCGGGGCCCAGTTGCGAGAGAATGATGGCGGCGCGATGCGCTCAATCACGAAAACCGTGGCAACCGGGCCCCGGCCTTCGCCGGGGTGGGGGTAGAGGGCGCACCCCATGACCATCGACTCGATCGGCGGCCCGGGCGGCGCATGGCTGATCGCCGCCGTCGCGCTAGGCATCGCCGAACTCGCGGCGCCCGGGTTGTTCCTCGTGTTCCTTGCGATCGCCGCGGCGATCACCGGCGTCGCGCTGCTCGCGCTCCCCGCATTGCCGGTCGCGATCCAGCTGGTGTCGTTCGCGGCGTGGAGCGGCGCGGCGGTGCTGATCGGGCGGCGCTGGTACAAGGATTATCCGATCGAAAGCAGCGACATGCTCCTCAACGACCGCGCCGCGCGGCTGGTGGGCACGATCGTCGTGGTCGATAGCGCAATCGTCGACGGCGTGGGCCGGGTGAAGGTCGGCGATGGCGGCTGGCCGGCGCGCGGGCCCGATGCCGCGATCGGCGATCGCTTGCGCGTCGTGGCGGTCGAGGACGGGGTGGTGCTGGTCGACCGCGACATTCCCCCCACCGCCGGGCCGGGGACGCTCTAGATGCCCGACCCGACGACGCCGCATCGCTGGTGGCTGGGGGCGGTGATCTACCAGATCTATCCGCGCAGCTTCGCCGATTCGAACGGCGACGGGATCGGCGACCTGCCGGGCATCACCGCGCGTCTGGATCATGTCGCGAGCCTCGGCGTCGATGCGATCTGGCTGTCGCCCTTCTTCACTTCGCCGATGAAGGATTTCGGCTATGACGTGTCGGATTACCGCGATGTCGATCCGATCTTCGGCGCGCTTGCCGATTTCGACGCGCTGATCGGCCGCGCCCATGCGCTGGGCCTGAAGGTCGTGATCGACCAGGTCTATAGCCATACCTCGGACGCGCATCCGTGGTTCGAACGAAGCCGCGTCGATCGCTCCAACCCCTGCGCCGACTGGTATGTATGGGCGGACGCGAAGCCCGAGGGCAGCCCGCCGAACAACTGGCAATCGGTGTTCGGCGGCCCGGCCTGGACCTGGGACGCGCGGCGCGGGCAATATTATATGCACAATTTCCTGCGCGAACAGCCGCAGCTGAACGGGCATAGCCCGGCGGTGCAGGACGAACTGATCGCGACCGCGCGCTTCTGGCTCGACCGCGGCGTCGACGGGTTCCGGCTGGACGCGATCAACTTCGCGATGCACGACCCGGCACTGACCGACAATCCGCCCGCCCCGGACGACGGCGCCCCGCGCACCCGGCCGTTCGATTACCAGCTCCACGAATACAACCAGAGCCACGCCGATATTCCCGTCTTCCTGGAACGGATACGGCGGTTGCTCGATGGCTATCCCGGCGATCGCTTCACGGTGGCGGAGGTCGGCGGTGCGGAGAGCGACCGCGAGATGAAATTGTTCACCCGGGGGCACGAGCGACTGAACAGCGCCTATGGCTTCGATTTTCTCTACGCACCCGCGCTGGCTCCTGCCCTGGTCGCGGAAGCGCTGGGTCGATGGCCCGCAACGCCTGGCGAGGGCTGGCCAAGCTGGGCGTTCGAGAACCACGATGCGCCGCGCGCGGTTTCGCGCTGGATCGATCCCGCACACCGCGCCGCCTTCGCGCGGATGAAGATGCTGCTGCTGCTGTGCCTGCGCGGCAACGTGTTCCTGTATTATGGCGAGGAACTGGGCCTGACGCAGGTCGATGTCCCGTTCGCCGATCTGCAGGACCCGGAGGCGATCGCCAACTGGCCGCGGACATTGTCGCGCGACGGTGCGCGAACGCCGATGCCCTGGCGCAGCGACGCGCCCTTTGCGGGCTTCTCGGCCACGAAGCCGTGGTTGCCGGTCGGGGCCGATCACCCCGCACTGGCGGTGGACGTGCAGGAAGCCGATGCCGGATCGCTTCTATGGCTGACCCGGCGCCTGGTGGCGTTTCGTCATGCTTGCCCGGCATTGTCGGTGGGAACGCTGTCGGTCGTCGAGGCCGGCGTGCAGCTGCTGGCGTTCGAACGGCAGGCGGAGGGGCAGCATCTGCTCTGCGTCTTCAACCTGGGGGCAGAGCCCGCGGATTGGGCACCGAACGAAACGGATCGATGGCGGATCGTCGAGCGGATCGATGATCCCGGGGGCTGGCGGCTGGCACCCTATGGCGGGCTGGTGGCCGAGCGGGTGACGTAGAGATTTCCGTCACCCCGGCCTTGTGCCGGGGTCCAGGGTTGCGGCGCTACACGCCCGACAGTCGCTAGACGCCCCGGATGCCGGGACGAGCCCGGCATGACGGATGGTCAATCCTCCAAGATCCGGCTGGTATCGCGCGTATCGGGCATCCGCAGATACGTGACCAGCGACACCGCGATCATCGCGGCGACATACCAGTAGAACCCCCGCTCGAGCCCGGCCTTCTTCAGGCCGAGCGCGACCCATTCCGCGGTCCCGCCGAACAGCGCGTTGGCCAGCGCATAGGGCAAGGCGACCCCCAATGTCCGGATATGCGCCGGAAACAGTTCCGCCTTCACCACCGCATTGATCGCGGTATAGCCGCTGACGATGACAAGCGCGGCGAGGACCAGTGCGAAGGCCGCATAGGGCGACCGGACTCGTTCAAGCGCCAGGAAGATCGGTACCGTGGCCAACGTCCCCGCGAGCCCGAACCCGACCATCAGCGGCTTGCGCCCGATCCGGTCGGACAGCGCGCCGAACGCCGGCTGGAGCAGCATGTACAGCGTCAGCGCCGCGGTCATGATCCAGGCGGCGGTGGCGCGCGGGAAGCCGGCGGAGTTCACCAGGAATTTCTGCATGTAGATGGTGTAGGCGTAGAAGGCGAGCGTGCCCCCCGCGGTCAGGAACAGCACGGTGGCGGCCTCGCGCGGGTGATCGCGGAACAGCGCCAGACCGCTCGAGCGGGGTGCGTGCTGTGCGGCCGCGTTCCGGAAGCTTTCGGTCTCGAGCAATCCGCGCCGGATGCGGTAGACCGCGATCGCCAGCAGGCCGCCGATCGCGAACGGGATGCGCCAGCCCCATGCGTCCAGTTGCTCGGCGCCGAGTATCGATTGCAGCACCAGCAGCACGCACAAGGCGAGAAGCTGGCCCGCGATCAGCGTGACATATTGGAAACTCGCGAAGAAACCGCGCCGCTCCCGCCCCGCCATCTCGCTCAGGTACACCGCGCTCGCGCCATATTCGCCGCCGACGCTAAGCCCCTGCAGCAGCCGCGCGAATACCAGCAGAGCCGGCGACGCCCAGCCGATCGCCGCATAGCCGGGCGCGACCGCGATCAGGAACGCACCCGCGCACATCAGCGTGACCGAGATCGTCAATGCTGCTTTCCGCCCATGGCGATCGGCATAGACCCCCATCGCCCAGGCACCGATCGGGCGCATGACGAAACCGACCGCGAACACCGCCGCGGCATCGAGCAATTGTTGGGTCCGCCCGCCCGCCGGGAAGAACACGCCGGCGAAATACAGTCCGAACGCGGAATAGGTGTACCAGTCGAACCATTCGACCAGATTGCCGGCCGATCCGCCGACGATCGATCGCAGACGCTCGGCGCGGGTCGGCGATGGTGCGCTCACCCGCCGGTCAACTGTCCTGCCGATCCGTAGAGATAGCCCGGATCGAACTCCGCCACCGAGGCGAGCCCCTTGGCGTCCGGGATCGTCGCGACGCCGTTGCGAAAGTGCAGCAGCCTGGCCTCGCGCAATACCCTGAGCGTCCGGTTGACGTGCACCGGCGTCATCCCGCACGCCTCGGCGAGATCGGCCTGGATCATCGGCAGCGTGAAGATACCGTCCTTCGCCAGCCCGACCATCGCGAGCCGTTCGTGTATCTCGCAGAAGAAATGCGCCAGGCGACCCGTCGAATCGAGCCGCCCGAGCCGGAAGATCCATTCGCGGTGCATCGCCGCGTCGAGCAACGTCGAAAACCACAGCATCCGGGTCAGATGCGGTGCCTGTTCGATGATCTTTTCCAGTGTCGTATGTTCGAACGTCGCGATCGTCACCGGGCCGAGCGTCGCCACGTCGTGATCGAGCCAGCGCATCGGAAAGGCGTGAAGATCGACGAAATCCCCCGGCACATGGACCGCGACCAGTTGCCGGTGGCCTTCGCGGTCATCCATGTACCGGCAGATATAGCCGTCGAGCAGCAGCGTGCTGTGCGATACCGGCTTGCCGGCGCGGACCATCAGATAGCGGGCGGGCAATGTCTGAACGCCGCCGACTGCATCCTCCAGCATCGCACGCTCTTCCGCTGTCAGGTCGCTTCGTCCGCGTCCCATCAGAAACCGTTCCGTCCGCATTTATGCCCCTCTTCGCGCATTTATCGCGTCGCGCACGCACCTTGCCGGTGTTTTCGTGCTTGTCCAGCATAGTCGAGCGGTCGTTCCCGGGGGCGGCCGGAGGAGGGCCTGCGCGCCTGGTATCAGTGCACGGTACCGATGGCATAGGGCGCCGTCATCACGACGATCAGCCGTTCGGTCTGACGCCAATGACAGAAATGGATATGGTTGCCGACGTCGCGGCTGCGATCCGCGCGCACCGCGGCCTCGAGGCCGGCCTGCGACCCGAACGATGCGATCAGATCGGTGGCGTCGCTGACGATGCGTATGTCGGCGATATAGGGCATGTCGGACATCGGCGCTCCTGATGCAGTTGCCTGCATCGGTACAAGCCGCGTGCCAATGCACGCGCACCGGCGGCAACAGCGACGGACCAAGGTAAACGCGCTCCATGGCCGCGCACCGTCGCCGTCCCGCCGATCCCGCGACGGGACGCTGGTGTCCCGTCCGGGGACGTGGCAGGGCTCGCTCATGGCCACGCCCTCCCCCTCCGCCGGCGGCATGCCGATCGCGATCGGTGCGATTGGCGGTGCGGCGATCGGCTTCGTGTTCGGCGAGGCGACGCCGGGGTTCCTGATCGGCATCGCACTCGGGATCGCGGTCGCGCTGTTGATCTGGTGGCGCGGGCGGTAGATCGCCCTAGCGCGACGACGGCCCGCTTCGCTCAAAATCCAAAGCTGTTCTCCCGCAAAGGCGGGAGCCCGGGGTCGCAGAGGACGGTGCCCGCGGCCCCCGGACCTCCGCGTGCGCCGGGGAACATGCTTTCCGCGCTAGCGGGTCGCGCGCATCTGCCAGACCACCCGTCCCAGGATTGCGACTTTGCCCGCCGGAACGGGCGGTGCTGCCGGATTGTCGCTGGTCGGCACGAAGCCGCCGGGCCCGGGCGTCAGGCGCTTCACCATCACCGCATCGTCGATCCGGACGACATGCACCCCCGCCCGCACCGCGGCCGGCACCGCCGTATCGATCAACACCCAGTCGCCGTCGAACAGGCCCGGCTCCATCGACGTACCGCGGACGCGAAGCATCGCCGCGGCGTCGGGCGCGACGCCAAGCCGGCGTAGCAGCCGCCGATCCACCGCATCGGCACCGAGCATGATTTCGCGATCGACCAGCGTCCCCGGGCCGGCGGATGCGGCGATCGACAGGCGCGGCACGGACACGGTCGACGAAGGTGCCGCCGCCGGCGCACCGAGCACCGATTCGGCCACCCCCAGATAATCCGCCAGCAACCGCCGTTCCCGTTCGGGCAAACGCTGCGGCGTTCCACGCGACACATATTGCTGCAGATACGCGACGTTGCGTCCCAGCATCCGCGACAGCGCCGACAGGCTGGCCCCGCTCGTCGCCGCATACGCCCGCAGCGCCGCTCTTGGATCGGTTTCGGACACATCTCGACCGATAGCGCAGGAATTTTCCTAGACAAGTTGGAAAATGAGAACATTAAGGGAACGCGTCATATCCGAACGGAGGAAACGCACCATGTCCCTGCTCGTCGCGATCGACCGCTATCTGCGCGGCACCGGCATGCCGCCGACGAAATTCGGGCGGCTGGCGGTCAACGATCCGCGGCTGGTGGGCGATCTGCGCCGCGGTCGTCAGCCCGGGCGCGCGGTCGCCGCCAAGGTCGAGGCGTTCATCGGATCGGGGCGGCGCGCATGAGACCGGACTCGCTGCGGGGACCTGATGCCGGCACATTGCTCGTCCGCGCGCTGCGGGCGCAGGCCATGGCGGCCAGCGTCGTGATCGCCGTCCGGTCGATCGCCACCAGACCCTGGGCCAGCGCGACCTTCATCGGCGCGGGCCACCGGATCGCCGTCGAAGCAGAACCGGGCGAGTCGTTCGACCGGTGGATCGCCACGATCCCCGAAAGCGAATGGATCATTCGCGGGCATCTCGTCGCCGATCTGATCGTCGATCGAATCATACTCAACGGGGGCAATGCGTCCGTGTCGATTTCGATCCTGACGATCGAGGATACTGAACCGTCTTGACGCGGACGCCGTCCGCTCCGAAGCGCTTGATCGCAAAGGAGAGTATGATGAGCGGCATGGCACGGTTCGACTGGGAGGATCCGTTCCTTCTCGACCAGCAGCTATCGGACGACGAGCGGATGATCCGCGACACCGCCAAGGCCTATGCGCGCGACAAGCTCGCCCCGCGGATCGTCCATGCGTTTCAGCATGAACATACCGACCCGGCGATCTTCCGCGAGATGGGCGAACTGGGCCTGCTCGGCCCGACGATCCCGGAGCAATATGGCGGCGTCGGCGCGTCCTATGTCGCCTATGGCCTCGTCGCTCGCGAGGTCGAGGCTATCGATTCGGGCTATCGATCGATGATGTCGGTGCAATCGAGCCTCGTGATGTACCCGATCTACGCGTTCGGATCGGAGGCGCAGAAGCACAAATTCCTGCCCAGGCTGGCGAGCGGCGAGTGGATCGGCTGCTTCGGCTTGACCGAGCCCGATGCCGGCTCCGACCCGGGCAGCATGACGACGCGCGCGGTGAAGACGGATACGGGCTACCGGATCTCGGGCGCGAAGACGTGGATCAGCAATTCGCCGATCGCCGATGTGTTCGTGGTGTGGGCGAAGAGCGACGGGCACGGCGGCGCGATCCGCGGCTTCATCCTCGAGCGCGGCATGGACGGGATCGAGACGCCGAAGATCGAGGGCAAGCTGTCGCTCCGCGCCTCGGTTACCGGTATGATCCTGATGGACGATGTCGAGATCGGCGAGGACGCCCTGCTGCCCGACGTGTCGGGGCTGAAGGGGCCGTTCGGCTGCCTCAACCGCGCGCGCTACGGCATCAGCTGGGGCGCGATGGGTGCTGCGGAATTCTGCATGGCGGCATCGCGGCAATATGGGCTGGACCGCAAGCAGTTCGGTACCCCGCTCGCCGGACGGCAACTGTTCCAGAAGAAGCTGGCGGACATGGAGACCGAGATCGCGCTTGGGCTGCAGGCGAGCTTGCGGGTCGGACGGCTGATGGACGAGGGTCGGTTCGCGCCCGAGATGGTAAGCCTAGTCAAGCGCAACAATGTCGGCAAGGCGCTGGCCATCGCGCGGGATGCGCGCGACATGCATGGCGGCAACGGCATTTCGGGCGAATATCAGGTGATGCGCCACCTGATGAACCTGGAGACGGTCAACACGTACGAGGGCGCGCACGACGTCCATGCGCTGATCCTCGGTCGTGCGATCACCGGGATCGCGGCTTTCTGAGGGCGGTCGGTGGGGTATCGGAGGGTGCCGGCGGCGCGCCCTCCGCTGTGGTTCTCAGCTGTCGGCGATCTCGGCCACCGGCTTGCGCGCATAGATGCCATATGCCGCGATTACCGCATAACAGATGCCCGGTAACAGCAGCGCGAAATGCAGCGAGCCGCTGTGATCGGCGATCGTGCCGGTCAGATACGGCACGATCGCCCCGCCGACGATCGCGGTCGCAATGACGCCCGATCCCTCCGCAGCGCGCGTGCCGAGCCCTTCGGATGCCAGCGCGAAGATCGTCGGGAACATGATCGAATTCGCCAGCCCCACCGCCAGCAACGCCCAGCCCGATACCGCACCCGTCATGTTCGCCGACACCAGGGTCAGCAGGATCGCGGTGGTGGCGACCCCGGCGAGCGCCTTGCCCGGCGATACCAATCGCAGTACCCCCGATCCGACGAACCGCCCGGCGAGCGCCCCGCCCCAGTAATAGGGGATATGGTTGCCGGCAACCTGATCGGTCGCCGCCCAGACATCCGCCTGGGTCAGGTACGATACGATCAGCGATCCGATCGAGACCTCCGCACCGACGTACAGGAAAATGCAGAGCACGCCGATCGCGAAGCGCGGTCGCTCGAGCAGCGTGAAAGCGTGGAACATCGAGACGCTTTCGACCTGTTCCTCGCGCAACCGGTTGCGCCGGGTCCAGACCACGCCGGCGATGACCAACAGCGCGGCCGCTAGCCCCAGATAGGTGTGGACGATCGCGCGTGAGGCCTCGACCCGGTACGCATCGCGCGCGGCACCCGTCAGCGTCGCTGCGCTGACGCCCGCCAGTCCGCCCAATATCAAGGTCGATCCGACGCGCGGGAAGGCCGTGGTGCCGAGCGAATTGAACGCCTGCGCGAAGGTCAGCCGGCTCGATGCGGTCTTCGGCGCGCCGAGCAGCGAGATCAGGGGATTGGCGACGACCTGGACGATAGTGATGCCGGCCCCGAGCACGAACAGCGCGATCAGGAACACGCCGAACGTCGCGGATGCCGATGCGGGGATGAACAACAGGCACCCGATCATCATGGTGACCAGCCCGATCGCGGCGGTACGCATATAGCCGGCCCGCCGGACGATCGCCGCGGCGGGGATCGAGAACAGTCCGTACGCGAGGAAGAACGCCGACTGGACCAGCATCGCCGATGCGTGGTCGAGCGTGAACAGCTCCCGCAATTTCGGGATGATGATGTCGTTGAGGCTGGTGATGCCGCCGAAGATGAAGAACAGCGCGAAGACGAAGATGCGCAGGTCCGGCGCATCATAGCCGTGGTCGGCGTCGCCGCGTGCCGCAACCGCTTGATCGGTATCGACGTGCATCCCGGTCCCTCGTTCATTCTCGAGTCCCGGATAGGATGCCGTTCGCCGGACTGGCAAGCGCCGTGCCTCAGCCGAAGCGATAACCCGAGACCGTCCAGCCCATTACCATGTCGCGGTACTCCTGCACCGCCACGCCGTCACCCCCCGCCCCCAGCGCGACCATCAAAGGCAGCAGATGTTCTGCCCGGGGATGTGCGAAGCGCGCGTCGGGCAGCGTCGCCCAATCGGTGAGGCGCGCCGCACGGGCAACGGGATCGGGATCGGTCACCGCCGCGGACAGCGCATCGTCCCAGGCTGCCGAGGACCCGCTCGCAACGCCGCCGAACGCGCGCATATTGTGGAAGCTCATCCCCGATCCGACGATCAGAACGCCCTCGTTACGCAAAGGGGCGAGCGCCTGCCCGATCGCGATGTGTGCCGCCGGGTCGAGATCGGCACGCAGCGACAATTGCACGAGCGGGATGTCGGCCGACGGCACCGCGACTTTCATCGGGATGAAGACGCCGTGATCCCACCCGCGCGTCGCATTCTCTGCAACCGGATGACCAGCCGCGCGCAGCAGGTCCGCGGCGCGGCGGGCCACGTCCGGCGCACCCGGCGCATTCCACCGCAGCCGATAGGTATGCGGGGGAAAGCCGCCGTAATCATAGAGCAGTCCCGGACGCTCGCCGACATGAACCGTTGCGACGGGTTCCTCCCAATGGCCGGAAACCAGCAGGATCGTGCGCGGTCGTTCGGGCAGGCTGTCGATCGACCCCGCCAGATAAGCCTGCATCGGGCGCCACATTTGATGGGGCGGCCCGCCCGCGGGATCCATGAAGAAACAGGGGCCGCCGCCGTGCGGAATGAAGAGGGTTGGATGGGTCATGATCATAATGTGCGTCCGCCCCGCGCGCTGCACAATCGCACGGATCGAAACGCCGCGTTTCGCCTAGGGTCCAAACCCGATCAGGCCGATGGTCGTGATCGCCCGGAGAGAGGCACTGGCAAGGAGCGCAGCGCAGTCGCATGGCAGCGCCACGCGCAAGCAAGCGACGCCGCCAGTGCCTCTCTCCGGGCGACCGCTTTCGGGTCCCGTCAAAGCAATACTTTGATGGGTGCGCTGTGCGGCGGGCCAAATCTGGCGCACAGCGGCGTCGCTCGTCGGTCACGACGCGAAGGCATCGCTCCCTCCTCGCTCCTGCCTGTGCGCCAGATTTGGCTCCGTCCCGACCGTTGGCCTGATCGGGTTTGGACCCTAAGGATCGGCGCATGACACGCTTCACGGTCAATAATCAGCCGGTCGAATACCGGCTCGATCCGCAAACGCCGTTGTTGTGGGCGCTGCGCGACGCATCGAACCTGACCGGCGCCAAATATGGCTGTGGCACGGGGATCTGCGGCGCATGTACGGTCGATGTCGACGGCCATGCGGTCCGATCATGCCGGGTGTCGATCGCAGGCATCGAGGGCAGCTACGTCACCACGATCGAGGGACTGTCGCGGGAGCGTACCCACCCGGTGCAGCTCGCCTTCATCGCCGCCAACGTACCGCAATGCGGGTTCTGCATCCCCGGCATCGTGATGGCGGCGGCGGTGCTGCTCAAGACCGTGCCCGACCCAAGCGAGGACCAGGTGCGCGCCGCGATCACGAACATATGCCGCTGCGGCGTCTATCCCCGCCTGATCGACGCGATCCAGCGCGCGGGCCGTGCGATGCGCGGCGAAGAGACGATCCCCGCCGGGTTCAGGCCAGGGATCGATCCCGCCGATTCGGCGCGACAGGTGCCGGCACTGGTCCCGCCCAAGGCACCCTGATCCTATACGCACATGACAGGAACCTGTCGGATCGCTGACAGACGGGTTCAGCTTCACGCCAGCACATAGCGCCTAGCATGGTGCCATCGTCCGAACCGGTGCGTTCACCGTTCATAACAGGAAGGATAGCATCATGGTCAAACCAGTCATTGGGCTTCTGCTCGCCGCCTCCGCGTTCGCCCCGGCGATCGCCAGCGCACAGCAGGCGAACGTCGAGGCACGCGGCGACGTACAGGTCGATGGACAGCGCGGCGGCGATCAGGCCCGCCGCGACGCCTATCGCGCGCAGCACCAGCAACAGAACCAGCAGCGTTCGCAAGCGCAGGGCCAGCAGCCGCAGCAGGGCCAGCAACAGCAGGGTCAGCCCCAACAGGGCCAGCCACAGCAAAACCAGTACCGCCAGGGCCGGAACGGACAGGCCCAATATCAGCAGGGCCAGTATCGCCAAGGCCAGAACCCGCCGGCACGGGAACAGCGCGGGCAATATCAGCAGGGCCAGCGCCCGAACTTCGGACCAAATACCCCGGGTGGCCAGGGTGGCCAGGGTGGCTATGCAGGCCGCGGTAATGACGGCCGCGGTAATGACGGCCGCGGTTACGACAACCGTGGCTACGACAATCGCGGAAGCCAGCAAGATGGGCGCGGCAATCAGGGCCGCGGCGGCTGGAACAATGGCTGGCACGGTGACCGCCGCTACGACTGGAACGGCTACCGTGCGCAGAACCGCGGTGCGTTCCACCTGCCGCGCTATTACGCGCCCGGCGGCGGTTACGGCTATCGCCGCTATTCGGTCGGCATCACGCTCGGCTACGGCTTCTACGGCCAGAATTACTGGATCGGGAACCCGTATACCTACCGCCTGCCACCGGCCTACGGCCCCTATCGCTGGGTCCGGTATTATAACGACGCGCTGCTCGTCGATGTTCGCAGCGGCTATGTCGTCGATGCAGCGTACGGCATCTTCTGGTAAGGCGTGATGGAGGCCCCGGCGAACGACGCCGGGGCCTCTTGCGTTTCGTCGGGGGCGACGGCAATCGGTCTGGTCATGGCCATCAGGAAACCCGGTTCCCCGTCGAAAATCCGCCAATCCGCCGGACGGACGGTTGTGCAGCGGCTCGACGCCAACCCCGCGGTCACCTGCGCGCAGGTTCCCGCCGCGGAGGTCTATTACCATTCCGATTTCCTCTCCGCGGCGCAATGCGAGGCATTGGTCGCGATGATCGACGCGCATCGCCGGCCATCGACGTTGCTGTCCGACAAGGCGGGGACCGGGTTCCGGACCAGCGAAAGCTGCGACATGGACCGCCATTCGCCGGACGTCCGCCCGATCGACGAGGGCATCGCGCTGCTGCTCGGGCTCGATCCTGCCAGGGGCGAGACGATGCAGGGGCAGCGTTACGCCCCCGGCCAGCAATTCCGCGCGCATCACGACTATTTTCACGAGCGCGAAAGCTACTGGCCCGCGATGAAGGCGTCGGGCGGGCAGCGCACATGGACCGCGATGGTGTATCTGAACGACGTCGAGGAAGGCGGCGCGACCTGGTTCCCGCAGGCAGGCATCCGCGTCGCGCCCAGGCGCGGTCTGTTGCTCACCTGGAACAACATGAACCCCGACGGCAGCCCCAACGAACTGACGCTCCACGAGGGCATGCCGGTCGTCGAGGGCGTGAAGTACATCGTGACCAAATGGTTTCGCGAGGGCGACTGGATACAATAGCCATGCTCGCGTAGAGGCTGGCGATGGACGTCCTCGGCATTTCCCGATCGATCATGGGTCAGCCCTGGCGCTGGCGAGCGACGAGCGCGGATGCGCGCGATCCGGGGTTCACGCCGGACGATCTGGTCACGCAGATCCTGATGGCGCGCGGATGTCCGCGCGACGCGCTGGACCTCCACAAGACGCCGTCGATCCGCGGCTTCATGCCCGACCCCTCGATCTTCCGCGACATGGACCGCGCCGCGGACCGGCTCGCCGATGCGGTGATCGCCGGCGAGCATGTCGCGATCTTCGGCGATTACGATGTCGATGGCGCGACGTCGGCGGCGCTGATGGTGCTGCTGCTCCGCGATCTCGGGATCGAGGCAAGGCCCTATATTCCCGACCGGCTGACCGAAGGCTATGGCCCGTCGGGTCCCGCTTTGCTTCGGCTCGCGGCGGAGGGCGCGACCCTGATCGTCACCGTCGATTGCGGGGCCCAGGCGTTCGACGCGCTGGCGGCGGCGCACGCGGCCCCCGTCGATGTCATCGTCGTCGACCATCATAAATGTGCAAGTACCCTGCCCCTGGCGCACGCGCTGGTGAACCCCAACCGGCTCGACGAGGGAGACGGTGCAGCGCACGGACACCTCGCAGCGGTCGGCGTCGCGTTTCTGCTTGGCGCGGCACTGGTGCGAACGCTGCGAGCGCGCGGCTTCTTCGCCGGACGGGCGGAGCCGCGGCTGATCGACCTGCTCGATATCGTCGCGCTCGGCACCGTCGCGGACGTGGCGCAGTTGCGCGGGCTCAACCGTGCGTTCGTCGCGCAGGGGTTGAAGGTGATGGCGCAGCGCCGCAACATCGGCATCGCCGCGCTGATCGAGACTTCGCGCCTGACCCGCAATCCGACCGCGACCGACCTCGGCTTCGCGCTCGGCCCGCGGATCAACGCGGGGGGTCGCGTCGGCAAATCGGACCTGGGCGTCCGCCTGTTGACGACGAGCGATCCCGACGAAGCCCGCGCGATCGCCGCCGAACTCGATCGCCTGAACGAGGAGCGCCGCGGGATCGAGGGCGCGGTCCAGACCGCGGCGGACCTGATGATAGGCGGTGACCGCCGCATCGTCGTGGTGTCCGGGCAAGGCTGGCACCCGGGCGTCATCGGCATCGTCGCCGGTCGGTTGAAGGAAAAGCTCGGCCGGCCGGCGATCGTGATCGCGGTCGATGAAGCGGGCATCGGCAAGGGATCGGGCCGATCGATCGCGGGCGTCGATCTGGGCGCGGCGGTGCTGGCCGCAAAGGAGCATGGCCTGCTGGTCGCGGGCGGTGGCCATGCAATGGCGGCGGGGCTGACGATCGACGTCGCGCAAGTTGCAGCGTTCGCCGATTTCCTGGAAGACCGCCTCGCCGCCGGGGTCGATCGCGCGATCGGCGACCGCGCCTTGCTGCTCGATGCCGTGATGGCACCCGGCGGGGTCAGTCCCGATTTCGTCGGCGCAATGGAGGCCGGGGGTCCTTACGGCATGGGTTGGCCCGCGCCGCGCATCGCCGCCGGTCCGGTCCGCGTGGTGAAGGCGGAGATCGTCGGCAACGGTCATGTCCGCGCGATCGTGGCGGGCGACGACGGCCGCAGCCTGAAGGCGATGGCGTTCCGCAGCGGCGACACCCCGCTCGGTCAGGCCCTGCTCGGTGCCGGTCCGCATCGCCGGCTGTGGATCGCCGGCCGCGCCAGGATCGACGACTGGTCCAGCCGCCCCGCCGCCGAACTCCACCTCGAAGACGCCGCCTGGGCCGACCGCCCAGCTTGACGGCTTTCTCGCCGGCCCGTAAGCGCATCGCTCGCACCGCTAACGGCCCCTTCGTCTAGCGGTTAGGACGACGCCCTCTCACGGCGTAAGCACGGGTTCGATTCCCGTAGGGGTCACCAGGCACCTACCGGTGCCCGGGATTAGCGGTTTACGTCTGGTAAAGCGTTGGTGCGAGGGGCCTTCGGTTAAGCGCGACTTGCCGGGCCGCGGCGCCTGATCCTGACGTTCATGGAACTCGACGCGGCGGTCGGCGCCCGCGTCACAATTTCGCCGGGCCCAGAGGTTTTTTCCACCCGCGGTGGCTGGCCAGTCTTTGCAAGGTCGGTTCCCTTGAAACCATGCGTCATGCGCTGAGCATCGGAGTTATAATAATTTTCCACTAGGACGCGGTGACATTTTAGGGATTCCACTGAGCCGATAGTTCTGATTCAA
>NZ_CAXTII010000025.1:0-33145 GCF_964244235.1 uncultured Sphingomonas sp.
CAGCTGGCGCTCGATCGCGTCGGGATTGAACCTGCCGGATTCGTTGAGCAGAGTCGCCGCCATCGCGCGAAAGCCATGAGCACTCATCTGCTCCTGGGCGAAACCCAGCGCCCTCAACGCCGCATTGACCGTGTTCTCTGACATCGGTCGCTTCATCGACCGGAAGCCCGGGAAGCAATAGGTGCCGGTGCCGGTGAGTTCCCAAAGCTCCTCGAACTGGCCGGTGACCTGTCGCGAGAGAGGCACCCGGTGCGGCCGTCGCATCTTCATCTTCTCGGCGGGGATGTCCCAGACGCCTTGCTCGAAGTCGAATTCTCTCCATTCCGCCTGCCGCAGCTCGCCCGGGCGTACGAACAATTGGGCGGAAAGCCGCAGGGCATGGAGCGTAATCGCATGGCCGGTGTAGCCTTGGATGGCGCGCATCAGCTCTCCCGCACCCTTGGACGTGGTGATGGCGGCGAGGTGCGTGGGCTTGGGAACGGTAAGGGCGCCGCGCAGGTCGCTCGCTGGATCGCGCTCGGCACGGGTCGTGGCAATCGCGTAGCGAAAGACCCGGCTCAGCACGCTGCGCATGCGGCGCGCGCTCTCATAGCGACCGGTCGCCTCGACAGCCCTCAGTACGGCGAGCACTTCATGGGCGGTGATCTTGGCGATCGGCCGGGTCCCGATCTTCGGATATGCCTTGTCGAGCAGCCAGCGGATCTTGCTGAGCGTGATCTCGGCCATACCCTCGCATTCATTCTTGGCGACCCATTCCTTGGCCACGGTCTTGAACGTATCGTTCTCTTCGACCCGTGCCCTGGCGGCCGCGACCTTCTGTTCGTGCGACGGGTCAAGGCCTGCCGGGAGCAACCGACGCGCATCGTCGCGCCTCGATCGTGCATCGGCCAGGCCGACCTCCGGCCATGCGCCGAAGGCGAGCGTCCGACCTTTTTCGAGATAGCGGTAGTTCAGGCGCCAGAGCTTCGCGCCATTCGGCCACACCAGAAGGTAGAGACCGCCGCCATCGGACAGCTTATAGTCCGTGGCTTGCGGCTTGGCGTTCGCGACCGTCGTGGCAAATAGGGTGCTCATGGGGGTATCGTCCCTGCGAAAGGGAGGAGAACGATACCCTCGGATATACCCGCATTGTTCCCGATTGGTGCCGTATCCACCCGGATTTGACCGGACGGTTATAGCACAAGAAACGGCTGATTTCTCCCGTTTTCGGACGTCCACGGACGCCCCCGGAAGTACAAATGGTGCCCAGAAGAGGACTCGAACCTCCACGACCTTGCGATCGCCAGCACCTGAAGCTGGTGCGTCTACCAATTCCGCCATCTGGGCACGGGGTAGGACGGCGCGTCTAGGGGAGGGGTGGGAGCCTTGTCAACCGGGGGGCGGCTGGGGCAAGGGGGCGACGAATGGGACAGGGGTCCCGGATCGAAAGGGTGCTACGTGGACGATCGGCTGGTCACGCTGTTCGGCGGCGGCGGATTTCTCGGGCGCTATGCGGTGCCGGCGCTGCTGGCGAAGGGGTACCGCGTCCGCGTCGCGCAGCGTGATCCGCGTCAGGCCTGGTTCCTGAGGCCGCAAGGCGGGCTGGGGCAGACGCAGTTCGTCGCCGCCGACATCGGACGCCCCGACACCGTGCTGCGCGCCGTCCAGGGGGCGGATGCGGCGGTGAACCTGGTCGGCGTACTGCAGGGCGCATTCCAGCGCGTGCATGTCACGGGCGCGCAGACGGTAGCCGAGGCGGCGGCAAAGGCCGGCGTGGGCACGCTGATCCATGTCTCCGCGATCGGGGCGGATCCGGCATCGACCTCCGCTTATGGGCGGTCGAAGGGCGATGGCGAGGCGGCGGTTCGTGCGGCGTTCCCCGCAGCGACGATCCTGCGGCCGTCGGTGGTGTTCGGCCCCGAAGACCAGTTCGTGAACCGCTTTGCCGGCATGGTCGCCAAGACGCCGGTGGTGCCCGTGCTGCGTGCGGGCGCAAAATTCCAGCCGGTCTATGTCGCCGACGTCGCTGCCGCGGTGGCTGCCGCGATCGCGACGCCCGGTATCTATGCCGGCCGGACGCTGGCGCTTGGCGGGCCCGATATCGTCACGATGGAGGGGCTGATCCGCTATATCGCCCGTACGATCGGTCGCAGCCCGGCGATCGCGGCGCTGCCCGACATGGCGGGCGCGATGATCGCACGGGCCGGATTCCTGCCCGGTGCGCCGATCAGCTGGGATCAGTGGCTCATGCTCCAGCACGACAACGTCGTCGGCGATCGGGGGAATGGGCAGGAGGACGGGCTGGCGGCGATGGGTCTGACCCCGACCCCGCTCGCCGCGGTCGCGCCCGACTGGCTGGTTCGCTACCGCCGCCAGGGCCGCTTCGCACGCCGCGTCGAAGATATCGCCTGATCCGATCCGCTCCACCTGGAGAATGCCGTGACCGACCTGACGACCGTTCTCCTCCTCGGCATCGTCGAGGGAATCACCGAATTCCTGCCCGTATCCTCCACCGGCCATCTGATCCTTGCGGGCGCGCTGCTGGGCTATGACGAGGCGCAGTGGAAGGTGTTCAACGTCGTCATCCAGCTGGGCGCGATCGCCGCGATCGTGGTGCTGTACTGGCGGACCTTCTGGGCGGTGCTGATGGGGCTGGCGAAGCGCGAGCCGCAGTCGATCCGCTTCGTGCGCAACATCCTGGTCGCGTTCCTGCCCGCCGCGGTGATCGGGCTGGCGCTCCACAAGCAGGTCGAGGCGCTGCTCGGCAACGCGCTCGTCGTGTCGATCGCGCTGGTCGTCGGCGGGTTCGCGATCATCCTCGTCGAGCGGCTGGCCCCCAGGGCGCGGATCGAGGGGGTCGCCGACATTCCGATCGGCACCGTGGTCGGTATCGGGTTCCTGCAATGCCTGGCGATGATCCCCGGGGTCAGCCGGTCGGGCGCGACGATCCTCGGCGCGCTGGCGCTCGGCGTCGAGCGGCGGACCGCGGCGGAGTTCAGCTTCTTCCTCGCGATCCCCACGATGCTGGGCGCGAGCGCGCTGGAATTGTTCAAGAACCGGCATGAGCTGGCGAGCGGCGCGGGGGTCGGGCCGCTGGCGATCGCGATCGGAATGCTGGTGTCGTTCGTCGTCGCATTGCTGGTGGTGCGGTGGTTCATCGGTGTCGTGACGAGACATGGGTTCGTGCCGTTTGCGGTGTATCGTATCGTTGCGGGTGGCGCGGCGTTTGTGTGGCTGATGCTGCGGTAGACCCGTATCGGCCATATAATATGCTGCATTGCCACCTCGGCAACGTTTTTTTCAGTTCACGCGGCATATAGGGACAGTAATACTGTCTTGTTCTTCGAGCACGCTAGCGTAGGACGATGCGCGGAGGGCCCGATGGCAACCGAATCGATGCTGAAATTCGTCGACCGAGCGCAGAACTACCCGGTCAAGCGTGAGGCCGACTTGCGCGCCGAGGATTTCCGCGAGATCGCCGATCGCTATCCGGTACCGGGTGCGGAGGAGCAGGCCGGGCGTTGTTCGCAATGCGGCGTGCCGTATTGTTCCGTGCATTGCCCGCTCCACAATCACATTCCCGACTGGCTGCGCCTGACCGCGGAGGGTCGGTTGCGCGAGGCATATGAGCTGAGCAACGCGACCTCGACCATGCCCGAGATCTGCGGGCGTATCTGTCCGCAGGACCGGCTGTGCGAGGGCAATTGCGTCATCGAATTTTCCGGGCACGGCGCGGTGACGATCGGCGCGGTGGAAAAGTTCATCACCGATACCGCGTGGGAAAACGGCTGGGTCGAACCGCTTGTCCCGGGGCGCGCGCGCGGCCAGTCGGTCGGGGTGATCGGTGCAGGACCCGCCGGACTGACCGCGGCGGAATATCTGCGCGGCAACGGGTATGACGTTCATATCTACGACCGGCACGACCGGGCTGGCGGGCTGCTGACCTATGGCATCCCCGGATTCAAGCTGGAAAAGCCCGTCGTGATGCGCCGGATCGAACGGTTGGCGGCGGCGGGTATCGTGTTTCATCAGGGCTTTGCCGTGGGCGACGATGCGGGCCTGGACGATCTGCGCCGCCGCCACGATGCGGTATTGATCGCGACGGGGGTCTACCGGGCCCGCGCGCTCGAGGTGGCCGGGGCGGACGCCGACGGCGCGGTCGCCGCGCTCGATTATCTGACCGCATCCAACCGCAAGGGGTTCGGCGACGACGTGCCCTTGTTCGATGACGGCACGCTCAGCGCCGAGGGCAAGCATGTCGTCGTCGTCGGTGGCGGCGACACCGCGATGGACTGCGTCCGGACCGCGATCCGCCAGGGCGCAGCTTCGGTAAAGTGCCTGTACCGCCGCGACCGCGTAAACATGCCCGGATCGCAGCGTGAAGTCGCGAATGCGGAAGAGGAAGGCGTGGAATTCGTCTGGCTGTCGCAGCCCGCGGCGATCGAAGGCAGGCAGGTCCGGGTCCGCCGGATGCGGCTCGGCGCGCTCGATGCCGGCGGAAGGCGTGCGCCCGAAGTCGATCCGGGTGGCGATATCGCGATCCCGGCGGACATGGTCGTCAAGGCGCTCGGCTTCGATGCGGAGGACCTGCCGACGCTGTTCGCCGCCGCCGGGCTGGGCGTCAGCCGCTGGGGTACCGTGCTGGTCGATGGCAAGACGCTGATGACCAGCCTGGACGGGGTGTTCGCGGCGGGCGACATCGTCCGCGGCGCATCGCTGGTGGTATGGGCGATCCGCGACGGCCGCGACGTGGCGGCGAGCATGCATGCATGGCTGAAGACGAAGGCGGCGAGCGAGCGGGTGGCGGCGTGAGGCTGGAAGATGAGGAACTGACGGCTATAAAGGCTGCTGCCCGACATGCGTTTGGCGCGGACGCGGTCGTGCGGCTGTTCGGCAGCCGTACCGATGATGCGCGCACTGGCGGCGATATCGATCTGCATGTGGAAGTCGCGCCCGGCCTCGATGAATGGCAGGCGCGAACCCGGTTCGAAGACAATGTGTTCGCGAGGATCGAACAGCAACGGATCGACGTGATTATCCGCCGCCGCGGTGAACCTATGCGCGGGATCGATCTGATCGCTCATCGCGACGGAATTCAGTTATGACGCGCGAAGGCGAGGTGGTCGTACTGGGTGAGCACTTGGCAATCTGTGATCGCCTCGGGGCGCGCCTGACCGAAGTGCGGCGGGGCATCGAGCGGCTAATGCCGATATCGGCCCAAGCCATGCAAGCGATCGAGGGCGAGGATCACATCTACGTCCTGGCGTTCATCAAAACGTTCGAGCAATTCGAAGATACGCTTGGCCGCACGTTGAAGACGATCGCGATGCTCCTGCAGTTCGGGAAGGTCGAACGACTGGCACCACGCGACATCGCTCTGCGCGCTGTAGCGCTCGGGATATTCGACGACGCAAGGGCGTGGGCCGACGCGGTTCGCGTTCGCAACGAATTGGCGCACGAATATCCGCTCCATCCCGGCAAGCAGGCCGATCAGGTCAACGCTGCTTGGGAAAAGAGCGAGACGCTTTTCGATACCGCAAACGCCATCAATGCATTTGTCGAGCGCGAAGGGCTGCTACATGGCCGGATTTGAACAGGTAGGCTGCGGTGTGAAAATTTGGCTGATCGCACTGGGCCTTCTGAGCATTTCGAGGGCGGCAATGGCGCAGGATGTCGATCGGACACAATTCTCGAACGACGCGCTTCAATTGGCGCGCGCTTTGGTCCCGCCGATTTCGGAAGCGCGGCTCACGTCATTGGCGGACGGTTTGGCAGTGCAGATTCGCAACACCCACTTGGCATATCGCGGCCAAGGTTGTGACCAGCATGTAGCAGCTTGCCGTGCTGCCGCGGACGAGGTCGCCCGAGACGCGGCACCCGCGATTGCGGAGCAGCAACGCGAAGCGCGCGCAAGGTCGGTTGCAATTATATTTTCCTCGCAAATGAGTGAGGCCGATATCCGGTCGTCCCTTGGCTTTTTGAAAAGCTCTTCGGGCCAGAAATTTGCCACTGCGGTGGCAGCGTCGAACGATTTCCGCAGTTTGCCGCAAGCTGCCCAACTTCGGTTAACCGAGCAAATGTTAACGCCAAGCGCGAGCGCTATCTCCATTTCGACATTGGCGGAGCGGTTTTACGATCGGACGCGCGGTCTGCCCCGCGGGCCGGCGCTCCTTGCTCCGCCAGCCCCGTTCATGCCTTCAAAGCCTAAGTCGGTAGGCCATCTACCATGATCGACCAGCGCACCCGCCTTGCTGCCGAGGGCATGTACCGCCCCGAATTCGAGTCCGACGCGTGCGGCGTCGGTTTGATCGCTGCGACCGACGGGGTCGCGAGCCGCCGGGTCGTACAGTCCGCGATCGATGCGCTGAAGGCGGTGTGGCACCGTGGTGCGGTCGATGCGGACGGCAAGACAGGGGACGGTGCCGGGCTGCACGTCGACCTGCCGATCCGGTTCTTCGACGACGCGATCGCGGCGGGGGGGCACAAGGTGCTGCCCAACCGGCTCGCGGTCGGCATGATCTTCCTGCCGCGTACCGATCTGGGCGCGCAGGAAAGCTGCCGGACGATCGTCGAAAGCGCGATCATCGACTCCGGCTACACCATCTATGGCTGGCGGCAGGTGCCCGTCGACGTGTCCGTCATCGGCATGAAGGCGCAGGCGACGCGGCCCGAGATCGAACAGATCATGATCGCGGGGCCGCTGCCCGGCGATGTCGATGCCGCCGAGTTCGAGAAGAATCTGTACCTCGTCCGCCGCCGGATCGAGAAGCGCGTGATCGCGGCGCAGATCCAGGGCTTCTACATCTGCAGCCTCAGCACGCGGTCGATCGTCTACAAGGGGCTGTTCCTCGCGGAATCGCTGTCGCTGTTCTACCCCGATCTGCAGGACAAGCGCTTCGAGAGCCGGGTCGCGATCTTCCACCAGCGTTATTCCACCAATACCTTCCCGCAATGGTGGCTGGCGCAGCCGTTCCGCTGCCTGGCGCACAACGGCGAGATCAACACGATCCGCGGTAACAAGAACTGGATGCTGTCCCACGAGATCCGCATGGCGAGCCTGGCGTTCGGCGAGAATTCGGAGGACATCAAGCCGGTGATCCCGGCGGGCGCGTCCGATACCGCCGCGCTGGATGCGGTATTCGAGGCGATCTGCCGATCGGGTCGAGACGCGCCGACCGCAAAGCTGATGCTGGTGCCTGAAGCGTTGGACGAACGCGGCGACACGCCCGAGAGTCATGCCGCGATGTATCGCTATCTTGCCTCGGTGATGGAGCCGTGGGACGGCCCCGCCGCGCTGGCGATGACCGACGGGCGCTGGGCGGTCGCCGGGATGGACCGCAATGCGCTGCGGCCGCTGCGCTACACGCTGACGTCCGACGGATTGCTGATCGTCGGTTCGGAAAGCGGTATGGTCGTCGTGCCCGAAAGCACGATCGTCGCGAAGGGTCGGCTCGGGCCGGGCCAGATGATCGCGGTCGATCTCGACGAAGGCATCGTGCTGGAGGACCGCGCGGTTAAGGACCGTATCGCCGGCGAGGCGGATTACGCCGCGACGACGGGCGCGTTCCTGACGATCGACGACCTGCCCGCATCCGAGGCCGTCATGCGCTACGACCGCGCCGAGCTGGCGCGGCGGCAGGTCGCGGCGGGGCAGACGCTGGAGGATATGGAGCTGATCCTGTCGCCGATGGTCGAGGCCGGCAAGGAGGCGATCGGATCGATGGGCGACGACACGCCGCTCGCGGTCATTTCCGACAAGCCGCGGTTGATCAGCCAGTTCTTCCGCCAGAATTTCAGCCAGGTGACGAACCCGCCGATCGACTCCCTTCGCGAACGCCACGTCATGTCGCTCAAGACGCGGTTCGGGAACCTTGCGAATATCCTCGATACCGAGGATCGGCGGACGCGCGTACTGGTCCTCGAATCGCCGGTGCTGACCTGCGCGGCCTGGGAGCAGCTGAAGACACATTTCGGCAGTTCGGTCGCGGAGATCGACTGCACCTTCGATGCCGGTGGCGGCCCCGAACGGCTGCGCGCCGCGATCCAGCGGATTCGCAACGAGGCCGAACAGGCGGTGCGCCAGGGCAAGAGCGAGTTGTTCCTGACAGACGAGGGCGTATCGGTGGACCGGGTCGCAATCGCCGGCGTACTCGCCGCGGCGGCGGTGCATACGCATCTCGTGCGCAAGGGCCTGCGCTCCTACGCGTCGATCAACATCCGCAGCGCGGAATGCCTCGACACGCATTATTACGCGGTGCTGATCGGCGTCGGTGCGACGACGGTGAACGCGTATCTCGCCGAAGCGTCGATTGCCGATCGGCATGCGCGCGGGCTGTTCGGCGACCTGTCGCTCGACCAGTGCCTGACCCGGCATCGCACGGCGATCGAGGAGGGGCTGCTCAAGATCATCTCGAAAATGGGCATCGCGGTCATCTCGTCCTACCGCGGCGGGTATAATTTCGAGGCGGTGGGCCTCAGCCGCGCACTGGTGAACGACCTGTTCCCGGGGATGCCGGCGAAGATCAGCGGCGAGGGCTATGCCTCGCTCCACCTGAACGCCGTACTGCGCCACGATCTCGCGTTCGACGCAGGTGTCGTCACGTTGCCGATCGGCGGCTTCTACCGGCAGCGTAGCGGTAGCGAGACGCATGCGTACTCGGCGCAATTGATGCACCTGCTCCAGACCGCGGTCGCGACCGACAGCTATTCCAGCTATCTGCAATTCTCGCGCGGGGTCAGCGACCTGCCGCCGGTGTACCTGCGCGATCTCCTCCAGTTCAATTTTCCGGCGGAAGGCGTGGCGGTCGATCAGGTCGAGGCGATCACCGAAATCCGCAAGCGCTTCGTGACGCCGGGCATGTCGCTTGGCGCGTTGTCGCCCGAGGCGCACGAGACGCTGGCGATCGCGATGAACCGGATCGGCGCGAAGGCGGTATCGGGCGAAGGCGGCGAGGCGCGCGAGCGATACACGCCCTATGCGAACGGCGACAACGCGAATTCGGGGGTCAAGCAAATCGCCAGCGGGCGCTTCGGCGTGACCGCAGACTATCTGAACGCGTGCGAAGAGATCGAGATCAAGGTCGCGCAGGGTGCCAAACCCGGCGAGGGCGGGCAGCTACCCGGCTTCAAGGTCACCGAATTCATCGCGAAGTTGCGCCACGCGACTCCGGGCGTGACGCTCATCAGCCCGCCGCCGCACCACGACATCTATTCGATCGAGGATCTGGCGCAGCTGATCTATGATTTGAAACAGATCAATCCGGTCGCGCGAGTGTGCGTGAAGCTGGTGTCGTCCGCGGGAATCGGCACCGTCGCGGCTGGGGTGGCGAAGGCGCATGCGGATGTGATCCTCGTTGCGGGACATGTCGGCGGGACGGGGGCCTCGCCCCAGACCAGCATCAAATATGCCGGCACGCCCTGGGAAATGGGGCTGAGCGAGGTCAACCAGACGCTGACGCTCAACGGCCTGCGCGGCCGTATCCGCCTGCGCGCGGATGGCGGGCTGAAGACCGGGCGCGACATCGTGATCGCGGCGATCCTGGGCGCGGAGGAATTCGGCATCGGCACGCTCAGTCTCGTCGCGATGGGCTGCATCATGGTGCGCCAGTGCCACAGCAACACCTGCCCGGTCGGCGTCTGCACGCAGGAACAACGGTTGCGCGACAAGTTCGTCGGCACGCCGGAAAAGGTCATCAACCTGATGACCTTCATCGCCGAGGAAGTGCGCGACATCCTGGCAAGGCTCGGTTTCCGAAGCCTGGACGAGGTCATAGGCCGTACCGAACTGCTCCGCCAGGTCAGCCGCGGTGCGGAACATCTCGACGATCTCGACCTCAATCCGATCCTGGCCAAGGTCGATGCGACCGATGCCGAGCGGCGCTTCTCGCTGTCGACCTTCCGCAACGCGGTGCCCGACAGCCTGGACGCGCAGATCATCAAGGACGCCGCCGCGGTCTTCAGCCGTGGCGAGAAGATGCAGCTGACCTATTCGGTACGCAACACCCACCGCGCGGTCGGCACACGATTGTCGAGCGAGATCACCCGCAAGTTCGGCATGTCGGCGCTGGCCGATGGTCACGTGACCGTGCGCCTGCGCGGATCGGCCGGGCAATCGCTCGGTGCCTTCCTGTGCAAGGGCATCACGCTGGAGGTGTTCGGCGATGCCAACGACTATGTTGGCAAGGGGCTGTCCGGCGGACGGATCGTCGTTCGTCCGGCGGTGTCGTCGCCGCTCGCCAGCCAGGACAATACGATCATCGGCAACACCGTGCTGTACGGCGCGACCTCGGGCAGCCTGTTCGCGGCGGGGCAGGCGGGGGAGCGGTTCGCGGTGCGCAATTCGGGTGCGACGGTCGTGGTCGAAGGCTGCGGCGCGAACGGGTGCGAATATATGACCGGCGGCGTCGCGGTGGTGCTCGGCCGGGTGGGTGCGAATTTCGGTGCGGGGATGACCGGCGGGATGGCGTTCGTCTACGATCCGGACGATGCGTTCGGCCGACGCGCGAATGGCGACAGCATCGTCTGGCAGCGGCTCGCATCGGCGCATTGGGAGGGCGTGCTGCGCGCGCTCGTCGAACGCCATGTCGCAGCGACCGACAGCAAATGGTCGAAGGCCCTGCTGGAGGATTGGAACCGGGTCGCCGGCCATTTCTGGCAGGTCGTGCCGAAGGAGATGCTGACGCGGCTGGCCTATCCGCTGGACGATGCCGTGGAACTGGTGGCCGCGGAGTAGGCTTGGCAGGGAGCCCCGCTCGCGCCTAGACGGGGCCGATGTGGCAGCTCTTCCAATTCCCCTTGTGTCCGTTCAGCCGCAAGGTGCGCCTGCTGCTTGGAGAGAAGGGCGTCGGCTACGAACTGGTGCGCGAATCGCCCTGGCTGCGGCGTGACGAGTTTCTCGACATGAACCCGACCGGGCAGACGCCGGTGATGACCGATGCATCGCGCGGTATCCTGCTGATCGATTCGATGGCGATCTGCGAATATCTGGAGGAGACGGTCGACAAGGCGGCGATGATCAACGGCCCGTCGATCAACCGCGCGGAGATCCGTCGGCTGGTGTCGTGGTTCGACACGCAATTCTACCACGACGTGACCGGGCCGCTGCTTCACGAACGCATGGAGAAACGGCTGTCGCAGCAGACAAGCCCCGATGCGAAGGCGCTGCGCGAGGCGATGAAGGCGGCGATCCGGCATCTCGATTATACCGATTACCTGCTCGATCACCGCAACTGGCTCGGCGGTGCGACGCTCAGCCTGGCCGATCTCGCGGCGGCGGCGCAGATTTCGGTGACGGATTATCTGGGCGGGATCGACTGGAAGAGCCACGAACAGACCGCGCGCTGGTATCGCGGGCTGAAAAGCCGGCCGAGCTTCCGCCCGCTATTGTCGGAACGCATGGAGATGGTCGGGCCGCCGTCGCATTACGACAATGTCGATTTCTGACGCAGGCGATCGCGCGTCGATCGAGGATTTCCTCAAGATCGACATCCGGGTCGGCACGATCGTCGCGGCCGAACCGTTTCCGGAAGCGCGCAAGCCTGCGATCAAACTGACGATCGACTTCGGCGACGAAATCGGGCTGAAACGATCTTCCGCGCAGATCACGGCGCATTATGCGCCGGAAATGCTGGTCGGGCGGCAGGTCGCGGCGGTCGTCAACTTCCCGCCCCGGCAGATCGGCCCGATGATGTCGGAGGTGCTGACACTCGGCTTTCCGGACTCGGACGGCGAAGTGGTGCTGTTCGCACCGGATTTGCCCGTGCCGAACGGCGGGCGGCTGTTCTGAGCGCGCGGGTCGGCGTCGCCGGCTGGTCGATCCCGATGGCGCTCGCGGATCGCTTCGCCGACGATGGCACGCATCTCGAACGCTATGCCCGGGTGTTCGATTGCGTCGAGATCAACAGCAGCTTCCACCGGCCGCATCGCCGAACGGCGTATGAACGCTGGGCTGCGAGCGTTCCCGACGGATTTCGCTTCGCGGTCAAGCTGCCGAAGGCGATCACGCACGAGCGGCGGTTGATCGACTGCGCCGACCTGCTCGCGCGCTTCGCAGACGAGGCAGGCGGCTCGGCGAGCGGCGCGGACCGACCCTGGTACAGTTGCCGCCGAGCCTGGCTTTCGACCCGTCCGTCGCCGCTCGCTTCTTCGACGATCTCGCTCGGTCGCTTGCTGGCCCAATCGTCTGCGAGCCGCGCCATCCGGGCTGGTTCGAGACCGCCGCCGACGCGCTGCTGACGGCGCACCATATCGCACGCGTTGCCGCCGATCCCGCGCGCGTGGCGGGTGCCGACCGACCGGGCGGCTGGCCCGGCCTGCGCTATATGCGGTGGCACGGTGCGCCGCAGGTCTATCGGTCGGCCTATGACGATGCCGCGATCGACCGCCACGCCGATGCCGCCCGGTGCGGCGAAAGCTGGACTATCTACGACAACACCGCCGCCGGGGCCGCGCCCGCGAACGCGCTGACGCTGATGGCCCGGCTGGCCGGTCAGGCCAAGCTTTTCGACGCTTGTTCGAACAGATCCTTCGACACACCCGGCACTCGCACGACCCGTTCCAGCTCGCCGCGCATCGCCTGCGCGCGCGTGCCGTCGAATCGGCGCCAGCGCGCAAGCGGCGGGAGGAGTTTCGCTGCGGTCTGCGGGTTGAGCGTGTCGAGCGCGATCAGCTGATCCGCCAGGAACGCGTAGCCCCAACCGCCCGCGGCATGAAACGCCCGCTGGTTGGCCGAGAATGCGCCGATCAGCGACCGCACGCGGTTGGGATTGGCCAGCGAGAAATCGGGATGGCGTGCCAGTTCCGCCACCATCTGCGGCGTGTCGGTGCGTGACGACAGCGCCTGAGTCTGGAACCATTTGTCGAGCACCAGCGGATTGTCCGAATGCCGGTTATAGAAGATGTCTAGCGCCGCCTCGCGCTCGGCGAAATCGCCTCCCGCGAGAATCGTCAGCGCCCCCTGACGATCGGTCATGTTGTCCGCCGCTTCGAATTGACGGAAGGCGAGCGTGCCGACCGCGCGCGCGCCGTTCGCCGCCAGATAGCCGAGCGCGACCGAACGAAGGCGGCGCTTGCCCTTCGCCGCCGGCGTATATTCATACGCCGCCTGCTGCGTGACATGGTGCAATTGTCGCCACTGCGCCTCCAGCGCATGGCCGATCTCGCGACGCAGCCCTTCGCGCGCGGCGTGGATCGCCTCGGGATCGACGACCGCTAGCTGGTCGCCGATGAAGTTCTCGGACGGCAGCAGCACGACTTCGGCGAGGAACGCCGGGTTGAGATCGGCATCGTACAGCGTCGCCGCGATCGCGTCGATGACGCGGCCAAGATCCGCCGTGCCGTTCGACGCGCTGGCGACGAGCGTGTCGAGCATCAGCTGCTGCATTGCCTCGTACCGCGCGAACGGATCGTCGTCATGCGCGCTCAGGAAGGCGAGGTCGGCGGCGCTGCGGTCGCTTTCGATGATGACGGGTGCGGAAAAACCGCGATTGATCGACAGGACGGGATGCTCGGCCAGCCCGTCGAACGCGATCGTCGCTTCGGCCGTGTCCAGGATCACCAGCCGCTCGTCGATCAACGCCGCGCCGCTGTCCGCCCCGAACAGCTTGACCCGCAGGGGCAGCGGCATCGGTGCCTTGTCCGTCTGCCCCGGGGTCGGCGGGACGCGCTGCGCCAGGTGCAGCGTCGCCCGGTCGCCCTCGACCGCCAGCGACGCGGAGACGCGCGGCGTGCCGGCCTGCGAATACCAAAGGCGGAACTGCGACAGGTCGATGCCGCCCGCCTCTTCCATGCACGCGACATAATCCTCGCACGTCGCGGCCGTCCCGTCGAAGCGATCGAAATACAGATCGCACGCCTTTCGAAACGCGACCGGGCCGAGCATCGTCGCCATCATCCGGATCAGCTCCGCGCCCTTGTTGTAGATGGTGGCGGTGTAGAAGTTGCTGATCTCCTGATAGCTGTCGGGGCGCACCGGGTGCGCGAGCGGGCCGGCATCCTCGGGGAATTGCGCGGCGCGCAGGCCCCGCACATCCTCGATCCGCTTGACCGCGCCCGAGCCCTGGTCGGCGGAAAAACCCTGGTCGCGAAAGACGGTGAACCCTTCCTTCAATGATAGCTGGAACCAGTCGCGGCAGGTGACGCGGTTGCCCGACCAGTTGTGGAAATATTCATGCGCGACGACGGCGGCGATCGCGTCGTAATCATAGTCGGTCGCGGTATCGGGGTCGGCGAGGATGTAGCGGCTGTTGAAGATGTTCAGCCCCTTGTTTTCCATCGCGCCGAAGTTGAAATCATCGACCGCGACGATGTTGAACACGTCGAGGTCGTATTCGCAGCCATAGACCTGCTCGTCCCACGCCATTGCGGTCTTGAGCGAGGCGAGCGCGTGGTCGGTCTTGGGCAGGTCGGCGGCACGCACCCAGATGCCCAGCCGGACCACGCGCCCCGATCGCGTCGTGAAGCTGCCGCGGTTCTCCGCCAGGTCGCCCGCGACCAGCGCGAACAGATAGGAAGGTTTGGGGAACGGATCGTGCCATTCGGCCCAATGCCGGCCGTCGTCCGACGTGCCGCTCGCGACCGGATCGCCGTTCGCCAGCAACACCGGGAAGCGCGCCGCATCCGCGGTCATCCGCACGCGATACTCGGAAAGCACGTCGGGGCGATCGGGGAAGAAGGTGATCCGCCGGAACCCTTCCGCTTCGCACTGCGTGCACAGGTTTCCGCCCGAGGCGTAAAGCCCCATCAGCTGCGTGTTGCGATCGGGCGCGATCTCGACTTCGGTTTCGACGACATGCGCATCGCCGGGCAGCGGAACCACCAGCTGCTCGCCCTCGATCCGCCAGTCGTTAACGGGGATACCGTCGACCAGCACCGCCAGCGGCTGCTGTCCCGCCCTGTCGAGCCGCAGCGGATCGGCGTGCTTGCCGTTTCGGGCCACGCTCAGCGCCGCCTTCACCCGCGTGGCGGCAGCGGCGAGATCAAAATCGAGCGCGATCTGCGGGACGAGCCATGCGGGCGGGCGGTAATCGGATCGCCGGGTGACGGCGGGCCCGTGAGCGGGGGATTGGGCGACGCTGTACTGGATGTCGAGCATGGCCCCGATATAGCCGGTGCCGGATCGATCGCCAGCCCCGGCTAAAGTTATGCAACCCGACCCCATACCAAACCAAAAAAACCCACCCCGGCCTTCGCCGCGGTGGGGAGGAGGGAGGCGAACTTCGTTGTCGGCGCGATCCGTCCGACATGCGATAGCCCCCGCATGAGCAACCTCCTGATCTTCGGCATGGGGTATACCGCGCGCGCGGTCGCGGCGGCGTTGCCGGGGTGGCGGATCGCCGGCACGACTCGCGACGGGCGGGACGGTACGATCGTCTTCGGCGACGATGTCGCGGTTCGCCTCGCGCTGGCCACCTCGACGCACGTCCTGTCCTCGGTCCCGCCCGAGGGCGAAGCCGACCCCGTTCTCGACCGCTACGGCGATGCGCTCGCCGGCTGCTGGCTCGGCTATCTGTCCTCCACCGGCGTCTATGGCGACGCCGGCGGCGCATGGGTGGACGAGACCGCGCCGATCGGCGGCGGTCGGCGAAGCGCGCGCGCCACGGCGGACGCGGGTTGGCTGGACCGGGGCGCGCGGGTGTTCCGGCTGCCCGGGATCTACGGCCGCGGCCGGTCTGCGCTGGAGCGAGTCGCGAGCCGCCGTGCCCACCGCGTCGATATGGCGGGGCAGATATTCAGCCGGGTGCATGTCGATGATATCGCGGCGGGCGTCGTCGCCGGGTTCGATGCGCCGGCGGGGGGGTACAACCTCGCCGATGATCGGCCCACCTCCCAGAACGACGTGGTCGACTTCGCCGCCGCATTGCTCGGGCTGCCGGCACCGCCCTTCGTCGACCTCGCCGCGCTGTCGCCGATGGCGCGCGGTTTCTATGCGGAGAACCGGCGCGTCGCGAACGGGCGGGCGAAGCGCGTGCTCGGCTGGACTCCCCGATATCCCGACTACCGCGCTGGCCTTCGCGCCCTCAGCGCGATCACCAGCCCGATCCCGGTCAGCACGCCACCGGCGGCGGCCAGCAGCGACCAGCGATAGCCTTCGAACAACGTCGACAACAGCATCGCGATCACGGGGACGATGACGCTGGCATAGGCCGCCTTGGCCGGCCCGATCACGCGCAACACCCGGAAATACAACGGGAACGCGATCGCGGAGCCGAACAGCCCGAGATACATGATCCCCGCGATATAGCCGATCCGCCATTCCATCACCGGCGCACCCGTCAGCAGTATCGCGATCAGCGCATCCATCGCCGCGCCCATCAGCATCGCCAGCGCAAGCGTCGGGATCATCGGATAACGTTTGGCGGTGTCCGTCGCCTGCATCACGTTCGCCGCCGATGCCGCGAGCGTGGCGGCGAGCGTGATGCCGATCCCGACCAACGTCTCGTGCGGCCCACGCGCGCCGCTTCGCGCCTCCTGCAGGAACAGGAGCGCGACGCCCGCCATCGCGACCAGCGATCCGACGATCAACTGCCGCCCCATCCGCTGCCCGAGGAAGACGCGGGCCAGCGATGCGTTGGGAACGAGCAGCAGCGCGAAGACGACCGCAACCAGCCCGGAGGTGACATGCGCCTCCGCCCGGTAGACGAAATTGAAGTTCAGACAGAATTGGCTGAGCCCGATCGCGGCGGCGAACAGCCAGCCGCGCAGCGGTAGCCGAAGGGATTCACCCCGCGCCGCGGCGTAGATCGTCATCGCGATGCCTGCGACGAGGAAGCGGTAGCTGACCGACCAGCTGGGCGGTACCGTGCCTAGCTGGTCGCGGATCACCAGCCAGGTCGATCCCCAGATCAGCGTCACGATCGCGAAGGGGACCAATATGGCGACCCGCGTCGATTGCGGGGCCGGGCTCCCGCCCGTCACAGCGCGCGGATCGCCGCGGCCAGCGTGTCGATCGCGGTGCGGTCGCTATCCCAGGCGGTGACGAGCCGCGCCTCGCCCGGTGCCCAGTCATAGAAATCGAAGCCCTGCGCGCGCAAGGCCCCCGCCTCGTCCGACGTGATTCGCAGGAACACTTCATTCGCTTCGACCGGGTGGACCAGCCGTTCGCCCGCCGCCGCCGCCAGCACCGCCGCGCCTTCATTCGCCGATCGCGCGCAATGCAGCCATCGATCGCCGTCCAGCATCGCGAGCAGTTGCGCCGCCAGATACCGGCCCTTGGACAGCAGCAGCCCCGCCCGCTTGCGCCGGCGAAGCGTCGCGTCGGCAAGGTCGGGGCGGAAGAACACGAGCGCCTCCGCATCCATCCCGCCATTCTTCACGAACCCGAACGACAGCGCATCGACGCCTGCGCGCCAGGTCAGGTCGGCGACTGACGCCCCCGTCGCGACGACGGCATTGGCGAAACGCGCGCCGTCCATATGGAAGCCGAGCCCGCGCGCCTTCGCCAGCGCGCCGATCGCGGCCACCTGGTCGGGGGTGTAGACGGCGCCATATTCTGTGGCGTTGGTGATCGAGATCGCGTGCGGCTGGACGCGGTGGACATCGTTGGCGATGGCGTCGATCACCGCTTCGATGGCGGCAGGGTCCAGCTTTGCGGCGGGGCCGTCGGCCAGCAGCAGCTTCGCGCCATGGGTGTAGAATTCGGGCGCGCCGCCCTCGTCGTTCTGGATATGCGCGTCGCGGTGGCAGACGACGCCGCCATAAGGCGGGCAAAGCGCGGCGAGGGCGAGGCAATTCGCCGCGGTGCCCGTCGGCACCCATAATATGCGGACGTCGGTTTCGAACAATTCCGCGAACCGCGCATCCAGGCTCTTGCTCCGGGCGTCGCCGTCATAGGCGGTATCGAGCGTGTTCGCTTGGGCGAGCGCGGCGAGGACCTGTGGGTGCACGGCGGCGGCGTTGTCGGAGAAGAAGCGCATGGGGTGGCTTTATGGGATGCGCGGGCTGGGTCAATGTTCCCTGTCAGCATCGCTCCATCAAGTCATCCGTCACCCCGGACTTGATCCGGGGTCCATCGTGCCGCGAATAACAAGCGTGCGTAGGCGCGGCCCGATGGATGCCGGGTCGAGCCCGGCATGACGGAGGTCTTATTCCTCCGGCCGCGCTCGTTCCGGTGGGCCGCGCTGGTCGTCGGCAGGCGGCGGCGGTCGATCGCGATTGCCACGCAAGACGATCGACCCGTCATTCCCCATCCTAAGATCAAGCCCGCGCACCTTTTCCGTCGCGCGCTGGACGACATCATCGACCGCGCCGCCGATCGTCCGCTCGATCAGATTGCCGACATCATCCGGCGGGATCGCGTCGGGATCGACCGCGTCGTCCACCGGCGCGATGACCGGACGCAGCCCCAGCGCATCGGTCATGAACGCGCGCCATACCCGCGCCGGGATACCGCCCCCCGACAGCCCGGGATTGGGCGTGTTGTCGTCGTTGCCGACCCACACGCCCACCACCAGATCCTTCGCGAAACCGACGAACAGCGCGTCCTTGCTGTCCGACGTCGTCCCCGTCTTGCCGAACGCGTCGATCGGCAGGTTCGCCTGTCGCCCGGTGCCGGTGCGGATCGACGCGCCGAGCAGATCGAGCATCTCGCTATGGATATTCGCCGGCATCGTCGTCGCGCCGCCGGTCAGCGATTGATACCAGCTCTTCTGGCGTTCGTCCTGAAGCCCGCGAGCCTGCACCGGATAGCGATCGTCCGCCACCGCGGCGAAGGCAGCGGTCAGTTCTAGTAGCGAGACGCTCGAACTGCCGAGCCCGATCGTCGCTTCGTTCGGGATCGGGGTCGAGATGCCGAGATCGCGCGCCGCCTGGATGACCGCCTTGACGCCGACCTTCTGCGTCAGCCGCGCCGCGGCCACGTTGGACGACCGCGCGAACGCCTGGCGCAGCGTGATCTCGCCCTCGTAGCGGCCGTCCGCATTGTGCGGTTTCCAGTCGCCGATCGTGACGGGCTTATCGAGAACCTTCGAATCGGGCGTCATCCCGGCGCGCATCGCGGCGAGGTAAACGAACAGCTTGAAGGTCGATCCCGGTTGCCGCCGTGCCTGAGTCGCGCGGTTGAACGGGCTCTTGCCGTAATCCTTGCCCCCGACCATCGCGACGACGCGGCCGTCGGGGCGCATCGCCACCAGCGCGACCTGCGCCCGGCGCAGGCCTGCGTTGCGGACCGCACGTTCCGCCATATGTTGCAGTTTCGGATCGAGCGTCGTCGCCACGGTCGCCTTGGTCTTGATCTCGCCAGCCTCGTCGCGCGCGCCAGGCATCACCCAGTCCGCGAAATAGGTACCCGACGGCAATTGTTCGGGTTCGCGCGACAGGACGTTCTGCGGGCGGACGTCGTCCGCTTCGTCCTTCGTCAGGAAATGCGCGGCGACCATTGCGTTCACCACCACCATCTCGCGCGCCTGTGCACCGTCGAGATTGCCGGTCGGCGCAAGCTTCGACGGTGCCTTGACCAGCCCCGCCAGCATCGCCGCCTGACCGATGCTCAGGTCGGCCGGCTTGCGCCCGAAATAATGTTTCGACGCCGCGGACAGCCCGTAGACATTGTCGCCGAAATACACGTTCGACAGATAGCGCGACAGGATCTGGTCCTTGGTCAGCCACGCCTCGAGCCACAGCGCGATCATCGCCTCGCGGATTTTCCGTCCCGCGGTGCGATCCGAGTCGAGAGACGCGTTCTTCGCCAATTGCTGCGTGATCGTGCTGCCGCCCTCGCGCACTCCGCCGCCTCGCAGATTGTGCCATGCCGCGCGCGCGACACCGTGTGGATCGATCCCCCAGTGGGAATAGAAGCGCCGATCCTCGATCGCGAGGAACGCCTGTACGACGTGCGGCGGCAGATCCCTGGCATCGACCGGCGGCCCGAGCAGCGCACCGCGCCTGGCGATCGGCGTCCCGTCGGCGGCGGTCAGCGTGATCGACGGCGGGGTCGGCGGCTCGAGCGATTTCGACAAGGGCGCGGTGATCGCGAGCCAGCCGATCGCGACGATCAGCAGAACCAGGAACGCCGCCAGCCCGCGCAGGAACCAGCGCCAGCGGCCGGTGTGGCGGCGCGGTGGCGGCGCGGGTTCGACCGGCTCCAGCCTGGCGAGCTGCGCATCCCAATCGCTGAACCGGTCGTGCAGCGGCAGGGTGACGGGGGCGATCGGCGTATGATCCGGCTGCGCGCCGGTCGGCCGGGCACGCAGGATATCGTGATCGCGATCGGCCATGCCGCTGTATTATAGTGCTATGACAGTCCCCGCAAGCCGCTCACCCGACGATATAGAGTGCTGCGAGCAGCGCCAGCGCGAACGCGATCAGTGTCGACGCGAGGATCACCAGCAGCGGCCGCGGCCCCGCCTCCAGCAATTGCGACAAGGGCGAGCGGACCGCGGTCGCCGTCACCGCGGCAGCAAGCAACCCGGTCGCCGCCCGCTCCGCCCCGCTCGCAACGATCGCCGGAATGATCCCGAACGAATTGATCCCCGCCAGCACGAAGAAGCCGACGACGAACCAGGGAATGCCAGGCCCCTTCGCATCCCCGCTTCCACGCGGCAGAAACAATGCGACTACGGCCAGCGCTGGCGCTAGCAGGGCGACGCGGGTCAGCTTCACGATCGCGGCGATCTCGCCGGCATTCTTCGAATAGGAATAGCCGGCACCCAGCGCCTGCGCGACGTCGTGGATCGATGCGCCGAGCAGGAACCCCGCCTTCAGGTCCGACAGGCCGAACGCGTGCGCGACCAGCGGGTAGAGGACCATCGCGGTCGCGCTCATCGCCGATATGCCGACCAGCACCAGGGTTAGCTGCGCCTGGCTCGCGCGCCGTTCGCCAAGCGTCGTCGCCAGCGCCATCGCCGCGGACGCGCCACAGATCGCGACCGCGCCGCCCGCGAGCGTCCCGAACGCCGCATCGAAGCCCATGCGCCGCGCGATCAGCACCCCTGCGCCCATCGTGCAGGCGACGATCCCGACGACCGCGAGCAGCGCGACCGGCCCAAGCGCATGGATCTGCCAGACGGTGATCCGTACGCCCACCAACACGATCCCCCAGCGCAGCAGCGACCGCGACGCGAAGGCCAGCCCGGGGGTCAGCCGCACGTCCGCCGACAGGAAATTGAGCGACAGCCCGATCAGCAGTGCCATCAGCGTCAGCGGCGCGCCATAATGGTCCGAGACGAACCCCGCCGCCAGCGTTCCCAGCAGCACGATCGACAGCCCCGGCAGATACCCGCGCCATGTCGTCCTCGGCGACGGCTCTATATCGCCGTACAGATCCGCGGCCATCGGCAGCGCGCGCGGCGCGATCGGGCGGTGAGTGATGGCCATCGTCCCTCCTATCGTCCTAAGGACGATAGCTGAAAACCCCCCAAGGGTGCGAGGGTGGACCGTGGCGGTCCGGCGATACCGCTATCACCGCGGCCCGTGGGAAGAGAATGCCGCGAGAAAGGAAGCACGCGATGATCAATGACCCGACCCAACCGCTCGTCGTCGGCATCGGCGGAACGATCGGCGGCGTCTCTTCGACCGAGCGTGCGCTGCGGATCGCGCTCGATGCGGCATGCCAACAGGGGTTCCGCACGCGGATGTTCGGCGGCGCGGATATGGCCAAGCTGCCGCTCTACGATCCCAAGGCATCGAGCCGCACCCCGAAGGAGCAGGAATTCGTCGAGACGGTCCGCCAGGCCTCCGCGCTCATCATCGCGTCGCCCGGCTATCATGGCAGTATCTCGGGCGTGGTGAAGAACGCGCTCGACCTGCTGGAGGAGACCGCGCGCGACGAAACACGACCCTATCTGGCGGATATGCCCGTCGGGCTGATCGCGACGGCGTATGGCTGGCAGGCGACGGGATCGACGATCGCCGCTCTCCGGTCGATCGTGCATGCGCTGCGCGGCTGGCCGACGCCGTTCGCCGCGGCGATCAATTCCGCGATCACGAAATTCGACGACGAAGGCGGCGCGAGCGACCCCGCGGTCGTCGAACAATTGCGGCTGATCGGCCGCCAGGTCGCACGCTTCGCACCACTGGCGGCGGGGGTGTAGGAACGCGGGGGGCAGGGCGATCGTTCGGGACGGACCTGCCATTGGGAATGCCGATCATGCCCGTCTTCGATCCAGCCGCCACCGCGCTCGTCCTGATCGATCTCCAGCAGGGGATCGTCGCGATGGACGTCGCGCCCAGGCCGTCGCACCAGATCGTCGCCGGAGCGAAGGACATGGCCGCGCGCTTTCGTGAAGCCGGCGCGCCCGTGGTGCTGGTCCATGTCGGTTTTCCGGAACGACGCCGAACGGCCACCGCAGAATGTCGATCAGCCGATGGCGATCCCGCCGGGCGGGACACCGCCGGGGTGGATGGCGCTGGTCGAGGGGCTGCACCGGGACGGGGACGTCGTCGTGCTGAAGCATCATTGGGGCGCGTTCACCGGCACCGATCTCGACCTGCAACTGCGCCGCCGCGGGGTCAAGACGATCGTCCTTGCCGGCATCGCGACCAACATGGGCGTCGAATCGACCGCGCGATCGGCGTGGGAACTTGGCTATGACCTCGTGATCGTCGAGGACCTGTGCTCGGCGCGGTCGGCCGCGCAGCATGCCTTCGCGGTGGAGAATATCTTCCCGCAATTGTCGCGTCGTCGTGGCGGAGGATATCGCGTTCGAACACGCCTAACCGCGTCGTCATGCGGGCTCGTCCCGGCATCCGGAGCCGCAAGCGAAGCCTTGGTGGCCCTGGACCCCGGCACGGGGCCGGGGTGACGGTAGAGGACCTACCCCTCGAACCCGGCATGCAGGAACCGCTCCGCGACCGAGCAATGCAGCGCGACACCCTTGGCCATCACCGCCTCGTCGATCGTCATCCGCGTATTGTGCAGCGGCGGGTTGGTTGCAGGATCGCTGCCGTCCGGCGCGACGCCGATGAACGCGATCGCGCCCGGCGCCTGGCGAAGGACGTAGGAGAAATCCTCCGCCCCCATCATCGGCGCGGGCATCTGGCGATAGCCGTCCTCGCCGCCAAGCGCGATCGCAGCGCGCTCGACCAGGGCCGCACCGCGCGGGTCGTTCACCGTCACCGGGTAGCCCGTGTCGATCCGCGCCTCGCCCACCGCGCCATGCGCCAGCGCGACATGCCCGACGATCCGGTGGAACGCCGCATGCATCGTCGCGCGTGTCTTCCGACAAGGTGCGCAGCGTGCCAAGCATCGTTGCCTCGCCGGGGATGACGTTGTGCGCGGAGCCGGCGTTGATCTTCGTGATCGACAGCACCGCGGGGTCGCTGACCGCGATTCGCCGACCGATGAACGTCTGCAGCGCGGTCACGATCTCGCAGGCGATCGGGATCGGGTCGATCCCGTCCTGCGGCATCGCGGCATGCCCGCCGCGCCCGGTGACCGTCGCGTGCAGCGTATCCGCCGACGCGAGCATCGCGCCGGGCCGTCCGACGACCAGCCCCGAGCGCATGTTGGGCGAGATGTGGAGCGCGAACGCCGCGTCGGGCGCGGGGTCGCCCAGCAGCCCGTCGTCGATCATGAAGCGCGCGCCGTGATGCCCTTCCTCGCCCGGCTGGAACATGAAGACGACCGTGCCGGGCAGGGTCTCGGCCCGCGCGCACAATGCCCGCGCCGCGCCGACCAGCATCGCGGTGTGCGAATCATGCCCGCACGCATGCATCGCGCCGGCGTTGCGCGACGCGAAGGGCAGGCCGGTCTCCTCCTGCATCGGCAGCGCGTCCATGTCGCCGCGCAGCAGCACGGTGCGGCCATTGTCGCCCATCTGTCCGCGTCCGCCGCGCAGGATCGCGACGAAGCCCGTCGTCGACGGCCCCTCGCGAATCTCCAGCGGCAGTCCCGCAAGCGCCGCCTTCGCCTTCTGCGTCGTACGGGGACAGTGGAGCCCGACCTCGGGGTCGGCGTGGATCGCGCGGCGCAGCTCGATCAGGTCGGGCAGTTCGTCCGCGCCCGCGGCGGTCCAGTCGGTGGTCCAGCGGTCGGCGGTATCGAGGCTATCCATGGGGGGCTCCTTCGCCCGCTATTTGCACCCATCGGCAGGCGATTGCCAGTTGGCACCGCTTGCGCTCTAACCGGCCCATGAAGAGGATCCTCACCGCGAGCCTGCTCGCACTCGCCGCGACCGTCGCGACACCCGCCATGGCGCGCCAGCTCACCATCGCCGACGTCACGATGCTGTCCCGCGTCGGATCGCCGGCGGTGTCGAAGGACGGGCATTGGCTCGTCTGGCAGCAGCGCGAGACCGACCTCGCCGCCAACAAGGGCCGCTACGATCTGTGGCGGCTCGACCTGACGCGGCGCGGCGCGAAGCCGGAGAAACTGATCGCGGACGCGGACGTCAACGAAACAAGCCCGCAATTCGCGAACGACGGCCGCACCGTCTATTTCCAGTCGGACAAGGGCGGCGACGATGCGGTCTGGTCGGTCGCGATCGACGGCACGGGTGCGCGCAAGCTCACCGGTTTCCAGGGCGGGTTCGGCGGGTTCAAGGTCGCGCCCACCGGCGACAAGCTGCTGATCTGGGCCGATCGTCTGCCCGGCGCGCCGACGCTCGCCCCGGTGCACGTGAAGAAGGACCCGAACGCGGGGCAGGCGCGCACCTACGACCAGCTGTTCGTGCGGCACTGGGACACCTGGGCGGACGGCAACCGGTCGCAGCTCTTCGTCCTGCCGCTGACGAAGGACGGCGCGCCGGGCGACGGCGTCGCGATCGAGCACGGGCTCGTCGGCGACACCCCGTCCAAGCCCAATGGCGGGGCCGAGGAGATATCCTGGGGCGCGGACGGCCGCACGGTGTATTTCGCGCTGCGCGAGGCGGGGCGGATCGAGCCCTTGTCGACCAATCTCGACATTTTCTCGGCCCCCGCGGACGGCTCCGCCGCGCCGGTAAGCCTGACCGCCGCCAACAGGGCGACCGATACGCTGCCGACCGTCTCCCCCGACGGCCGCAGCCTCGCCTATGTCGCGATGAAGCGCGCAGGGTTCGAGGCCGACCGGCAGGTGCTGACGGTCCGCGACCTGGCGAGCGGGCGGGCGCGTGTCGTCACCGAGGGATGGGACCGGTCGATCGGATCAATCGCGTGGTCGCCCGATTCGAAGACGATCTACGTCACCGCGGAGGACACGCAGGAGAACCCGGTATGGTCGGTCGATCCTGCCACCGGCAAGATCGCGCGGCTGACGGAGCAAGGCAATGTCGATGCCGTCGTGCCGACCGCGAAGGGTGTGGTCTATGCGATGAACAGCCTCGTCGCGCCCGACGATTTCTACGTGGCAACGGGCAAGCGATCGACTCGGCTGACCAGCGTCAATGCCGACAAGCTCGCCGGGATCGACCTGCCGACCGTCACGCGGTTCAGCTTCACGGGCGCGAAGGGCGACAAGGTCTGGGGCTATGCGGTCAAGCCGTACGGCTCATCGGGCAAGGTGCCGATCGCGTTCATGGTCCATGGCGGGCCGCAGGGATCGAGCAACAACAGCTGGTCGTACCGCTGGAACCCCGCGGTGTTCGCCGGCGCGGGCTATGGCCTTGTCGCGGTCGATTTCCACGGGTCGACGGGGTACGGCCAGGCCTTCACCGACGAAATCAGCAACGACTGGGGCGGTGCGCCGCTCGAGGATCTGAAGGCGGGGCTGAAGGCGGCGACCGACAAGTTCGGCTGGCTCGACGCGACCAATGCCTGCGCGCTCGGCGCGTCCTATGGCGGCTATATGATGAACTGGATCGAGGGCAATTGGGCGGACCGGTTCAAGTGCATCGTCCAGCATGACGGCGTCTTCGACGCGCGCGCCATGGCGTACGAGACCGAGGAATTGTGGTTCGACGAATGGGAACATGGCGGACATCCCTATTACGAGGACCCGCAGGCGTTCGAGAAATGGAACCCGGTCAATTACGTCGCGCAATGGAAGACGCCGATGCTGGTCATCACCGGCGAGAAGGATTTCCGCATCCCCTATACGCAGGGCATCGCCGCCTTCACCGCGCTGCAGCGGCGGGGGATCCCGTCGCGGCTGGTGGTGAATCCGAACGAGAATCACTGGGTGCTGAAGCCGACCGATTCGCGGCAATGGTATGGCGAGGTGCTGGGCTGGATGGATCGGTGGATGGGAAAGGGGAAGTAGCAGCGCTCGACGTCACCGCCACTACTACGCCACCCCGGCGAAGGCCGGGGCCCAGTTGCGCAGGTTCTGATGAGGAAGCGGTTCGCTTTGCCACGATCGTCTCGCACCTGGGCCCCGGCCTTCGCCGGGGAGGGGATTGGGACGGCGGTTCAGCGCCCCATCACATGATGCAACACGATCCCGCTCGTCGTCGCGACGTTGAGCGAATCGAACCCCGCCGCCATCGGTATCCGCACCCCCGTAGCGCGCGACACCATCGCCGCGGGGAGCCCCTGCCCTTCCGCCCCGAACAGTAACGCCGTCCGTGGACCCGGCACGACCCCGTCCAGCATCCGCTCACCGGTCAGGCTCAGGGCGAGCACGTCGAACCAATGCGCCTGGAGCATGCCGACCAAATCCTCTCCCGCCGCCAACGTCACGAACGGCACGGTCAGCACCGCGCCCACCGACACCCGGATCGCCTTGCGGTACAACGGGTCGCAGCAATCGCCGTCCATCACCACCGCGTCCGCGCCGAACGCGGCGGCGTTGCGGAAGATGCCGCCCATATTGTCGTGGTTGGCGATGCCGCTCAGCGCGACGACGGTGGCGCGCTCGGGCAGCGACGCCAGCAGCGCATCGGCGGACGACGGCTCGCGCCGCTCCCCGATCGCCAGGATGCCGCGGTGGAGCGGAAACCCGGCGATCGCGTCGAGCACGGGCTGTCCGGCGGCATAGACCGGCACCCCGTCCGGCACCCGCGCGATCAGGTCGGCAAGCGCCGCCACCCGGTGCGCGGCGATCAGCAGCGACCGCGCGGCAAAACGGGTCGAGGCCAGCAACATCGCCAGCACCACGCGTCCCTCCGCTACGAACAGCCCCTGCCGCCCGACCAGATCGCGTTCCCGGATATCGCGATACGCCGCGATCCGGGGGTCGTCAGGGTCAGCGACGCCGTGGATCACGGGTGTGGAGCATAGGTCGCGCCGACATGCGCCTCACCGCGCGCTTCGGCCAGCTGCGCTTGCCGGTGACGTTCGGCATAGCCTGCGCGCGACACCGAATCGCGGGTCCCGTGACAGGCGGGGCAGGCGACGCCCTCCTCGTACAGCGGCGACGCCCGATCCGCGGGCGAGACGGGCATCCGGCATCCGCGGCACAGCGTGTGGCTGCCGGGCGCGAGCGCATGCCCGACCGCGACCCGTTCGTCGAACACGAAGCATTCGCCCTGCCAGCGGCTGTCCGCTTGGGGCATTTCCTTCAGATAGCGCAGGATGCCGCCCTCCAGGTGGAAGACGTCCTCGACGCCCTCGCGCTTCAGATACGCGGTCGCCTTCTCGCAGCGGATGCCGCCGGTGCAGAACATCGCGATCCGCTTGCCCGCGATGTCGCCCCGGTGCGCGGCGAACCAGGCGGGGAAGTCGCGAAAGCTCGCCGTGTCCGGATCGATCGCGCCCGCAAAGCTGCCGATCTTCACCTCATAGGCGTTGCGCGTGTCGATCACGATCGTCCCGGGATCGTCGATCAGCGCGTTCCAGCCGGCGGGGGCGACATAGGTGCCGACATCCGCGATCGGATCGACCGCGATGCCCATCGTCACGATCTCCGCCTTCATGCGTATTTTCAGCCGGTGGAACGGCATCGCACCGGCGGCGGCGTCCTTGACCTCGATCGCCGCGCAGCCGGGGAGCGTGCGGATATGTGCGAGGACCGCGTCGATCGCGTCCGGCGCGCCCGCGATCGTCCCGTTGATCCCCTCGGTCGCGAGCAGCAATGTGCCCTTCACGCCGTTCGCGCGGCAAATCGCCTCCAGCCGCCCGCGCAACGCGTGCGGATCGGGAAAGCGCGCGAAGCGGTACAGCGCGGCGACGCGGACGGGGGCTGGCTTGGTCATGGCGAGCGACCGCCGCTACTGCAAAGCGCCGCACGGGTCGAGGTCAGCGGCGTCCGTGCAGCGCTTCGAGCGCTTGCCCCGCCAGGTTCTGCGCGCGCGCGATCCGGCGAATGCGGACGCGCGCAAAGATTGCCGCATCGGCGACGAAGGCATCGCGGTGCGCGCGCAGGACATCGCTCCCGCACCGCGCACCCTTGGCCTGCGCGATGATCCGCGCCGAATCGCCCAGCAAGACGATATCGGTCTCGCCCAGATCGCGCGCCACCGCCAGCGCATGGCGCGCGGCCAGCCACTCGGCCTCGTCGTTGCTGCCGATCCCCAGCCCGGTCGCGACATGCACCACCCCGCGCGCGACGACGGCGGTCTCCATCGGCCCGGGATTGGGCCGGCATCCGCCGTCGAAGAAGAGTTTCAGCATTGGGACGACCGATAAGGCGTACGCCGGCTGCCCGCCACCGTCCCCTCCCCGGCGGAGGCGGGGTCGATCAGGGAAGACGCTCGTGGCAATGGCATGCGCTCCGCAACGACGGCCTTGGCAAATGGGCCCCGGCCTTCGCCGGGGAGGGCGAAACCGGGGGCGTCACTGATTCGTCATGCCGGGCTCGTCCCGGCATCCATCGTGCCGCGAATCCACCGGCCGTTGTACACGCGGCACTATGGACCCCGGCACGAGGCCGGGGTGACGGGGGATGAGCGGATGCCGGGCACTGTCCTTCCCCGCACCACCTGCTATCCGCCACCCCCATGACCTACGACGCCATTATCCTCGGTGCGGGGGCCGCCGGGCTGATGGCGGCGAGCGTCGCCGGGCAGCGGGGGCGCAGGATCCTGCTGGTCGATCACGCGGACGAGGTGGGCAAGAAGATCCTGATCTCCGGTGGCGGGCGGTGCAATTTCACCAACAGCGCGACCACGCCCGACCGCTATCTGTCGGCCAACCCGCATTTCGCGCGCTCCGCGCTCAGCCGCTACACCCCGTCCGATTTCCTCGCGCTCATCGAGGCCCACGGCATCGCCTGGCACGAAAAGACGCTGGGGCAGCTGTTCTGCGACGGTTCCGCGCGGCAGGTGGTCGCGATGCTGCTCGACGAATGCGCGAAGGGGCATGTCGATCTCGCGCTCGGCCAGCCGGTGCGCGGCGTCAGCCATGCCGATGCGCGGTTCGCCGTGCAGATCGGCGACCGCACCCTCACCGCGCCCGCGCTGGTGATCGCGACCGGCGGGCCGTCGATCCCGAAAATGGGCGCGACCGATTTCGCCTACGACCTCGCCCGCCAGTTCGGGCTGAAGATCGTCGAGCCGCGCCCCGGGCTCGTTCCCCTGACGCTCGGCGGCGAAGAGACCTTGTTCCGGTCGCTGTCGGGCGTCTCCGCGGATGTCGTCGCGCGCTGCGGCAAGGCGGCGTTTCGCGAAGCGGCGCTGTTCACGCACCGCGGCCTGTCGGGGCCGGCGATCCTGCAGGTGTCGTCCTATTGGCGACGCGGCGAATCGGTCGCGATCGATTTCCTCCCCGGCGCCGCCCCCGGCTGGCTCGCCGCGGAGAAGCGCGCTCGCCCACGTACGGCTTTACGGCGGGTACTGGGGGCGCATCTGTCCGACCGCCTCGCCGAGACGCTGTCCGACCGGCTCGCCCTTCCGGGCGAGCTCGGCACCGCCACCGACCGCGCGCTCGCCGACGCGGAACGGCGATTGGCGTCATGGTCCTTCACCCCGAACGGCAGCGAAGGCTATGCGAAGGCCGAGGTCACCGCGGGCGGAATCTCGACCACGGAGCTGTCGCAGCAAACAATGCAAGCCAAACGCGTGCAAAACCTGTATGCGGTGGGCGAAGCGGTCGATGTCACCGGGTGGCTCGGCGGCTATAATTTCCAATGGGCGTGGGCGAGCGGGTGGGCCGCGGGCCAGGCGCTCTGACGCATGGATGCCTTGCCGTGGTGGCGGCGTCCCCCATCTTGGACGACCTATGTCATTTGAAACCATCCCCCCGCTTCTGTCGGAAGCGCTCGCGGCGCGTGGCTACGACGCGCTCACCCCCGTCCAGGCGCAGGTCATCGAGCCCGAAGCGGTCGGCCGCGACCTGATCGTCTCCGCGCAGACCGGTTCGGGCAAGACCGTTGCCTTCGGGCTCGCCTTCGCCAACGAACTGATGACCGACGGCCAACTGCCGCCCGCGCGCCTGCCGCTCGCGCTCGTGGTCGCCCCGACGCGCGAACTGGCGCTCCAGGTCAGCCGCGAACTCGCCTGGCTCTATGCCAAGGCGGGCGCGCGCATTTCGACCTGCGTCGGCGGGATGGACGCCTCGAAGGAGCGCCGCAGCCTCGCGCATGGGGCGCACATCGTCGTCGGGACGCCGGGCCGCCTGCGCGATCATCTCGAACGCGGCGCACTCGACCTGTCGGGGCTGCGCGCGGTGGTGCTCGACGAGGCGGACGAGATGCTCGACATGGGCTTTCGCGAGGATCTCGAGCAGATCCTCGACGGCACCCCCGACGGCCGCCGGACGTTGCTGTTCTCCGCCACCATGCCGCGCCCGATCGTCGCGCTCGCCAAGCGCTACCAGCGCGACGCGGTGCGCATCTCGACGGTGGGCGAGGATCGCGGTCATGGCGATATCAGCTATCAGTGCATTACCGTCTCGCCGTCCGACATCGAGCATTCGGTCATCAACCTGCTGCGTTTTCACGAAGCGGAGACCGCGATGCTGTTCTGCGCGACGCGCGACAATGTCCGGCATCTGCACGCCAGTCTGGTCGAGCGCGGGTTCGCCGCGGTCGCCCTGTCGGGCGAGCATAGCCAGAACGAACGCAACGCCGCGCTCCAGGCGTTGCGTGATCGTCGTGCCCGCGTCTGCGTCGCGACCGACGTCGCCGCGCGCGGGATCGATCTGCCGACGCTCAGCCTCGTCGTCCATGTCGAACTGCCGCGCGACGCCGAGACGTTGCAGCACCGCTCGGGCCGCACCGGGCGCGCCGGCCGCAAGGGCACCGCGGTGCTGGTCGTGCCCTATCCGCGCCGCCGCCGGGTCGAGGGGATGCTGCGCGGCGCACGGATCGCCGCGGAATGGATCAACGCGCCGACCGCGGACGACATCCGCGCGAACGACCGCGAACGCCTCGTCACGGCTTTGCTCGCCCCCGTGGAGATCGACGACGAGGACCGGACGCTCGCCGAACGGCTGATGGCGGAGAAGACGCCCGAGGACATTGCCGCCGCGCTCGTCCACCTGCACCGCGCGGCGCTGCCCTCGGCGGAGGAGCTGATCGACGCCGGTGCCGCGGCACCCCGCGAACGCGATTCGCAGACCAATGCGGGGCCACGCGCCGGGTTCGACGACACGGTCTGGTTCCGGATGGATGTCGGCCGCCGCCAGAATGCCGATCCGCGATGGCTGCTGCCGCTGATCTGCCGCCGCGGCCACGTCACCAAGGCGGAGATCGGCGCGATCCGCATCGCGCAGAACGAGACGATGATCGAGGTGCCGCGCGCGGTTGCCGCGCGCTTTGCTGCCTCGATCCTGCGCACCGCCAAGCCGGAGGCTGAAGACGAGACGGGCATCGCGATAATGCCCGCCGAGGGCGGTCCGGGTGCCGCCGCCGCGCCAGCGCGTGAACCGCGCCGCGTGATGTCGGTGCGACCGACCGGCGGGGCGGGGTCGGCCCCGCGCCACCACGCGAAACCGCATCACGGGCGGCCTGGGGGGCAGCGCTGAGGGTTCCGCCCGCTGCGCTCCTATCCCGCCGCTTGCCTTTCCTACCACCCCGGCGAAGGCCGGGGCCCAGTTGCAATGCAGTCGGTAACGGCGTGGTGACCTCACCATTACCGTTTTCCTAACTGGGCCCCGGCCTTCGCCGGGGTGGAGATTGGGGGGTGGGAGCAAGGGTGATCGGAGAACCATGACCCCACCCTTACGCATCCTCGTCGACGCCGACGCCTGCCCGGTGAAGGACGAGATCTACAAGGTAGCCTGGCGCTACGCCGTCCCCGTCGCGATCGTCGCCAACCAGCGCATCCGCATCCCCGACCACCCGTTGATCGACCGCGTGGTCGTCGGCGATGGCTTCGACGCTGCGGACGACTGGATCGCGGAGCAATGCAACGCGACCAGCATCGTCGTCACCGCCGACATACTGCTGGCGGACCGCTGCCTGAAGGCCGGCGCGACGGTGCTGTCGTCGATCGGCAAGCCCTTCACCACGGCGTCGATCGGGGCTGCGGTCGCGACCCGAGCGATCATGGCCGACCTGCGCGCAGGCGGCGACATCATCGGCGGCCCCGCCCCCTTCGGGCCGAAGGACCGCTCCCGCTTCCTCTCCGCGCTCGACGCTGCGATCGTGGCGATGAAGCGGCGTTCCCCCTCGCCGCCGGCCCTGCGATCGGTATAAGCCGCTAACGATGATCCCCGATCCGCTGCCCGACCTCCACCGCATCTTCGGCTTCCCGGCGTTCCGCGGCGTGCAGGCGGATGTCGTGCACCGTGTGCTGGCGGGCGAGCGGACGCTGGCGGTGATGCCGACGGGGGCGGGGAAATCGCTTTGCTATCAATTGCCCGCGACGATGATGGACGGCTGCTGCGTCGTCGTCAGCCCGCTGATCGCGCTGATGCACGACCAGTTGCGCGCCGCCACCGCGGTCGGCATTCGGGCGGCGACCTTGACCAGCGTCGACGAGAATCGGGCCGAGACGATCGCGCGGTTCCGGAACGGCGAACTCGATCTGCTCTATGTCGCGCCCGAACGCGCCTCGAACGCGTCGTTCCGCGAAATGCTGGGACAAGCGCCGCTCTGCCTGTTCGCGATCGACGAAGCGCACTGCGTCAGCGAATGGGGGCATGACTTCCGCCCCGACTACCGGCTGCTCCGTCCGCTGCTCGACGCGTTCCCCGACGTCCCGCGCCTCGCGCTGACCGCGACCGCTGACGCGCATACGCGTGCCGATATCCTGCAACAGCTCGGCATTCCCGCCGACGGGCTGATCATATCCGGGTTCGACCGGCCCAATATCCGCTACACCATTGCCCCCCGCGATCAGGTGACGCGGCAGATCACCGACGTGATCGCCGCGACCCCGGGCCCGGGCATCGTCTATGCGCAGACCCGCGCCGCGACCGAGAAATTGGCGGATGCGCTGGCGAAGACCGGCCGACCGACGCGCGCCTATCATGCCGGGCTCGACCCGGCGATCCG